>BNZF01000011.1 GCA_026000865.1 Clostridia bacterium
CACGCGTGACGGTTAGTTGATAGTTAAAAGTGCGGGGAGCCCCCGCTGGCGTTTCGCGTCATAGTTTAACTGTATGGTTAGTTAACTCACGCGTGACGGTTAGTTGATAGTTGCAGGCAACGCCTGCTTTGCACATAACATGTGGACATTTCGCATTATAATTTAACTGTACAGTTAGATAACTCACGCGTGACGGTTAGTTGATAGTTAAAAGTGCGGGGAGCCCCCGCTGGCGTTTCGCGTCATAGTTTAACTGTATGGTTAGTTAACTCACGCGTGACGGTTAGTTGATAGTTGCAGGCAACGCCTGCCTGTATTTCGCGTCATAGTTTAACTGTATAGTTAGTTAACTCACGCGGGCGGGTCGAATAGTTAAAAGTGTATAGTTAATAGTTATTGTGTTGGCTGACGCCGACGATTACGCGAGTTATTGTAAATAGGTGATTAGTTTACTGTGCGTTTTATTTACAATATATAAAAAAGTTATTTCTCTTTTTCAGAGAAATAACTTTTTACATTGTAGTATAACAAAAACATTTGACTTTTTTCGCTTTTTACGTTAAAATTCGATATGCGTTGGATAGTTAACAGTTAAGAGTTAATAGTTGCAGGCAACGCCTGCCTGTATTTCGCGTCATAGTTTAACTGTATAGTTAGTTAACTCACGCGGGCGGGTCGAATAGTTAAAAGTGTATAGTTAATAGTTATTGTGTCGGCTGACGCCGACGATTACGCGAGTTATTGTAAATAGGTGATTAGTTTACTGTGCGTTTTATTTACAATATATAAAAAAGTTATTTCTCTTTTTCAGAGAAATAACTTTTTACATTGTAGTAGTATAACAAAAACATTTGACTTTTTTCGCTTTTTACGTTAAAATTCGATATGCGTTGGATAGTTAACAGTTAATAGTTGATAGTTTCGCGATATGATTTAACTTAATTAATGTTTAACTACACGAACATTGGTTGCAAATGATTTAGTAGAAAAAAGTAGCAAGGGTTCATAAGTAAGTCGCAATGATTAGAAGTTGCAAAGGTAAATATGAAGTGCTCAAAATAAAAAAGGAGTGAAAAATGGACGAAAAAATTGAAATTGGAACAGCTAAAACAAATATCGAAGCAGCTAAAACAGATACTGAAACAACCAATATTGATACCAAAATGCTTGCCGAAACTTTAAAAATTTCACAAGCTGAATTGGAAAGCAAAATCAAAGGCATGTACACCGAATATAAAGAAAAAAATAAACGTGTGCGAATTTTTGACAGAAAACGCTATACAACCATCGGACTTTTGATAATGGCAATGGCTGTTATCGGTTTATTTTGGACGGTTTGGAATGCGGTAATACTTGTAAATAAAATTATCAAACCCGATTATAATGAATATTTAAATTTGGTTGAGCCAACAGTTATCGCCGATACCCCTGCTTTTCAGAATACTTCTGAAATTTCAGCGACTAACCTATTGACTTTCGCGGTTTGGGAAGTTATTCTTCACAGCAAACTTGAAGACTATGATAAAAGTTTTGATGTCGTTTTCGTTCCGCAAGCAGACGTTGAAAAAGCCGCAAAAAAACTTTTTGGTGAGTGTGAAATAACTCACAAAACGATAAAAATCGGGGATTACACAGCTTTATATAACGAAAGCAAACGGCAATACGTCATACCAATGGAACCTAAATATTTTTCATATCATGCTAAAATAAAAAAAGTTATCAAAAGTAATGATACTATTATTTTAACTGTCGCACTCTATCAAGACACTCCGACTTGGCAACAAAATGTTGACCGAATTGAAACTTCTGCATTAAAATATATGCGATACACCATTATTAAAAATAAAATCACAAAAGTTGAAAATGTGTCAGGCAAATATGGTGCGAATGAATAGCTGATTATGTCGGCTTTGCCGATAGTTAATAGTTGAAAGTTAATAGTGTATAGTTGCAGGTAACACCTGCCTGCACATAACATGTGTCCGTGATATTTCGCGTTTTAGTTTTAATGTGCGATAGATAACTCACGCGTGTCGGAGAGTTGAAAGTTAATAGTGTAAAGTTAATAGTTTCGCGACATAATTTAACTTAATTAATGTTTAACTCCGCGTTTAGCAGTTTTACAATGAAACCATTGGTTGCAAATGATTTAAGAGAAAAAAGTCGCAAGGGTTTTTCAAAGTTGCAATGATATTTAGTCGCAAAGGCAAACATGAAGTGCTCAAAGAAAATAATTGTTATTAAAAACAACAGACGGGTGGTCGGGTTTAATTGCCTCCGCTTTTTTGTTATATTCTATTGCGGTTTGTTTATCTCCAAGTTTATCATAACAAATGCAAAGTTGAAGATAAGGGTTAAAGCCATAGCAATCTGTGACGTTGAAACCGCCGTTTGAAGGGGTACATTTCAAGGCACTTTCATACCACCAAATCGCTCTTTTATATTCATTTGTGCTGAGATAATAGTTGCCAAGTTCATAGCAAATTTCCGCACGAGGAGTAGCTAGCTCAAAAGATTTATATAAAAAACTCGCATTTTTAGTCATATTATACAAATCCAAACAAGCGCTTATTCTGTTTTCAATCCAAACATCAGTACGTTTGATGAGCGTTTCCATGAGTGCGGTGGCTTCATCATTGCGACCCACCCACATCAGCTCGCGAGCGTAGTAATATTGCTCACGCGGTACGAGATGTTCTCCGCGTTCAAGCATTTTCTTAAAAATATTAAGATTTCTGTCGGGTGCAGTTTGTTTTACTTTTGCGTGAGTAATGGTTATATCGGCATATATAATATTCCCGACAGGTGCGATACATTCATGAATTGCACCGTTCCAACGCTGTAAAGCCTTAATATTTTTGATTAAACGCTCACGTGAATAATTTAACTCCGAGACTTTATATTGCATATAAACCATGTCAATATCGGGTTCTAGTGTGTTTTTCAGCTCGGAAATAGCCTGCTGGTCTTGTTCCGAAATTATATCGTCAGCATCAAGCCACATCTGATAATCCATTGTCGCATGCGAAAATGAAAAATTTCTTGCCTTTGAAAAATCATCTACCCACTTAAACTCAAAAACCTTATCCGTATAGTTTTTTGCAATTTCTACCGTACTATCAACAGACCCCGTGTCAACGATTATAATTTCGTCAGCAAAAGCCTTTGCACATTCCAAGCACCTTGCGAGAGTTTCCTCCTCATCGCGGACTATCATACATAAAGATATTGTTATCATTTTTTCTCCTTTTTTATTTTGAGCCGCAACGATTGCCTTTGCACCCTTTAATCATTGCGACTTATTATTAGCCACTACGACTTTTTTAGTTTAATTGATTTGCAACCAATGGTTTCATTGTAAAACTGCTAAACGCGGAGTTAAACATTAATTAAGTTAAATTATGTAGCGAAACTATCAACTTTACACTATCAATTTTCAACTATCCGACGCTTTTGCTACTTTTTAAGTTTAATTGATTTGCAATAATGGATATTTTTGTAATGCGATAAAAACGCGACAGTAAAATAATCACCTATTTACAATAACTCGCGTAATCGTCCGCCGTAGGCGGACACCATAACTATTAACTATTAACTTTTAACTATTAACTCTCCGACATCTTTGCATTTAAGTTTAATTTAATTGTTGTTTGTTTTAATAGTTCTACGAAAAGCACGTTGAATAGTGTATATTTTATAATGTAAAATTGAAAGTATGTATTTCTATTTAAACCCGTAAAACGCGACCGATAACTAACGGTTTAATCAAACTATCCCGCGTAAACGTCGGCGACAGACGACACCACAACTATTAACTATTACCTATTAACTACGTGGTATGGTCGCAAATGAGTAAGGCGAAAAAAGTTGCAAGGGTATCGGATAGTTGAAAGTTAATAGTGTAAAGTTGATAGTTGACATAATTTAACTTAATTAATGTTTAACTCTGCGAACAATGGTCGCAAGTCGGCAAGGAGAAAAAAGTCGCAAAGGTTTTTCAAAGGTGCAATGATGCGAGGTCGCAAAGGCAGACATGAAGTGCTCAAAAAAAATATTTGACATATTATTAAGTATATGATAGTATGTTAGAGTTATATGTTAATGGAGGTTTAATATGGCTTATAAAGAAAATGAAAATTTGGGTATTGAGAATAATGAAGTTTCTAGCTCAGATTTAACAGATACTCTTGGGACGGATGTTCCTACTGCAAATTTAGCGGATACTCTTGGGAATAATGAGGTTCCTGTTATTAATTCTGCTCCTACTCAAAATTTGACGGTTACCACTGGTGAATTTCCTGTTCAAACATTGAATGGTGATGTTTCAAATTTAACTGTTGATGGTACATATAGTGCTGACAGTGTATATGCTCCTGAAAATAGCAGTTATAATGAATTTGACACGGGTGCAACGGTCGTAAAGAAAAAAGGGTTAAAGAAAGTACCTCTGATTATTGCAGCGGCTTTGGCTGTTGTTATTGCGGGAAGTGCTTTGTCCTATGCGTTTGTGCCGTCTGTTAAAAATTTTGTTCGCATGAACACTATGTCGCCTGAGAAATATTTTGCAACTGTTCAAAAGGAAAATTTTGAGAAAGTTGCGAAAACCTATGGTGAACAATACGGCAGTTTGCTTGACCAAATCAGTGGCACACAGAACCTAAAACTCTCGCTTAGCGGTGAAGTTCCTGCTGACGCGGCGTCTGTTATGGGCATTTCTGACACTTTTCCTGACGGCATAAAAGCGTCTGCTGATATTGAGCTGGTTGCTGAAAAACAATTTGCGTCTTTGATTTTGTCTGCGGTACTGAACGAAACTGATTTTGGAACAGTTAACGCTGTTCTTAATAATGATGCGATTTATGGTCAATATTCGCGAATTTCTGACAGCTGGATTGGTGTTAAGTTTGATGAGTTAACAGGTGGCAACACAGGAAGTGTTCTTTCTTCTTATCTCGGTTTGGCAAGTTATTATTTCGGCGATGTTGAAAACGAACTTGGTATTGACGCCGACAATATCAAAAATTCTGCAACTGCTGATATCACCGAAAAATTGAAAGATTTTGACCTTGCAAAATATCTTTCACCAAGCGATGTTACCGATTTATTAAACAGATACAACGCAATTTTTGTTGATGGTTTCAGCGATGTAAGTCTTGAAAAATCAAAAACTGTTGACGTTGCAGGGGTTAAACAAAAATTTGCGATAACAAGTGCAACAATGTCTTCTGATGAATTAAAAGACGTTCTTATCAATGCACTTGAAGAACTCAAAAATGAAAAATTCGTTTTTGAAATTCTTAAAGATTTAGGTATTCCAGAACTTGACCAACATACCTATAAAGCTGCAATTGAACTTGCAATCAAATATGTTGATGATGAATGGGATAACTTAGACCTTAATTTTGATATAACTCTTGACAGCTATATCAACTCAAAAGGCGAAATTTATGGCACAGAAATCACTCTTGATGGTGATATTGACGGAGATAACGGTTCTGTTACTCTCTCAATGCTCCAAGCACTTGATGGCAAGAAATTAGGCGTCGAGGGCAGTATCAGTGCAAAAAGCAAAGACGATTTTGACGGAACTTATTACCCTTTGACTTACAAAGGCACACTTGATTGGACATCGGATGAAAAAGCAACTGGTACAATTAAAGTGACTATAAATACTGACTCTGATGCAGAGCATTCCGAGCAATTTACTTTCCCTGTTAAACTTAAAGATTTTGGTTATATTGAAAAAAGAGGTCAGCAATATCCTGTTGGTACACTCTCTATAACAGTTTCTGACGATATTACAAGCATAGGTGATGTTGAACTTATCGTTGATTATTCTTATGATGGTGGTCCTGTTGTTGAAGCTACTGTTAATGTTGACAATAAAAAATATTTCTCATTGAAATATGGTGTTAAATATGATGGTGCAAAGAAACTTGATATTCCCGAAAACTTTATAGATTTTGCTAATATCGGCTCTTATGTTGACAATATCAACACCGACGAGCTTACTTCGCTTACAGACTCGCTCGAAGACCTTTTCGATAGTTTTGGTTCGTCATATGACAATGAATATGACTATGGCTATGATGAATATGACTATTTCGGCGATGATGTAACTTTTGAAGATGGTTATAATTACGGTTATGACGATGGCTTTTTTGACGGACTTTATTTTGAGAAAAACGCAACTTACGAAACGTCTTGGGGCGAAAATGAAGAGTTTGAAGACGGTTATTTCAAAGGCTATGAAGCTGGTTTTCTTGACGGCGTAAAAGAAAAAGAGAACCCCAATAGTGACTTAGACGGTTTCGGCGTCAAAGACTGGGGCGGTTATGACAAAGGTGCGTATGACGGTAAATCCGCAGGTGAATATGACGCACTTTATGATTACGGTTACGGTCAAAATTTTTCTGATAGTAACGGAATAGACCCTAAATATGACGAGGGATTTGCGTATGGTTACGCTGAGGGTTTTAATAAATATTCTGATGCAGGCGGAACAGGTAACACAGCAGGCATTTCTAATGACCAAAAACCATTTGTAACAAATCCACTAAATAATAATAACAATGGCTCAGTTTCGACTGAGCCCATTGTTACAACTGCCCCGCCAACTGCAATCGTTAATGGTAGAAATTATTCAAATAAAGAACTAAAATTAATCGTACCGAACGGCTATAATGTGTCCGAGGAAAGCGGAGTAGTGGAGGTATCAAACGCGGATAATATGCTGTCTGTTGATTCAAAATATGCGGTTAAATATGCCTCTGCAAGCTCAATTGCAAAGCTTTATACATCGGCAGGTATGAAAGTTACCGCACAGAACGAAAATTTCACCCTTGGCACACGAAAGGGTTATCGTGTTGATTTTGAAACTGACGGCATTAAAGGCGTAATTGTTTACATTACAACTGGTGCCTATGCCCCGTATGCGATTATTTATAACGGCAACGACACAGCAGTTTTAGAGGGGATTTTGAATAGTATAGTGCTTAGTTAAGCAATTGACAATTGACAATTTTGCGTCATAGTTTGACTGTATTGTTTGTTTAATGTCGCGGTTTGTTAGTTTTACAAAAGATTATTTGGTTGCAATGATTTACGCCAAAGCCAGAAAAGTTGCAAATGTTTTAAGAGTGAAGAAGAGCAGTCATAATTGCAAAACTTGAAAACAAAGTGAGGTATAAAAATATATTTTATGGAATTTTAGGGTTGATTATTGCCTTAGATTTATTTTGGCAAGCACAGGATTTTTTGTTTTCACGGCGAATGAAAAAAGATGGTTACATAGCTATCGGTGGCACAACTCTTTGGTATAAAGGAATTATTGTCGTTACTGGGGCAGACAAAAAAGGTTTTATAAATTTTAATCGTCCAATTGTTGAAGTTAAAATAACAGATGTTTCGGTTGCAACTGACGGCATTAAAAGACCTCGCGGAGTTAATGTAACTTACCATGAAGTTGACAGTAGAGAAGAGTTTACAATAAAATGTTTTCATGACAGCAACAGTAAATCACGTGATGTTTTTGATAAACTTTCGGAACTCTGTTTTTCCTCTGAGCCGCAATAATAACCTTTGCACCCTTAATTTATTGCATCTTTTAAAAATCCTTGCAACTTTTTTAGTTTAATAGATTTGCAACTTTTTTAGTTTAATTAGATTTGCAACCAGCGTAGAGGCTGTTTAAGTTGTTTTTAAAAAAAGTGGACGTTTCATTTGTCTGCTTTTTTTATATACAAAAACTTAATAATATTAAGATAATTTTAATGTTGACAACGCATAATATGAAGAGTATAATGTGAAGTATAGTATGCTAGGGGTGTTGTATATGAAGACCAATAAAATTATTTTAGTGCTTTGTATTTTTGTGCTTTCTTTTGCTGTGTTTGCGGTGAATAGTTCAAAAAATATAGTTACATATGCGGATACGATTAACTGTGGTGATGTTGATTGTGACGGCAGTGCGGGCAAAATTGCGGACGTGGTTTTGCTTGGTAAACACGTGTCGGGTAAAATCACGCTCTTGGGTCAAAATTTGATTAATGCTGATTGCGATTTGAGAAGTAGCAGTGTTGACGTTGCAGATTTGCAAGCCTTGATAAAGTTTATGCTTAAACAAATTGCGGAATTGCCTTTTGGTGAACCGCCTACAACTACAACTACAACATCCACAACATCCACAACAACTACAACATCTACTACCATAACTGATTTAACTTCAATAACTCCTGAACCAACGGTTACTTCAACCGAATTGTACACAACTACGACAGAGATTTTTACATCGACCGAGACACAAACAAGTTTAATTCCAGAAACGAGTATTCCTGACGATACTTTTACTTATGTTTCTTCAACAACGCCTGATTTGTCTACAACTACAACTCTTGATTTGTCTACAACAACCTCTGAGGAGACAACAACTACAACAACTACAACCACCATAACGGTTACAACGACCATATTTGAACCGCAAGTGCCGTTATATCAGTATATCTACGGGCAATGGATGAATAATTCTTTGGCAGTTATTGAGGAACGTATTGGCTTTTCTGTGAATAAAGACATGGAAATTCCTGTGTATATCACAGCTCTTTCACCTAACAATGTAGTCGCACAATGTGTTGCCGAAGGTGGGGATTTTACCGCTCCAAATAAGCCCGCATCGCGTTTCAGAGTTCAGTTTAATTCTTATTATTTTACCTATGAAACTGGTATTCCCAACCCTGATGGATTTTTGCCTAATATAGGCAGTACACTGTCTGTTGAGGGGGTTTTTGCACATGAAGTTACCCATGGTATGACTTTTGCGTCGTTACCTTATTCTGTGTTGTCGAATTTGCCGAATTGGTATCAAGAAGGGCAGGCCGAGGCGGTTGTTGGTAATGACCGTTCATATGATTTTCCGCCTGAACGCATATATAGCTACACTTATAAAAACAAGGTTTTGGACGGCGTCGCAACTTATGAAATCTCATTGGAAATGATTAAAGATTTTAGTAATACTTCTGAGGATATTACTTGCTATTATGTTGGATATTTGTTTATGAACTGGCTTGATAATTATGGCTCAAAATCGGGGCAGTATACAGCACAAAACGGCGGAAGAGTTAAAGTTTTGAATTCATATCTCATGCAGGGGCAGTCGTTTAGTAACTCACTCAAATCCGCTTTTGGCAACAAAACAGCAACAACTCTTATAAGCGAATTTAAAGCCGAAGCCGCAAAAATAAAAAGCTATGATGATTGGGCTACTTGGGCTAATGATAAAATGAATATTCAATGTAATGACGGTTTGGTGGATTCACTTTGCAATACGGACGCTCTTGCTTCGGATATTATTCCAAATATTGGCTCTGCTGAATTAATATCAGAAGTTGATACAATTATCCGCAATGGTTATGCTATTACACTTAAATGGGGTGTCGGTTAGTTAATAGTTGCAGGCAACGCCTGCCTGCACATAACATGTGTCCGTGACATTTCGCGTCACAGTTTAACTGTGCAGTTAGATAACTCACGCGGGCGGGTCGGTTAGTTTATAGTTAAAAGTGCGGGGAGGGCTTTGCCCCCGTCTACGTGCAAGCACTACGACAAGCCACTGATTCTGCCACTGGCAGGTGACTTCCCGCTGGCATTTCGCGGGAAAGTTTTACTAAGTCGTTTGTTCACTTCACGCGGGCGGGTCGGTTAGTTTATAGTTAAAAGTTAATAGTGTATAGTTATGGTGTGCCACTGCGTGGCACAGTCCGCGAGAGGATTAATTGTATGATTAGTTTACTGTCGCGTTTTTATAGTGATAACAGTTGCAAAAAGAGACCGAGTACAAGCACTTGGTTAATCTTCCCTGCGAAAACGTGCCACGAAGTGGCACTCCATAGCTGTTAACTATACACTTTTAACTATAAACTCTCCGACACCTCTTACTGCAATTTGGCTTTTATTACAAAAACAACAAACTTTGTTCAATATGCTGTTTTTTGAACAAAAATATTGTTAAAAATTATATTAATAAAAATTTGAAAAATTAATATTTTAATGTTAAAATGAAAGAAATGTGTTTTTTAAGCTAGACTTGTTCTAAAATTTATCTTTCTCATAGTTGTAATATTGTTACGTGTAGTATTCTAAGTACGTTATTATAACTCTGAGTTGGTATTCGCCCCACGTCCCCTTATATTTGTGAGATAAAACAATTATTAGGGAGTTTGGGAACAGGTTTGTTGTTATAATTAGTTAATTTATAAAGTGTGCGTTAAAAAAAGCATATTTTTATGTTAAATAAGATTTTATCGTTTTACTTAAACGTTTATATGTTGAGGTGTTGTATGAAAACTAAAAAAGGCTTTACACTTGTTGAATTAATCGTTGTAATTGCTATTATCGGTGTTCTTGCTGCTATTCTTGTGCCTGCGATGATGGGTTGGATTGCAAAAGCGAATATGCGTACAGCAAATTCTGGGGCTAAGGAAATATATAAAATCGCTCAGACTATTGCACAGGAGCTTGAAGAGACAGAGTATGCTGTTGGTAAAGATGGTGATTATTCTGTTGGTTCTACCGATAACGGTTCTTCTACTCTGGGAGAGGTTGACTCTGCGGACACAGTTATAATATCAGGAAAAAACGGCAAACCAGGGTTGGGTGCAGATAACAATACTTTTCAAAACGAAGTTAAGAGAAGATTTGCAAATAATAGAAAAATGACGTGGAGAGTTAAGTTCTACGTTGGAAATGCGACAACAATTCCAACAGACCTTGGTACAGTAATTGCTGCTGTTTATTGCAAGGACAGCAACCTAAAATATATTGGAACTTGGCCCGAAATTCCAGACAATACCAGAAGTTCTTATGCTAATACTAATGATGCCCTTGCTGATGCAATCACTGAATATAATAAAATTAACAGTTAATATTTTGAATAATAGACCTGTCTACTAACCCACTATTTAACAGAATTTGTCTTGGTGTGCGGTGTATATGCCACTTTTATGGTGGGTAGTCGGTGTACTGTAACAGTCCATTGGACTAAGCAGATTTCCACTCCACATTCTGTTTTTTAGCGTAGAAAACAAACAATTTATTAGGTTAATGGACAGTCTAATTAAGAAAGAGTAGATAATTTTTAAATTTTCTATTCTTTTTTATTAAATTTTTTAGTAAAAAGTTTGACAAATATTTTTGTGTGCATTATAATTTGCTTATATGTATAGTATGGTGCCTGTCGGAGAGTTTATAGTTAATAGTGTATAGTTGTGGAGTGCTGCGGGCGGACGTTTACGCGAGTTTATTACATACGAGCAATTATTCTAACTTCGCGTTTTGCGACTTTTATAAAAAATTCTACTATAACTATTAAAACGCGACATTAAACTAATCATATAGTTAAACTATCTCGCGGACTGTCGCCCGTAGGGCGACTCCACAACTATAACTATTAACTATACACTTTTAACTGTGCCGTCAGAGCTTCTTCTTAGGAATATTATGGGAATATTTTATAAATTATAAATTAAATTAAGGAGGAAAAAATGAAACTAAAAAAAGCAATTTCAGTAGCGGTGTCTTTTGCAATGGTTGCAAGTCTTGCGGCGTCTATGCCTGTCAATTATGTATCAGCAGAAATAGTTCCTGTTGACAACAATTTTGACGTCAACTATGACGGCTGGTATAATGTCGGCGATTATGCTACTGTAACAGCACTCGGTGGCGGATATAATTCCGCAAGAGCAATGTATGTCGAGGGCAGGCAATCTGTACAGGATGGTGCAGAGGCTCAAAAGGGTTACTATCTTGATGGCGGTGTTAAATACGATTACAGCGTTTATGTCAAAGCAGATACGAATGAGACTTTTGTTCTCACTCTTCGTTATCTTTACCCCGATGAAACATACGGATATGAAACACTCGTTGTAAAGGACGTTCCAGCAGGTCAATGGACTAAACTTTCGGCTGTATATACTGCTCCGAAAGGCACAGTAAACCTCTCACCGATTATCACTACCGACAGCACAAGTAATTTTTGGTTTGATGAGTTCAAAGTTGCGACTACAACTAAAAAAGAGTTAGTTATTGACGCGGCAGTAGGCGGTGACGGTCTTAAAGACATCTACGCTAAATATTTCAGAGTTGGTACTTGCGTTTCGGGGAACTATGGTAACCAACCGCTGACAAACTCAACAACACAGGCAATTATTCTCAAAAACTTTAACTCTATTACTCCCGAGAATGAATTGAAACCCGACAGCTCAATTAATTTTGGCAATTCAACAGACACAAAAGTTGTTGCACAAATTTCAGGAGAAGCTGCAACAATTATGGAATTCTGCATTAAAAACGGCATAGCAATGCGTGGTCATACTCTTGTTTGGCACAGCCAAACTCCTAAGAAATTCTTTAATACTGGTTATACAGATAACGGTGCAGTTGTTTCAACCGCTATTATGGACCAACGTATGGAATCTTTCATTCAGAGTATGTTCCAAAATATCAGCACAAAATATCCGTCTTTAAATCTCATTGCATATGATGTTGTTAACGAGGCAATGAAAGACAGTTATAATGGTTACACAACAACACCTTCTGTAACAGGAACACAAAACTGGTTGACTTTCGGTCGTGAAAAAGGTTACTATGAAAGTGGTAACGACTATTCAGGTTGGGTAAATGTTTATGGTAATAACTCATTTATTGAAAAAGCTTTTACCTATGCTAAGAAATACCGTGACCAATATTTGCCTAGCACAAAACTTTTCTATAATGACTATAATGAATACATGGGCAATCCAGGCGGTAAACAACAAGCTATCGAAGATATGGCTAAATATCTCAGAAGTAAAGACCTAATTGACGGCGTTGGAATGCAAGCTCACATTTCAGACAGCTACCCTTCAATCGCTGATTTCAAAAAAGCACTTGATGATTATCTCGCAATTGACGGTCTTGAAGTGCAAATCACAGAGCTTGATATAACAGGCTCAAATGCTGCAACAATCAATAGCCTCTATAAACAAATTTTCGCTTATGCAGTTGAAAAAGTTAAAGAGGGTAAAAATTTCACTAACTTAGTTGTTTGGGGTACAACTCAAAAATCCTCTTGGCGTGCAGATGGCAACGCTCTTGTTCTTCTTTTTGATAATGACGGCAACGCGAACTCAAACTACAACGCTGTTGGCGGTACCGCAGTTGTTCCGCAAGCAGATTGGGGTGATGGTGACGCTGATGTCGGCGAAGGCTCGGGCGGTGGAGTTACTCCTATTGAACCCGACGCAAACGGCAGATTTTTCTTTGACCCTTATGAAACAGACGCAGGCGACTGGGCCAACCGTGGCGACTCGACTGTTGCTCGTTCAAACGCAAAGTATTATGCAGGCAACTATTCGCTTTCTGTAACAGGACGCAAGGCAACTTGGAATGGTGCAAGCATTGGACTTTCAACAGCTGCTTTTGTTCCTGGTAAAACCTATCAGTTCGGCGGTGCTGTAATGTCACCGACAACAGCAGAGACTAACTGGCAACTTTCGCTTTACTATTCACTTGACGGTGAAGATGTTTATAAAACAATCACAACAGCTACTTCCGTTGCAAATGAATGGGTAGTGCTTGAAGGTTCTCTATTGATACCAGCAGGTGCAAGCAGTTTGCTTCTCTATTTTGAAACCGAATATTTTGAAGCAGCAGAAGAAGGCAATTTGACAGATTTCTATCTTGATAACGCTTACGGCGGAATTGAAGGTTGCACTTCTCCGTTTGGAGCAATACAGCCACCTATAACAACTACCACAACAACAACTACAACCACCACTACCACAACTACAACAACATCATCAACTTCTCCAATAGACGATATTGTATACGGCGATATTGACGGTGACACTCAAGTAGGTAAGATTGCGGACGTTGTTCTCCTTGGTAAACATGTTGCAGGCAAACTTACTCTCACAGGAAAAAGCTTGGCTAACTCAAACTGCGATGTTAGAAGCAATGCAGTTGACGTTGTAGATTTACAAGCATTAATTAAATATATGCTCAAACAAATCGACTCTTTGCCTTTTGGTTGAAGTAACCCAGCCGCAACCACTACTACTCCTACTGCGACTGTGACTACGACGACATCGATTGATATTACCACTTCTACCACTACCTCTACTACTGTTACTTCTACTACAACTGCTCCAATGAAAGACAATTTTATTCCCGCACCAAACCGTGCAATTGACCCGAGCAAACCTATGATTGCTTTGACTTTTGACGATGGTCCGACAGGTAAAAACACCTTGACAATTCTTGACCTGTTAACCGCATCAGGTGGACGTGCGACTTTCTTCAACATCGGCAATTCAGTTGAAGCAAATTCTGCGGCGGCAAAGGCAATTGTTGCACAGGGTTCGCAAATCGCAGGGCATTCTTGGACGCATTCAGATTTAACAGGGCTTTCTTCTGCGGAGATTTTATCAGAAATGACAAGAACGCGTGATGTTATCAAAAAAGTTACAGGTATTGACATTACAATGTTCCGCCCTCCATATGGTTCCTCAAACGCGAACTTGCTTGCGGTTGCAAAACAAGTAAACGAGGCGGCTATCAATTGGAGCATTGACTCAAACGACTGGAACGGTGCAAGCGTTGACCAAATTTATAATAATATTATAAATAACGCGAATAAAAACGGAGCAATAGTTCTTTGTCACGAAAACCAAGCGAATACTCCCGAAGCAATGAAGAAAGTTATCCCCGAGCTTGCAAAAACTTATCAACTTGTTACTGTTGAAGAATTGTTATATTATTCAACAAAAACAATATCAGCGGGTACACTTTATAATAATAAGTAATTCTTTGTTAAAAAAACGGCTCTTTTGGGGCTGTTTTTTTTTTTTTTTTAGTCCTCACATCGTTTTGTGACATCTTTTTTTTAGTCCTCACATCGTTTTGTGACATCTTTTTTCTAACTGCTCTTCTTTTATTTTAAATGAATTGCGACTTTACTGGCTTTGGTGTAAATCATTGCGACCATTGTATTTAAAGCTTAATGGTCGCAAATCAATTAAGCAAAAAAAGTCGCAAGGGTTTCTCAAAGATGCAATGATTAAAAGTTGCAAAGGTAAGCGTTGCGGCTCAAACTAAAAAAATAAAAATTGACAAATCTGTTTGAATACATTATAATGTTGAGATATATTTTATGCGAGGTTAAAAAGTACGAGGTTAAAAAGTGAAATACGTAATATTGGCAAAATACGGCGAAATGGCATTAAAAGGGTTAAATCGTTTTAGATTTGAAAATCAACTTGTTAAGACAATCCGCGAACGCATTGGGACAGGTTTTGGAATAAGACATATGCAGTCCACGATTTATATTGAACCGCGAAACGAAAACGCAGACATTGATTTTGCTTTTGAGAAAGTTAAGACTATTTTCGGCATTGCTTCAATTTGTAAAGCGGTTGTTTGTGAGAAGAATTTTGATGATGTTTGTGCAAAATCGCTTGAATATTTTGCTGATATTTTGCCATATAAAACCACTTTTAAAGTTTTTGCAAAAAGAGCAGACAAACGTTTTCCAATGACTTCTCCTGAAATTGGCAGGGAATTGGGGCATGTTCTGCTCGAAAAATTTCCTAATCTTTCGGTAAATTGTGATAGCCCGCAATATGAAGTTCACGTTGATATTCGTGATACTAACGCGTATATTTATGGTGAGAAATTAAATGGTGCGGGAGGGTTACCCGTTGGCACAGGAGGTAAAGCTTTATTGCTGCTTAGTGGCGGAATTGACAGTCCCGTGGCGGGTTTTTTAACCGCAAAAAGAGGCGTTGAAATATCGGCTTTATACTTTGAAACACCGCCCTATACCTCTGAGCGTGCAAAATTAAAAGTCGAGCAACTTGTTGAAAAATTAGAAAATTATTGTGGTAAAATCGAATTTTTTGCCGAAAATATAACTAGGGTAAGTGAAGATTTAAAAAATAAATGTCCGAGTGAATTGTTCACAGTTTTGCTTAGACGTCAAATGATGAAAATTGCGAATGAATACGCCGAAAAATTAGGTTGCATGGCGATTATTACTGGTGAAAGTCTCGGGCAAGTTGCGAGCCAAACTCTTGAAGCAATCAATTGTACCAACGCAGTCGCGAAATTTCCTGTGTTGCGTCCGTTAATTGGCTTTGATAAGCGTGAGATTATTGCGATTTCGGAAAAAATTGGTACTTTTGAAATTTCAAGTCAGCCATATGAAGACTGTTGCACAGTTTTTACTCCCAAGCATCCATCTTTGCGTCCGAATATTGCGGAATGTGAAAAAGCGGAACTTTTACTTGCTGAGTTGTAATCGATTTGATAAATTAAGTCAGCCATAGCTGACTGTTGCACAGTTTTTACACCTAAGCATTCATCATAGCAATCGAATATTGCTGAATGTGAAAAAGTTGAGTTCTAATTTGTAACTGTTTTGTAACCCTTTTGTTAATAAAATGTAAGAAACTATTGGTGAAAATATGAATAATAAACTTAAATTCTATGACGAATTTGGTTATAATGACGAAATTAGTGCAATTGAACTTGACAAATTGGTTACAGAAGTAGTACAATTGCTTAGATTACAAAATAAGACTATTGCAACTGCTGAAAGTTGCACTGGCGGATTAATTGCACAGTTACTAACTTCTGTCAGCGGTGCTTCCGAAATATTTGAATATGGATTTGTGACATATTCTGAAATTGCAAAAATTCTTTTGCTTGACCCAGAAAATACTTCACTATGTAGTGTAATCAATGCCTGTGGCGTTGTGAGCATGGACACTGCAAAAGAAATGTCATTTTGCTTAATGCAACGTGTTGGTGCGGATATTTATGTATCTGTGACAGGGTGTGCGGGACCTAATGTGACGACTTTACCGAACGGAGAAGAACAGCGTGTTGGCGAGGTCTATGTTGGCTTTACTGTTGTCGAGGAAAGACCAGTAACTTTTGTAAGACTTTTAAAACTTTGGGAGTTTGAAGATATTTCTCGTAATGCGATTAGAAATAACACCGCAAAATATATTTTTTATCAGTTACGTAATATTTTAAGCTATTAATTTTTTAAGATTTTTTTATCGGATTTACTGTTGTTATACTGTTGTCTTTTGTAAGACTTTTTTAAAACGGTGTTTGACGTTATTGCGTATTTAAATATAAGCAAATTATATTTTTCGTGAATTAAAGACCAGTTTAAGCTATTAATTTTAAAATGATTTATTTACAGGTGGTTTAGATAACTTTTAATATATAATTTGGAGATACAAATGAGCAATAGTAGTGCGTTAGCATTGGGTTCTATTGGGAAAAAGAAAAATATCAAACGCAGAAAATTCACCTATTCAGATGTTTTGATTGATATTTTTCCTTATAAAAAAGATAAACCCGGTGAGGCAATAAGAAAATGTGTGTTTTTGGTTGCAATCACGGCATTTTCATTGACTTTGTTCTATATTAACGAATACTTTGTTGACAACAAAGAAAACAAAAATTTTTATGGCGATATTGCGTCTGGTTACGGAACAATTGATGATAACCGCCCTAATATTCCCGATTATAAACCAAAAGAGGGTGACCCCAACTGGAAAACGCCTTTGCTCTCACTTGAAAACGGAAAGTTTATGTATGAGAAGAATAATGATTATGTTGGATATATTCAAATTGCCGACACAATTATTAATTACCCGATTGTACAAAGAAAAACAAATGACGGAAACAGTTACTATCTCACACACGCGTTTGATGGTTCTTCACGCAAAGAGGGCTGTGTGTTTTTGGATTATCGCGAGAGTTTTGATGTTGAAAGTAATAATTTCAGAGTAGAAAAAAACTCCGATAATCTTATTCTTTATGGTCATAACATGGCTAATAATCAGATGTTTGGCTCTTTGAAAAATTATAAGGATAATTACAATTGGTATAGCGAACACCCGATTATTAAAATCGACAGCCGTTATAATCATTATAAATTTAAAATATTTGCAGTTTGCATAGTTGACGCTGACCAAGAACGCGGTGATGTTTTTAATTATAATAACACACTTAATTTCAGTAGTTCAAGAAAATTCTATGAATATGTGAATGGTTGCAAGAGAAGAAGCTATGTTATCAATGATGTTGATGTTAAATACGGCGACCAGCTTTTAACGCTTTCTACTTGTAATTCGATGTTTAACGAAGCGAGATTAATCATTGTTGCAAGATTGCTACGTGACGGCGAAGATGAACTCTCAGGAACTCAAAACTCAACACGTAATAAAAACATCATGATGCCTAATATTTGGTATAAATATAACGCAGGGAAATATAATCCCGCGGATTTTGTGCCATATGGCGATGAGTTTAGCGACTAAGAATATCCCATGAATAGTAATGGGTTTAGCGGTTAAGAATATCCAACGAATAGTAATGGGTTAGTGGCTAAGAGTTTAGTAGTTGTACAAACTAATATTTTACCCAAATAGTAATGAATTTAGCGGTTAACAAAGGTAGCGTTATAATAAACCGAAATATCTAAATAGTAACGAGTTTAGCGGTTAAGAATATCCAACGAATAGTAATGAGTTTAGTAACTAATATGGTTTTGGTTATATAACGAGTTTAGCGGTTAACAAAGGTAGCGTTATAATAAACCGAAATACCTAAATAGTAACGAGTTTAGCGATTAAGAATATCCAATGAATAGTAATGAGTTTAGCGATTAAGAATATCCAATGAATAGTAATGAGTTTAGCGATTAAGAATATCCAATGAATAGTAATGAGTTTAGTAACTAATATGGTTTTGGTTATATAACGAGTTTAGCGGTTAACAAAGGTAGCGTTATATAAAACAGAATATCCAAACAGTAATAGGCTAGTGGCTAATAGGGTAGTGTTATAATAAACCGAAATCCAAAATTGCGGTTAACAAAGGTAGGCTAGTAGATTTGTAAAACAGACTACCAAACAAAAATTTTAACTTAAAACAGAAAACGCGAATTTTTTTACTCTTAACTTAATATAATAATAAATAGGATGATGATTTTATGCAAGATACCACTCAGATATTTGAAACTCAGCAATATAATGGCGGTGAGCATTCCCGCGTTGAGAGAAATTCAGGCATTGTAGCGATTGTTTCAATTGTTGCGGTCGTTATTCTCGGAATTACCACTGCGACTGTAATGTTTTCAAATTCTTCAAAAAATTCCGAAAAGCATATAACAGAGCCGATTTTAATCGCACTCGCGGAAGACGCTGTGACCACCACGGTAGCAACTACCACCGAACCACCGGAACCACCGATAGTAATTCCGCCTGCTGACGAAAGATTAGCTAAGTCTTACACCATAAACAAAGATGTAATTGGTTGGCTTACAATTGACGGCACGAGTGTTGATGAGGAAATTTTGCAAGGCCCTGATAATGCTTATTACTTAACAAAAGATATTAACAAAAACTATCTGTTTGCAGGCTCGCTCTATGCGGATTTTCGTGATGATTTTGGTTATTCAACCACTATGCAGAGCGACCAAATGGTAATTTACGGTCACAACATGCTTAACGGTTCAAAATTTGGTACATTAAAATACTATCGTCTTGACCCTACTTACATCGACCAATATCCAATTGTTAACATTAGTAATCGCTATCGTTCGTATGAATATGTAATTTTTGCAGGAATTAACACACGTGAAAATGGTGAGGAGGGCATAGAATACTGGAAAATTCATGACTTTGATAATAGTGAGGATTTTCAAAAATATTACGAGTTTATTCAAAAAAGAAATCTGCTCAAAGACAGCAAAACTTCTAAGGCGGTAGACATTGTTGAGGGCGATAAAATACTTGCACTCTCGACTTGTTCACAAGATGGTTACCGTTGGGTTACTTATGCAAGACGCCTTAGAGATAACGAAACCGCAGATATGTTTTTGCCAGTGTCAGAAGAAGTAACAACAACTACTACCGCAAACTAAGGTTACACTATTATGATTATGGTTATGGTTATGATGCGGCTTGCAAAACAGTAACTATTACTGTAAATTAAGTTTAACCTTTACAACTTATAAGTGCTAATTTGCTATAAATTAAATGTAACATTTATAACTTGATAAGTGCTAATTTACTGTAAATTAGGGTAATATTTACAACTTAATAAGCAGTAATTTACTGTAAATTAGGGTAATATTTATAACTTAATAAGTGCTAATTTACTGTAAATTAGGGTAACATTTATAACTTGATAAGTGCTAATTTACTGTAAATTAAGGTGTAATACATAACCCGCTATGATAGTAACAACTACTGTTAACTAGGGTTACACTCATGACCTGCTACTCGAACCACAAATAAAAAAAACAAGCAGGTTAATCATAAAAAGAAGGGGCATTATGCGATTATTACTAGTATCAATCCATTTTTATTGTAAATATTTGCTAAGAATGTTAAAATATTCTTTTATAAATATAAAGAATATGGAGTTCCAGCTTCCTAATTTTGACCTAAAACGTTTACTGAAAAATTTTACAATAAAGAAAAGCTACGCAACTGTTTTTGCAACAATAATGATGTGTTTTTTGGTTGGTAGCAGTTTTGCTTTTAACTCTAAAACAGTTTTTGCTGTTAATACTCCCGAAACCACCACAGATATTGTGAATATCTGGTGGAAAGCTGACGTCACAGCATATGACAATATGTCGTTGGTTGATTATGGGACAGCCACTATTCAAAGTAAATCGGCAATAACACCGCCTATCGAATATTATCCTGAAAATCCTGTTGTAACAACAACTGCTGTCACAGAAATCAAACCTGTTGTCACCTCAATTTTGGACGTTGAGCCACCGCCCGCAGTAGATGTACCACCTATTACGCCCAATAAACCTACTGTAACCCCCGAAGTTGGTACTTTTTCCTTTATAACTTACGGCTATGGTCACGGTGTTGGACTTTCACAAAACGGTGCAAATTTTTATGCAAAATACGGCGGATATAATTACAGACAAATTCTTGAACATTACTATCCGGGTGTAACAATCGCACAGTCAGGTTTATCCGAAACCGAACAGTTTACTATCGACGGTGGAACGCACAACGCTATTGACGCTGTTGCGGGTGCGGTTATGAACGAAGTTAGCACGAGTTTTCATGACGAAGCTATCAAAGCTCAAATAGTCGCTGTTTATTCTATTTTTAAGGCGAATAACAACGATGCAAACGGCATGCATATGAGACCTGCTCCCGAAAAAATTTATAACCTTGTGCGAGAAGTTTTTGGTGAAGCTTGTTATTATGACGGAAAATATGCGATGACAGTTTTCTCCGCATCTGCCGCAGGTGCAAGTGCAAATTCTTATGATGTTTTTGGTGGAGATTTACCATATTTACGTTCGGTTCCAAGCATATATGACGAGGCTTATGACCCGCATTACGGCACAGTTAAAGAGATTTCTGCCACACGTGTGCGTGAATTAATCGAGGCATATTTTGAAGTTAAGCTAAGCAACAACCCGTCAAATTGGTTTACAATTACTTCTGTCGGCGACGGTGGATATGTGCAAACTCTAGATTTAGACGGACAAAAAACTATCAAAGCAACGTCTTTACGAAACTGTCTAAGTCTTAAATCAACTAATTTTGAAATCGTTTGCGGATAGTTTTAGTTTTTTGGTTTGAGCAGCAACGCTTACACTTGCAACTTTCAAACATTCTAAGTGGTATGAGCCTTTGCAACTTTTTTAGCTTAAATCATTTGCAACCATTGTTCGCGGAGTTGAACATTAATTAAGTTAAATTATGTCGCGAAACTATTAACTTTACACTTTTAACTATCCGACGCTCTTGCGACTTTTAATCATTGCACCTTTGAAAATCTTTGCGACTTTTTTTCTTTTTACTGATTTGCAGTCACTGTGTTATTATAAAATAGCAAAAAAAAGTGAAAATGTCCGCCTTACGGTGGACATTTTTATTATACACTCATACTATAAAATTTGCGACCTGCCACGAAAACGTCGGCAAAGCCGACATAATAATCTATCATTATCAATTATTAACTGTCCATTGTCCATTATTAATTGCCAATTGTAAAACGTCATCGCTAGTAAACTTATAAACATTGTTACAAAAATGACAAGCAACTTCGGTGATTGGCTGTTCTTTTGCGAGTGTTTGTAGTTCCTCTTTGCCAAGAGCAATTAAAATTTGCTCTGTGCGTTCACGTGAACAGTTGCATTTATATTCAACGATTGCGGTGTCGAGCTGTTCAGCATTCATACCGTCCAAGAGAATATTTGCGATTTTTTCGGGACTGAAACCTTTTTCAAGCAACCCAGTAACAGGTAAAATATTTTGAATATTTTTTTCGATTGTGGAAACAACATCTTCACTTGCAAACGGCAAAAGCGAAAGCAAATACCCACCTGCACAGATAACGCTTAAATCTGGTGCAACAAGCACTCCAAGGGCACAAACTGTTGGGGTTTGCTCGCTGACAACAAAATAACTTGCAATGTCCTCCGCAATTTCACCAGAGACAAGCGGTACTTGCGAGACATATGGTTCCTTCAAGCGTAAATCTTTGATGACAGTTAGAGTGCCGTCCGTTCCGACAGCCCCTGCGACATCGAGTTTGCCATGCGAATTCATTGGCAGTTCAACGATATAATTGTGTGCATAGCACTTCACATTTCCGCTACTATCTGAAACCGCAAGCAGAGTTCCAGTTTGACCACCGCCATTGATTTGCAAAGTAATGCTTTCGTCCTTGCCTTTAAGATTGTAACCCATTAGCGAACTGGCAATTGATAACCTGCCCAACGCCGCAGTCACAACGGCAGATGGTTTGTGAATTTGTTCAATTTTTTGCACCATTTCAGTCGCGTCAAGTACGCTAACAACGGTACTCCCATCAAAAGATATTGCTCTATACAAGTTATTATTTTGAGCCATAGAAACTCCCGTTATTAACAGTTAATAGTTATTGTGTCGTCCAACGGACGACTTTTACGCGTGGGGAAGTTTAATTTAATAATTGTTTTAATTCTGCGTTTTGTTATAGTTAAGTGTAGTATCGCGGAATTAAACTGACGATTGAGTAGAACTATACCGCGAAAATGCCCGCGGTTACGGCTTCTTGCTTTGTGGCAGAATAAGAGCCTTGTCGTAGCGTTTACGCGTAGACGGGCACGCAGTGCTACCCGCCGAAAACGCCTGCAGGTGCTACCCTGCCACGGAATATCACGGACACATGTTATTGCAAGCAGGTGATACCCGCTCGCTCGCGTGAGTTAATTAAACATACAGTTAAACTATGACGCGAAAATGTATGCGGGCAATGCCCGCCGAAAATATATGCGGGCATTGCCTGCCGAAAATGTATGCGTGGGTTACCTGTCGAAAATGCATGCGTGGGCAAACTGCAACTATAAATTCTCCAATACAAATACACCGCATAAAACGGTGTATTTATTTTACACAATTAAGACTTAGTAAATATGCAAATTGTCAGATAAAAGTGGGGTTTACCTATTTTTACAAGTTAAACTATGCTACAAAAGCTATAAATTATCAACTCGCAGAATTAAACTAACGGGATAGTTTAAACTATACCGCGAAAATGCCTGCGAAAACCCCTGTCGCGTAATTAAACTGACAATTAAGTTAAACTATACCGCGAAAATACCTGCGGGGACTCCCCGCCGAAAATGCCTGCGGGGACTTCCCGCCGAAAATGTCTGTGGAGGCTCACCGCCTATAAGCGTGTGTTTGCTTCGTAGATTTCGTCACTTGACTCGGTGTAATAGTCTTTGCCTTCGTCAAAAACTTCGATAAAATCGTCTTCATCGGCACTTGGAAGTTTTGCTCCGCAAACACCGCAAAATTGAAATTTACCGCTGACTTCTGCGTCACATTTTGGGCAAAGTCTGTATCCGCGTAGGTTGTTTAATTCAAACATCATACGTCTGATACGTCTGCGACGGCTGTCGATATCCTCACAAAGTTGGCGGAAAACAGCAGGGTCGTCATTGGGATTTTTATAAAATTTCTTGCCAATATCAGCAAAAACTTCAACAATTCGCTCGTCTTCATAAGCGATTTTTCTTTTTAGATTAGCAATTTCGGCGTTATTTTTCAAATAACCGCCAACGCCAGTGCTTGGTCCCGGTACTGCCATAAGTTATTCCTCAATTCATTTGAATTTTTTATAGCTACTAATAGACTTTCTAAAACTTAATAATTTGTATTTTTTTGGACGAGTATCAACGTTAAGAAATCAAGAGAGTTGTGGATTACCCCACTTTTTAGGAAAAACGTCTTTATTATTTTCAAGTTAAACTGTTACTAGAATGAGTTTTAGAACAGGTCAAATATGTTAATTAACTCAAAAACAAAGCCGATATTCTGTTAATATAAACAGAAAATCTTTATTTTAAATTAATTAATTTGATAGACCTTGTCATGAAAATCATAATTATTTATAAGATTTTTAGGAAAACTCATAGAAAATTACTTACAAAAAATGCAAAAATCAATTTAGGTCTTAATCATTAGAACTGTTCAAAAAGTGAAATTCGGGTCAGAACATTGATACACAGGTATCAGCCTGTCCCCCAAAAAACAGGTTTATATAATTTTAGAACAGGTCGATTATAAATCAAAAGTATATTCTTCTTTTGCTTCCTCATTGATTACATAGTACACACGCATATGATTTGGCACAACATATACGTTAATAGATTTTATCGCACTCTCTTTATTCCCAAGCGCAATCCAAGATTCTTTAACTTTTTTGAAAATATCTTTATATTCAAAATCGTTGTCGTTGTGTTGGATATAGAGATTTTGGACGATTTTATCTTCTTTTGCTGATGATTTTTTATCTTCTTTCAGAGCAGGTTTTTCCTCAGTTTTTGCAATTTTTGGAGCAGTTTTTGTTTCTGTTTTAGCCTCCGCTTTTACTTCTGCTTCAACATTAGTTTCTGTCTTTGGTGCAACTTTTTCTTCAATTTTTGTTTCAACCTTAGGAGTTTCCACTTTTACTTCTGCCTTTGGAGAAACTTTTGCTTCAACCTTTTTATCAGGTGTTTTGGTTTCTTTTTTTGCTGCCATAATTATCCCTCAATTCTAAATGTTTTCAAAAATATCCTTTTCAAGTCAAATTTTTCACAAGGAAAAGTAATATAACATTATTATAACACATCTAAACATAAATGCAATATCTTTTTACAAAAAAATATTGTGAATTTTTTCGCGGCAGGTAGCACCTGCATGCATTTCGCGGCAGGTAGCACCTGCATGCATTTCGCGTCATAGTTTAAATGAGGTGTTAGTTCACTTCACGCGGACGGCAGGTAGCCTTGCATGCATTTCGCGGTATAGTTTAAATTTGCTGTTAGTTTACTTCACGCGGTCTGGTCGGAAAGCGGGGAACCCCGCAGACATTTCGCGTCATAGTTTAAATGAGGTGTTAGTTCACTTCACGCGGGCGGCAGGTAGCACCTGCGTGCATTTCGCGTCATAGTTTAAATGAGGTGTTAGTTTACTTCACGCGGGCAACAGGTAGCACTGCATGCATTTCGCGGTATAGTTTAAATTTTCTGTTAGTTTACTTCACGCGGGAGGGTCAGAGAGTTAAAAGTTGATAGTTAAAAATGAGTTGTTAAGTAACAGTTGCTCAGCTGAGTTAGAATGACAAAAATAATCAGTCTGCTAAGGAGTGGCAGACTGATTGGCTACAATTCTCCGTAAAAAAACGGAGGTAAAAAAATAATGAAAAGAACACTTTTATTTTATCATTGCCAAAAAGGAATATCAATAGAAAATCTAAAAAAATATTATTAATTTTTTATGAAGAGCAAAAAAATCAGCCTGCCAAGGAGTGGCAGACTGACGAGGTACTATCCTCAATAGAGGATATTAACAACATTCACAGTCATTTTATCATTACCAAAAAGGAATATCAATAGAAAATTAAAAAAAATGTTGTGAAATTTTTATGTTCAATTTACTAACTTTTAATTACAAAAATCGCCCGCGTGAAGTAAACTAACAGAAAGTTTAAACTATGCCGCGAAATACAGGCAGGTGTTACCTGCCACGAAACACAGGCAGGTGTTACCTGCCACGAAAATGCAGGCAGGGTTTCGCTGCTACCTGTAACTTGCGAACGAAGAGCATTTATATTTGGTTATGAATCTGTTTCACTGATTAAATCAAATTTTTTACCGTTTTTTGAAAAATAAATATAACTGGTGTTTTTATCATTGGAATAAACATATACACCTTTTGGGTCGGCATAAGCGTATAATATATCGCCCTCAAAATTGCCGACATTTTTCGCTTTGCCACCGCTTTTCGAGGTTCTCAGTTCGTTGTCCTCGACCCAATATAGCCTGTTGCCTTTATAAAGCGTATACAACGTGTTGCGGTCGGATTCACCGAGTTGTTTTGCTTTTCCTTTACCTCTTTGGTAGAAAACTTCGCTGTCTGAGTTTATAAAATAAATGCCGTGACCATCATCTGTGACAGTAAATGTAACGGGTTCGTTGTCGTCTGAAACAATTAATTTCGGCTCTGCACCCGACTTTCTACCGTTAATTTTATATATTTTGCCATTATTGCCCGAACCTTTAACAAAGAAAATCGTTTTGCCGTCTTTTCTTAATTGCGGAATTTCGCCTTTTGCAATTTTTTCCGCTTCAAATTTGCTTGTGATACGATAAATCGTGTCGCCGTCACTATAAAAACAATTTTTGAAAGAAGAAACGCTGTAACGGATATTATTGCCAATGGCAGCTGTTGCACCATATCTGATATTTATTATATTGCCATTGTCTTTGAGTGGCTTAACTTCTTTTGCCTTGGCGATTATTTTCGCTTTGCTACCATCATTATAGAAACATTCTGACATGCTTTTGTTAAAATTAAGGGTGTTAATACCATCGCCCAGCTTAACTTTTTTGTCAGATTTTAGACCTTTTTGGACATAGGTATTGTTATTTTTTTGATAATATACATATCTGTAATTGTCAGAAACAGCTATGATTTTTGTATCTTTGCCGAGAGATTTTGCTTTATTTTTCCAAACAAAAGATTCATAGTCACCGTCGTCATATTCAGTATATCCAACGGTTTTTCCGTTTGGAGAAATACAGAACTCACCGCCAAGGGATTTTGAAATAGATTTAGATTTTCCGCCATTCCAAAGGTTAAGGGAATAGCTACCATCTTCATAATCAGTAGTATAAGCAATTGATTTACCGTTATTTGCAAGTTGAAACCTAAAAACATCATCGGCGATTTTTTTTAGTTTGCCGTTATAGATATAAAGCGTTGCACCATCTGAGTAATCGCCACCGTCCTCAGTTGCTATGAAAGCCATAACTTTGCCGTTATAACTTTTTTGAGGGGAGCTAATATTACCTTCAACTTTTGCTTCTTTTTTGCCGTCAAGTGTAAGTTTAGCCTCACCGTCGCCGCTAACATACGAGATAAAGTGTCTCACTGTGTCATATTTACCACCACTGGTTGCTTTATTACCGCCGAGGATTACAGCAGCTCCAATGCAAACAACAAAAGCGACAACGACTGGAATGATAAAATTTTTTAAAAAGAATTTTTTTACTGCACCTGTTGTTTTTTCTTTAATTTTTTCAACGCCTTTGTCTATGCCATTGTTCATAACAGAACCTGCAACGTCACTTGACACGTCTTTGACTTTACCTGCAACGTCAACTGATACGTCTTTGACTTTACCTGCAACGTCAACTGATACGTCTTTGACTTTACCGAAAACATCACCTGCAAACGCTTTGATGTTTTCTGTTTTGGACTGTACAGGTGCAATTTCTGTGGTTTCAGTTGCAGGGTCAACAGGTGTTCCGCAAACCGAACAAAATTTCTCATCTTCCGAAAGACTCGTTCCGCAAGAAATACAAAAAGCCATATTCTTACTCCTTTATTCATAACTCATAACTCATAACAGCTCAATTAGCTTAATATACAGTTTTAAAGTTAATCGATTATAAATCAACAATTTTTTATCTATTAGACTTGTTCTAAAACTTAATAATCTATCTTTTTTTGCACTGCACAACGTTAAAATAAATAAGAGGTGTGGGGCGGAATCCCCACTTTTTAGAGAGAATTACCTCAATATTTACAAGTTAAACTATTTATGGAATGAGCTTTTAGAACAGGTCAAATTTAGCCTAAAACTACAATTTTCTATTTATTGTACCATAAATCTACATATTGTCAACATTTTTTTATTTATTTTGATACGCAGTAATCACCTTTGCAACTCTTTTATTTTGATACGCAGTAATCACCTCTGCAACTCTTTTATTTTGAGCCGCAACGCTTGCCTTTGCAACTTTTATTCATTGCTATCTTCATGAGCCACTACGACTTTTTTAGCCTGAGCAATTGCAACCATTGTCGGAGAGTTGAACGTTTAGAGTTAATAGTTTATAGTTATGGTGTGCCACTGCGTGGCACGTTTACGTAAGCTAGCTGTGACGTATAATTATTTCGGTTCTGCGTCCTGCAACTGTTACTTATAATAATAAAACGCGACCAAAAACTATGAACAAGTTAAACTACCCCGCGAAAATACAGGCGGGCGTTGCCCGCAACTATTAACGGAGTATCTGCATCCGCAAAAATTTTGACGATAGAGGTTATATTGCTTGGACAGTTCGATACTGCGTTTGTAACCGTTGTTTTTTTTGAAATCAGAGGGAAGATATTTTTCAAAGCTTGCACCGATAGTGTTAATTTGGGTGGTGTTTTTATGTGGACTAACAGTTAAAGTTGTTGCAAATAGGTCAAAATCGCTCGCCAATTCGGCGGT
Organism: Clostridia bacterium; assembly: GCA_026000865.1. Lineage (GTDB taxonomy): Bacteria > Bacillota > Clostridia > Oscillospirales > Ruminococcaceae > BNZF01. The sequence goes on from BNZF01000011.1 coordinate 28,858, forward strand.
TTTTGCCAAACGCAGACGGAAACAAATATCACAACGCGGTCCGCGTTCAGGAGCGTCCTCTAATCCTATGACAGCATTTTCAAAAATATTACCGTCATAACCTCCGTCAATAATATCCGCGTTAAATCCCGCGTCTTTGTTATATCGAAACAACTCATCGAGACGTTTATCATATTCAAGTTTAGTGCTAATATTTGGGTTATAAAAAAATAGCGTGCAGTCATATTGCGGTGTTAAATATTCAAGTACATAAGACGCACAAGGGGCACAACATGTGTGCAGAAGGCAACGTTTGCCTGTGTTTCGCGACATAGTTTTATCCTCACATTTATTTTAATTTTGCGGTTAATAAAAAAAATTCTTGACATAGCAAAAATTATGGGTATAATAATAAAAGACCCCGCAAGGTAAGCGGGCTGTTTCTGAAATTTTAGCTAGTTATTATAGACTTTCGTCTATGTCGTAGCCGTCAGTTCTTCTACAACTGGCGGTTATCTTTATCCTCAAATATGACTGGTTTTCTACGATTAGAGAAACCAATAACAGTATTAAATCTGCTATCATACCTAATTACCTCCCTCCTTCAAGATTGGATTACTCCTTTCCTTTTGAAGTTCAGAAACGCCCGCCTTTTTTCGCCCTTACGAAGTCAGTCATTATTTTAGCATGATATGTCGAAAATAGCAATTACAATTTGGTTACAGTTTAAGAACCTTTTGAGTTTTTTTCTTTTTCCTTTGAGTAGCAGTAGTCACCTTTGCAACTCTTTTATTTTGAGCTACAACACTTACCTTTGCGACTCTTTTATTTTGAGCCGCAACGCTTACCTTTGCAACTTTTATTCATTGCGACCTTCATGAGCCACTACGACTTTTTTAGCCTGAGCAATTACAACCATTGTTCGCGGAGTTTAAACATTAATTAAGTTAAATTATGTCGCGAACTATCAAATTTACACTTTCAACTATCCGGCATACCGCGTAAACATCGGCGTGCGCACCATCTATTACCTATTCCTATGCCCTATTAACAAAAAAAAAAAACGCCCCATATCGGAGCGTTTTTTTAATTAGATATTTCTTTTATTAACCAGAAAACGGCAACGAATTAACCTGCTTCAACATATATCTAATCAACGCTTGCAAATCAGCGACATCGATAGCTGAACTTCTTGTGTCGCAGTTCGCGTTAGCGAGATTTTGACCTGTTAGAGTGATTTTGCTTGCAACATGTTTACCAAGGAGAACAACGTCTGCAATTTTTCCTACTTGAGTGTCACCGTCAATATCGCCAACAAGAGTAGCAGGAGGAGGTGTACTCGAAGAAGTTACTGTAACTGTTGTTGATGTGGTTGTAGGTACAGGAATTGTTGTAGTCGTTGTAGTTGTAGTGGTGGTGGTTGTCGTAGTTGTTGTTGTCGTCGTAGTGGTTGTTGCTAAAGCGGTAACCGTGATTGTAACAGTTGTTTTGTTGCCTGCCAAGTCTGTTGCTGTAACAATAGCAGAGCCTGCAACATCACCTGTAACACGTACACTTCTTGCTGCTTTTTGTCCTAAATAAGCGTAATTTTCGTTGTTTATAGTCCAAGTAACGTCCTCATTTGCTGTCAACACGGTATATTCACCAATTTGAATTGACACGGATGCAGGAGTAATAACAGGAGCGTCTTTATCGCCAACTGTTGTGGTAGTTGTAGTAGTTGTCGTGGTAGTAGTTGTTGTGGTAGTTGTTGTGGTAGTGGTTGCAGGTGCTTTGCCAGTACCATATTCGATATAACCAATCAACACGCCTTTATAATAAACTTCGATATATGAGTTATTAACACTTGTGTTAACTTGAATTTGCAGAGTTGTGCCGTCATCAAAGCCAGCAAAGTTAGTTGTAACCGCTTGACCGCCCACTTTATATGTGAAATCATCAACATCGGGCTGACCGCTGAAACCTGTAACTGTGCCGTATACTCTTACAACATCGCCCCAGTCATCTTCTGTTCCAGTTTTTGTAATTCCGTATTGTGTGGAAGGAGTATTTGTAGTAGGCGGCTCGGTAACTGTACCACCACCAGTTGTGACAGGTGGTGTCACTGGTTCAGTTGAACCGCCGTCTTTATAAAGACCGCGAACTGCGGGAAGTGATGAATAATCAGCGATTTGGTCGTTTGCACCGTAAGTTGCAACCATAGCCGCGAGACAGCCAACGAAACCTGCTTGATAGTCTAGTGCAACTTCGTTGCCTTGATAGTTTTTAACTTCGTCAGTATAAGTGAAGTTTGCACCTGAGCTTTCAGGACCACCAACCAACGCACCAAGGAGTGTGTTTTTAGTTGTTGCCATACCAGGAGCAGCAGCTCTGTGGTGAGCATTTTTCGCTGAGTTATTATTATAACCGATTTGGAAAGTGATATTTTTACTGTTGTTGCCGAATATAAAGTCAACGAGTTGCTGAGTTTTAGCTAAGTCTTGGTTTGCACATGCTTTTACAAATTGCACGTTTGAAGCAAGTCTTAATGAACCCCAAGCGTCGATAAAGTCAAAACCATTAACAGTGGAAGATACTGTGAAACTGCCGAGGCCTGCTGTTGAACCTTTTACAGCAGATGCGAACGCACCAGTATTATCCCAGTTCGGACACCAGTTATCTTTTACTGTTTCATAATTAACGCTACCGTCAGCAGTATTAATCCAAGCTTGTGCAAGTGAGCGGTCATCGTTCCAGTCACCAGAGCCATAGAACGGGCAATTTCTGATGCCTTTTGAGTTGCTTTCAGCAAATTGGTAAAGAGCCTTAGCAGCGGTGAGATATTCTGGTTTACCAAGGTTAACATATGCACCTGCAAGTACTGCGGCAGAAACATAAACCTCATCAGAACAAGGGTTTGAAGAAGTTGCAACAGCAATGTCACGTTTAGTATATTGTTGGCTTTCAGGAGCAACCAAAGATTGGTGGTCAGCGTTACCAGTTTGGTCAGAGTTATTATCACCAACTTGAACAACGAAGCCAACTACATTGCCTTGTGTGTTTTTAATAATGCAACGTGAAAGATAATCTGCTTCATATTCCATAATTGTTTTGAAGTGATTAGCTTGACCTGTTGATGTAAAAGCCGAACCGAATTTATAATAAGCAAGGTTTAGAGTTGAAAATGCTTGACCTGCGGGTAACGCGAATTTCATATGGTCGCCTGCGTCATGATAGCCACCGCTCACATCAACTGTGTAGTTAGTGCCGTTTACGCTTACTTGTCTATTAGCATCCTCAGTGTGACAATCCCCACGCCAAGAGAAATCAGAGTGTTCATCCACCCCTGTTCCGCACATATTACCATCAAATAAGTACAAAGAGTATTGCAAAGCCTTTGCATAGTTTACATAGTTTGTCGCCGCTGTAACTGTCGTCGGAGAAGCCACTGGAATCGCCAAAGTTGTTAACATTGTTGCCGATGTGATTATCGCCGTCAGTTTTGCCTTAAATTTCATAATTTTCCTCCTTTTTATTTTGAGCAGCAGTAGTTACCCCTGCAACCTCTATTCATTGCACCCTCTTAAAAGCCAATGCAACTTTTTTAGTTTTTTGTTTTGAGCCACAACATTTACCTTTGCAACTCTTAATCATTACAACTTTAATAAGAACCTCTGCAACTTTTTCACCTTAATTAATTTGCAACCATTGTTTGCGTAGTTAAACACTAATTAAGTTAAAATTATGTCGCGAACTATTAACTATTATCTCTTAACTATCAATTCTCCGACACCTTTTTTCTTTGAGTCGCAACGCTCGCCCCTGCGACTTCTAATAATTACATCTTTTAGGAACCCTTGCGACTTTTTTAGCTTTAATGATTTGTGACCATTGTTCGCGGAGTTAAATATTAATTAAGTTAAATTATGTCGCGAAACTATCAACTTTACACTTTTAACTATAAACTCTTCGACACCTTTTTTTCTTTGAGCCACAACATTTACCTTTGCAACTCTTAATCATTACAACTTTATAAGAACCTCTGCAACTTTTTTAGTTTCACTGATTTGCAACCATTGTTTGCGTAGTTAAACACTGATTAAGTCAAATTATGTCGCGGAACTATTAACTTTACATTTTTATTTAACTATAAAATCTCCGACAGTTATACGTTTAAGTGTATGTAAATAAAGTTTTAAAGATATAATATTATCGACACAAGTATATTATACTAAATAAAATACATTATACCAAATAAGAGTTTAACACGAGCCTATAATATACCAATAGCCACAATAAAGTTTATACATATGTAAGTATAGCATATGAATAAGTGCTGTGTCAATTGTTTTTTTATGAATAAAAAAATAATTATTTTAGAAAAAAATTAATTGTAAAACATTTAACGCCAGTTTTATTAATATATTCAGTTTTATTAGTGCATATAGTGCGAAAAAAACCCCTGTGAGGGATTTTTTAGTCAATAATTGCAGGAATTTCGCATAATAATTTTCGACATTATTTGTAATCAAAATGTAACTGGACTTTTTTCGACACGAATGTTAAAATAATGACTGACTTCGTAATGGTGACAAAGGCGGGTTCTTTTCGACTTTCGGATAGAGAGGAGGTTTCCAATCTTGAAGAAGGGAGGAATAGGGTATGATATGTGATTTAATATTACTGATGATTTCTCTATTTGTTCCAACGGTCAGGCAGGGGGACCCTGCCTTGTTGGGGCTGTGCTTTGCACAGTTCGGACTTCGTCCTCATTTGATAGAAAATCTGTCGTATCTGATAAGACTAACCGCCAGTTTTAGGAGAACTGACGGTTATAATTATACAAACAATCATTTGTAGAAAATAATCTGAAAACGAGACAACCCGCTTATCTTGCGGGGTATTTTATTATTATACCCATATTTCTTGCTATGTCAAGAACTTTTTTTATTTTTTATTTTGGGAAGGTTCCTTGCTTTGTGGCAGAATCAGAACCTTGACGTAGCGTTTACGCATAGTCGGGAAATGTTTGCTTCTGCACCTTTTTGGAGCCACTGCAACTTTTTTAGCCTTACTTATTTGCAACCACTGTCGGAGAGTTAATAGCTTATAGTTAACAGTTAATAGTTATGGTGTCCGCTTGACGGCGGACGTTTTCGCGGAGAAGTTTAACTTAATCGTTATTTTGCTGTCGCGTTTTATGGGTTTAAAAAGAAATACATACTTTCAACTTTACACTTTTAACTATAAACTCTCCGACATTGGTTGCAAATTAATTAGGAGAAAAAAGTCGATTTGTTGCAAATTAGTAAAACTAAAAAAGTTGCAAGGGTTTCTAAAAGGTGTAATGAATAAAAGTTGCAAAGGGCAAGATTGCGGCTCAAAATAAAAAAAGTTGCAAAGGCAAGCGTTGCGGCTCAAAGAAAAAATTAGAAGAGTTCTGACTTCATATAAGAAAGGATTTTTTGTTCTCTTCGGGAAACTTGCACTTGTGTCATGCCGATTTTTTTTCCGACTTCAGATTGGGTTAGGTTTTTAAAATATCTTAGGTAGACTATTTCTTTGTCTTTTGTATCAAGCTGAGTAAGCACTTGTCTAAGAGACAAAAGGTCATTGATTTTTAAATCGGGAGCGTCAACTTTTATGTCGATTTGTTCGCTGTCCTCGTCGTCGTTTGAGGTGAGGGATATTGTTGGTAAAGCAACATTTAAAGCTTCCGCAATGTCCACGGTACTAACACCTAGCCTCACGGCGATTTCCGAAATTGTCGCTTCACGTCCGAGTTCTTTTGCAAGAAGTTCACGTTCTCTTGTAACTTTTAGTGATAGTTCTTTTACACTTCTGCTGACTTTAACGCTTCCCCCGTCACGGAAAAGCCGTTTTATTTCACCCAAAATCACGGGGACAGCATAAGTTGAGAATTTCAAACCGCGTGATGTATCAAAAGCATTTGCCGCTTTTACAAGACCTAAACTCCCTGCCGAGTAAAGGTCGTCATATTCGATACCTTTATTTTTGAAACGTCCCGCACATAGTCGCACAAGTCCGAGATGTTCCTCGATTACTATGTCCTCAATGACGTTTGCAGCACAATTAACAGTGCATTCAGCAGTACAGATGTTGCCCTGTGCAGATTTCACTTCTAACTCTTCCATATTAATCATAAACTCTGCGATTATCGGTCAGTTTTTTTGTCATTATTACAATAGTACCTTGTTTTGCTTTACTGCTGACATTAATCTTGTCCATAAATTGAAGCATAACCGAAAAGCCTAACCCCGAACGTTCGTCATTAGCAGCAGTTGTATACATAGGTTCCATTGCTTGCGAGATATTAATAATCCCACAGCCTTTATCTTTAACTCGTATGTACACAGTACGGTCTATAAAAATTTTCACAACAATTTCGATTACTCCAACAGCATCACCATAAGCATGAACGACACAATTTGTCACCGCTTCACTAACAGCTGTACGTATCTCGTTCAACTCAGGTATAGTCGGGTCAAGTTGCAACAAAAACGAACACACCGCCGACCTTGCAAACCCCTCATTCACCGATAAACTGGTTATCATCAATTTCATTTCATTTAATATCTTCATTTTTTTTAGTTTGAGCCGCAACACTTACCCTTGCAACTTTTTTATTTTGAGCCGCAACGCTTACCTTTGCGACTTTTAATCATTGCACCTTTGATGAGCCTCTGCGACTTTTTTCTCCTTTTTTAGTCCTCACATTGTTTTGTGACTAAATTTATTCCAACTGCTCTTCTTTTCTTTTAAATCACTTGCAACTTTACTGGGTTTGGTGTAAATCATTGCAACCATGTGTGTTTTTTGTTTATAGCAAACTTTTTTATTTTGGGAAGGTTCCTTGCTTTGTGGCAGAATCAGAACCTTGACGTAGCGTTTACGCGTAGTCGGGAAACACTTACCTTTGCAACTTTTTTATTTTGGGAAGGCTCCTGCTGGTAGCAGAATCAGAGCCTTGACGTAGCGTTTACGCGTAGTCGGGAAACACTTACCTTTGCAACTTTTATTCATTATAACTTTCAGAAATCCTTGCAACTTTTTTAGCATAAATGATTTGCAACCATTGTTCGCGGAGTTAAATATTAATTAAGTTAAATTATGCCGCGAAACACAGGCAGGTGTTACCTGCCGCGAACTGCATGCGGGCGTTACCCGCAACTATCAACTTTTAACGACAGTTGCCATTTTATCTATCCCCGATAGGCTCATAACTTTTGCGATATGCTTTGAAACACCGATTAATTCAACTAATCCGCCAAACTCACGCATAGTTTTAAAACGTCCCGCAACAAGTCCAATCCCCGAACTATCCATAAAGCTTATCGCCGTAAAATCTAAAATCAATTTACTCGGTTTAATCTCCCTAATCGCTGACATTGCGTTAATCGCAGTCGGAGTGCCATAATAATCAGCCTTAATTTTGTCCAAAACAGCAGGATTAGGTTTACCAGCACGCACCGAACCATATTCACCTTCAAGGTTTATAACACTCTTTTTCATCTTCTCTTCATAAGGTTTTAGTTCTTCTCTCATTTCTCTCTTTTACTCCTTTATTTTGAGCCGCAACACTTGCCTTTGCGACTTTCAATCATTACACCTTTTCAAAACCCTTGTGACTTTTTTCTCTTTACTAATTTGCGACCATTGTTTCATTTTACCTACTGGTCTTCTTTGGCATGTGGGTAATGCGACCACTGTTTATATAGTGCTTGTTGGTCTTCTTTGGCATGTGAATACTGCGACCACTGTCTTGTGCTACCTACTGATTATATTTTACATAATTACACAATTAATTGCAACCATTTTTATATAAGTTTAATTATATCATACCAAAAAATTATTGCAAGATTT
>BNZF01000012.1 GCA_026000865.1 Clostridia bacterium
TGCTTCGCAAGTTAATAGTTAATAAGTAAGAGTTAATAGGTGTGGTGTCTGCCTTACGGCAGACATTTTCGCGTCATAGTTTAACTAAACCAATAAGTTCACTTTCGCGGCGGGCAACGCCCGCCTGCATTTTCGCGTTATAGTTTTAACTTTATGGTCAGCTAACTCACGCGGCGGGTAACACCCGCTGTGCTTCGCAAGTTAATAGTTAATAAGTAAGAGTTAATAGGTGTGGTGTCTGCCTTACGGCAGACATTTTCGCGTCATAGTTTAACTAAACCAATAAGTTCACTTTCGCGGCGGGCAACGCCCGCCTGTATTTTCGCGTTATAGTTTTAACTTTATGGTCAGCTAACTTACGCGGCGGGTAGCACCCTCCTGCATTTCGCGTCATAATTTTACTGAATTGTTAGTTTAATTCCGCGTTTTGCGACTATTATTTATAAAAAAAACGCCCAAAGGCGGTTTTAAATTATTCACTAAAATGTCTGCCGTAAGGCGGACACTATTACCTATTACCTATTAACTCTCCGTCCCGCCCGCGTGAGTTGACTAATCGTACATTTAAACTATTACGCGGAATACCAGCGGGGGTTCCCCGCTAAACTATGACGCGAAAATATATGCGGACATTGTCCGCCCGCTTTAATTTCTGTTTCTAAATTGTAAACAATTATTTGTGGTAATGACGAAATTTTTATGATATAATGTCGTATTATTTTTTTGCTATGGAGTGTAATAATGGTTTTTGCGGATTTATTTTTTATTTATGTTTTTTTACCAGTCTGTTTATGCATATATTTTGCGGCTTACGGCATAAAATTAAAAAATGCTGTTTTGGTAGTGGCAAGCCTTATCTTTTATGCTTGGGGCGAACCTCTTTGGATTTTGCTTTTGCTTTTCAGTACAGCTGTTTCTCACTATGGTGTACTATTTTTTGACTACTACAAGGACAAGCCTAAGAAAAAGAAAACCTCATTCATAATCACAATGGTTTTGTCTCTTGCTCCGCTTTTCCTTTTCAAATACACAGGGTTTTTAGTTGAAAATATCAATCTGCTACCACTTGTGAATATTCCTGTTCCAAAAATAACACTGCCAATCGGTATCAGTTTTTACACTTTTCAAGCGTTATCTTATGTTATAGACTGCTATTGGAGAAAAGTCACACCACAAAAATCGTTCTCAAAATATTTGTTATATATATCACTTTTCCCGTCATTGGTTGCAGGACCGATAGTCCGTTATCAGACTATTTCAGAACAAATTGAGGATAGGAAAACAACTGTTGACGATGTTTCTGAGGGGTTAACGAGAATTGTAATCGGGCTTTCAAAAAAAGTAATAATCGCAAACAATCTAAGTGTAATTGTTGCTAATATTTTTGGCACAGATATTACCTCAACTTCTGTGGTTGGAACTTGGCTCGGTGCGGCGATTTTCGCTTTACAAGTTTATTTTGATTTTTCGGGTTATTCCGATATTGCAATTGGTCTTGGACGAGTTTTCGGTTTCAAACTTAACGAAAATTTTAACTATCCTTTTCTTTCAAAAGATATTCAGGAATTTTGGCAAAGATGGCATATTTCGTTGGGTTCATTTTTCAAAGACTATCTGCTTTATATGCCTATTTTTGGCAAAAGACATAAATACGGCGGTTTGTTGCTCGTCTGGTTTTGCACAGGTCTTTGGCATGGTGCAAGTTGGAATTTTATCATTTGGGGACTTTTTTTTGGAGCCTTTATAATGCTCGAACAATTTCTATCTGAAAGAATAAAAAAGAAAAATAAACAGCGAAAAAAAGCAAGCTTAAATCCAATTAAAATAAAAATTCCTGTGCTAATCAAACATATTTACACTAAACTCATTTTAATGGTAGGCTTTGGAATATTCTACTTTGAAGACACAAAAGAACTCGGATTATTTTTCAAAAACCTTGTCGGCGCAAACAACAATAAATTCTCCGACATTATGTTAAGCACAGTATTAACCAACAATGTATTTCTGCTTATCGTTGCTGTAATTTTCTCCATGCCGATATATAGAGGTCTCAAAAAAGCCTCTGTCGATTATGAATTTGAAAACTTTTTCTCTTATGTTCAAACTGCAATTTGTGTTATACTTCTACTGGTATCATCAATTATGCTCGTTGGAGCAACGAATAATGCGTTTTTATACTACCGCTTTTGATTTAGTTAGCAGTTATCAGGTAATACCTGCACGTGTTTCGTGACATAATTTAACTTAATTAATGTTTAACTCCGTGAACATTGGTCGCAAATGAGTAAGGCTAAAAAAGTCGCAGTGGCTCATTAAGGTCGCGATGATTAAAGGGTGCAGAGGCAAGCGTTGCGGCTCAAAATAAAAAAGCGTCGGATAGTTGATAGTTAAAAGTGTAAAGTTAATAATTTCGTGACATAATTTAACTTAATTAATGTTTAACTCCGTGAACATTGGTCGCAAATGAGTAAGGCTAAAAAAGTCGCAGAGGCGTCGGATAGTTGAAAGTTAAAAGTGTAAAGTTAATAGTTTCGTGACATAATTTAACTTAATTAATGTTTAACTCCGTGAACATTGGTTGCAAATCAGTGAAACTAAAAAAAATCGCAAGGGTTTCTAAAAGTTGTAATTGTTAAAAGTTGCAAAGGTAAATGTTGCGGCTCAGAATAAAAAAAGGAGTAAAAAAAATGAAGATTAGAAAAGCTAATAAGGCAAAAATTATTTGTATTACATCTCTTTCTTGTGTTCTTGTTTTGGGTACGTTTTTCTTGTTGTTTGCAACACGTCCGACGTATTCTGACACAGAAAAACGTGATTTAGCTAAATTCCCAAAGTTTACGATTAAAACTCTTTTTAATGGCGATTTTGGTAGCGGCGTTGTAGAATGGTTCAGCGATACTGTGCCAAAACGTTCAGAATTTTTGAATAAGAGTTCTGATATTAAAAAAGGTTTTGGAGTAGATAAAGACGGTGTTACTGTTATTGACGGCGGTGACGTGATTAAACCGAACGGTGAATCGGCGATTACAGAAGTTTCCAAACCACCTGTTGACGTTATTATACCAGACACTACTACACCTGTCACCACTGGTCCTGCTACAACACAAATCACTTCTACACAAGCAGTTGTTACCACCGTAAAAGTTGACGACAATTTTGGAGTTGGCGATGCTGACGGCGGTGTTATTTCAAACGGCATTATCGTATATAAAAACAGAGGTATGCAACGCTTTGGCGGAACATATGCCGCTGGTTCAAATTATGCCGCTTATGTTAATGCTTTTAAAGCAGATTTAGGACCAAATGTCAATGTATATTCAATGGTTATTCCAACTGCACAAACTTTCTATATGCCGAAAAAATATCTTGACGAATGTGCAAGCGAACCCGATAATATGACCAACATTAGAAACCACCTTGACGGCGTAATTGATGTCAATATTATCCCAACTTTAATGGAACACAAAAATGAAGAAACATATCTGCGAACCGACCACCATTGGGCACCTTTGGGTGCATATTACGCAGCGGAGGAATTTGCGAAAGTTGCTAAAACAAATTTCGTGCCTTTGTCAACGTATACTAAACTCTCTTGGTCTGGATATGTTGGCACTCTTTACGGATATTCAAATAATAACCCCGACTTAAAAAATAACCCAGAAACATTTTATAATTATGAGATTTTTGATGCGGACAAACTTGATTGCAAATATTACACATCAAGTTACACTAACCCGGTCACAACCACATTAATTTGGAAAACCGTATCCACTCCAAACGCTTATCTAAGCTCTATGGGTGGTGATGATAAAATCAACGATATTAGAACTACTATGGACACAGGCAGAACACTAATAATTTTTAAAGACAGTTACGGCAACTCACTGCAACCTTTCCTAACAAAATCTTTCTCACGCATTATAACAGTTGACCTAAGATATTTTAAATTGAACGCTATACAATTTATCAAAGACCAAGGGGTAACAGACGTCCTGTTCTGCCCGAATACTTTTTCTGCTTGCGGAACTATCGCACCTATGATTGATAAAATTAGAACCCAATAATGTGAACACTACGTGTTCACAGTTAATAGTTAATAATTAATAGTTAATAGTTATGGTGTCCGCCGTCAGGCGGACATTTTTTCACGTCATAGTTTAATTCTACAGTTAGTTAACTCACGCGGCAGACAATGTCCGCATATACTTTCGCGACATAATTTTACTAAATTGTTAGTTTATGGACGCGGATAGCTACCTTAATAATAAAAAGCCCCCCATTATATAAGGGGCTTTTTTTATATTCAAAAGTGCAAGATGCGGAATTAAACTAACTATAAAGTTAAACTATGTCGCGAAAAAGCATGCAGGCGTTGCCTGCCTGCCGTCAGGCGGACACATTAACTTTCAACTTTACACTATCAACTATCAACTCTCCAACAACTGCCCCCTCGCCGACTGCTTTTGCGATTTGCAAAAGACCGCCAGTACAGTCCCCGCAAGCATATAACCCGTCGATACCTGTTCTGCCGTTTTTATCTGTGACAATGTTGCCGTCTTTTGTTTCAATGCCGAGTTTGTCTGCAAAATTTAGTGCTGACGCTGAACCTTCCGCAATAAAAATTCCGTCTGCTGTAATGTCTGAACCGTCTTTGAGTTTTATCCCGCGAACACGTTTATCGCCATATATCTCTGCAATTTCTTTGCTCGAAAGAGTGATAATTTTCGCCGAAATAGCGGACAAATATTTTGCCTCGCTCTTTGCATATTCACCCTCGCCAATTACAATAACAGTTTTATTTTTGAAAAATGCACCGTCACAAATCGCACAAAAGCTAACACCTTTTCCCTCAAATTCTGAAAGACCTTTTATATTCGGTTTGCTACGTGATTTCCCTGTTGCTATTACTACTGATTTCGCCGTATAGCTTCCGTTTACTGTAAAAACATTATCCTCTTCTGAAATAGCCACTACTTCTGTTTCAAGAATAAAAACGCCGAGCCGAACGGCATGTTCACGACCTTTTTTTATGAGTGCATTGCCAGAAATCGGTTCGCTTTGTCCAAAAAAATTATCGACTTTTTCGGCTTTTTCTAACGCACCATTGTCCTTTGCGAAAAGCAGTACAGACTTCCCTGCCCTTGCGATATAAAGTGACGCAGAAATCCCCGCAGGACCTCCGCCAATGATTATTGTGTCATAAGATTTGTTTGGCATTTTCGTCTCCATTTTCTGTGCGAAAGTTTTTGGTAGGTTCTTTGATATTTCCAATATCATTGTAATATTTATTACTCCTCAATACTGTTAGGACTACCACCTAGTTCTACAATTTTTTCAATGATTTCTGTTTTATTTTTTAAACCCGTAAAGCGGTCAATTTCTTTTCCGTCACGAAAAAAAACAACAGTAGGTGCGGCAAAAATATCATATTTTTCCGCGAGTTCATCACTAACGCCTGCGTTGATTTTTACGATTTTTAACACGCCGTCATATTCAGTTTCAATTTCTGAAAGAATCGGCGAAAGCCTCTTGCAAGGCACACAGCCGTCAGTATAAAAATCCGCCAATACAAGTAGCTCGCTTTCAATAATTTCAGTTTCAAAATTTTCAGAAGTAATTTTAACAGCCATAATTTTTCTCTTTTCCTTTAATTTTATATTCGCCTGTTTTTTATATTTTTATAAATGTTTAGTAGACTTCCTCGGAAACTGCATAAAGGTATAATATTCCAACGAAAATTTTACCTTAATTTCGACATTTGTTAGTGGTAATATTTTGTATTTATACAAGTTTCCGAGGAAGTCTAATGTTATAATTAATTGATAACATGCTAGAAAAACTTATCATAATCATAACTTGCCGACATACCTTTGATATAATGATAATTTTTTTATGATTGTATTTTATCATATTAATACTAAAAGTCAAACGGTTTTCTGTTTTTATTAAACCTAGTATATGGTATAAACACTAAAAAATCCACTAATAAATAAAATAAATCGTTCATAATTTGTTAATTTTTACTGAAACTTAATAAAAACCATTGACATTGTTTAAATACTGAATATAATAAATATTAAACATATATATTTATTTTGTAAGCGTTTACAGGAACACCTTAATTTTAGCTAAATCGCCTAATAACGCAAGTTTCAAATGGTGATTTGGATTTATATTTATTTTGTTAACTTAAAGTAATTTTCAGCTTATTAAATTAAGACAACAAAAATTATATGTGTTTTATTCTAGACTTTTTCTAAAACTTAATAACCTATCTTTTTTGTATTACTCTAAATAAAGACGGGTGTGAAGTACGACTGCGGGTGTGAGGTGTGACAGTACGAACAACAGTCGGTGGACTGTTACAGTACCTAGCCACACTTTATTAGTGAGAACGACCTCAATATTTACAAGTTAAACTATTTATTTATGTTGTAGAATGAGGTTTTAAAACAAGGCTACTGTTAATTTAGAAAAATTCTTGGCTTATTATAATCCAAATATTGACTATCATACTATTACAAAACATATTGCAAAAAAAAGAGAGATAATTTATGAATTTTGATTGGCGTTCAGCTGGTGCTTTGGCTACTGTAATTGTGCTTTTTATTGTTATACATATACTGCGTAAAAAGACAAAAATCAATTTCAGCCTTTTGGTTCTTGGTTCTTTGCTTGCGGGTATTGGTGTCGGAATTTTATTTTCGGGACACACAGATTGGGTAACTCCGATTGGTAAAATTTATGTCAGTGTTTTATATGCACTGATGAGCCCATTGATTATCATTTCGGTTATAAGCAGTGTAACCTCTTTAACATCGGTCGCTCAGCTCAAAGGTATAGGAGTTCGTTCAGTTGTGTGGCTTTTGATTACAACTCTGCTCTCGATACTTTTGGCAATGGGTATTGGCATGGTTTCAGGAGTTGGTCAGCAGTCATATTTATCAATTGAAGGCGTTAATACAGGTGCTTTTGAAAATCGCGTAACTCCGTTTGCAGTAGTTCTCATGGGTTTTATTCCCCGAAACATTGTTGAGGATATTGCAAACGAAAAAGTTATTCCAATGATTTTAATGGCGGTACTTATCGCTGTTTCATATGTTGTTGCGGCTAATAAAAACCGTAAAAAAGTACTCGCTTTTAAAAGTTTAATTGAAGCATTAAAAGAAGTAATTTTCACAGCAGTAGATTTCATAATCAAACTTACACCATATGCTGTTTTAGCACTTTTGGTAACAGCATCTGGTAATGCTGTTGGACGTGGTGCAATTGTACATTCGCTTATCGTATTGTTGATAGTTTCATTTATTGCAATGATTATTGACACTTTCTTAATAAACGCTGTTTTGATTAAGACTTTCGCAAAACTAAAACCTATGAGTTTTTTCAAGAAAATTACACCCGCACAATTAGTTGGTTTTTCAACACAATCAAGCTGCGGAACATTGCCTGTAACATTAGAAACCCTCACACAAAAAATCGGTGTAAAAGATAAAGTTGCAAACTTTACCGCGTCTCTCGGCACAACAATTGGTATGCCTGGTTGTGCGGGAATATGGCCTGTACTCGTTGCGATTTACGGCATACACGGTCTTGGTATACATTATACCCCAAAAGATTATATTATTTTAGGTATTACCGCACTTTTCGTTTCACTTGGAACGGCGGGTGTGCCAAACACAGCAGTTATAACAACAGCCAGTGTTTTAACAGCAGTCGGTTTACCTCTTGAATTGCTTGTTTTAACAATTCCGATTTCTTCGATTGCGGACACAGGTCGAACCGCTTGTAACATCACGGGGGCAATAGTTGCAGCAACAATAGTCGGACGTGAAGAAGACAGTTTAGACGATGAAATTTTTAACGGTACAAAAGAATACCAAGCAGAAAGTTCAGCGGAAAATAATGATGGCGAAACAACTTATCTTTCTTCTGACGATGAAACAATATACCTTTCTGCGGACGATGCCGAAGAAGAGCCAACCATTCCTGTTGGACGCGGGTGCATGTAGCAATTATAGATTTATAAGATTTATATTATGAGTAGTAAAACTCATATATACTTAGAACAGGAGAGAAAATATTATGAAAAAAAATCAAAAACTATTTAAAAAACTGACTGTCTTTTTAGCGTCAGTAATTATCGCGGCAACTTCTATCAGTACAATGTTCAATGTTTATGCGGTGTATGAGGACTGCGATTTGGATGGTTATGACGATGCTACAGGCATTAAACTTCCTTGGGTAGGTTTCGATGGAACAAAGGGTGATAAAATCCCCGCAGGCTATTTTGACGAACCCGCCGATACAACAACGACAACTACAACAACTACTACCACGACAACAAAAGCAACTACCACAACAACCAAAGCGACATCAACTACCGCAAAAGCCACAACGACAACTGTTGCTAATAATGGTGGCGGAGCGAATGTGACAACCGAGAAAACATCAGTTACAAAAGCAGGCGAAACTACAAAAGCAGTTTCAAATTCTGTAACAGAAACGGTGACACCTGCGATTTCTGAAAACGTGCCATCATCAGATGTTTTACCTGATGTGCTGACAGTTGATACAAATTTACCTGTGGATGAAGACGAAGCAACTGATGGTGATTTTTTCGCTGTTGTTCCCAATCCTTCGAGTGACCTCGCTAGCATTCTCGAAAATATCGGCAAACTTGAAATCAAAGATTCAAGCGGAAGTCTCATTCACGTTGGCAGTGAGTTAACCATCACAGGTTCTGGTTTTACTGGCAACATTGACGACCTCGAAATTGAAATTCATTCAGATAATCCTATTTTGCTTGGTAATGTTAATTCTAATGAAATTGGTGCTTTTGAAATCAAAACAAATATTCCTAAAAACCTTGAAGCAGGCAAACACGATATAGTTGTGCTTTATAAAGGCACCGAGATTACAAGACAGCAAATTGAAGTTGGTCCAGAAGCTGCTGACAGTTTCTTGAAAGCTTTGTCTGTTGGTTTTGGTAAAAACAACAAAGACTTTGTTCCAGGAATTATAATCCTCGCGATTTTACTTGTCGCAGGTGTTTTCACTCTTGCTCTACGTAGCGTTGTTAATATCTCAAAATCGAAAAAGGGTTAACTAAATATAGTTAGTATATGTTATAAATCGCTCAGTTAAAGTTATTACTAACTCAGATTATGTGGCATTATAACTATAAGAAGATTAGTAGACCTGTTCTAAAACCCGTTTTATGAATAATTTAACTTTGAAATAGTGAGGATGTTTTTTCTCTAAGAAGTGGGTCTTTGCCCCACACCTCCTCTTTATTTTTTAAAGCTAAAAAAAGATAGATTATTAAGTTTTAGAACAAATCTGGTTATGTGTTATGTGACAGTACAGATATTACAATCAGTTGTATTATAACTGTTACTAAACAAAAGAAATTAAATACAAAAGTATAATAATGTGAATCACCCTTTAAAATTTGCAATAGAACTGAACTCCTAGAAACTTATTTTTTATAGTTTTTGTAGTAAGGGGGTGCGGGGCATACCCACGATGAGTGGGCAGAGAGAGCAACCCCGTTGTAATATTTATACTATACAATTAAAAAATAAGTTTTAAAATGTGATTCGCATATATAATTATTAAAAGTTTGGAGTATTGTTTTATGAAACACAAAAACAAAAAACTATATGCAGGACGATGTTGTTAGTGATATATTTTAATAGCCCTGTTCAAAAACCTAATTTTATGTTAATTTTAACGAAGTGATAAAAATAAACGAGTAGCAAATATATCAATAAAATAGGGATTTTTTTTACTATAACAGCTCATGCTGTCATTTGTAAGGTCCTTGTAATGGCACTGCCACTCCTTTTGTCATATTTATAAAAAATTAAACAAATATTAAGCGTTTTTTAGAACACACATAATTAACAAAACTATAACTTTTTGGAGGATTTGCAAATGAAAATATTTAAAAAACTTCTGGCAACCGTGGTTGCCGCAACTGCTTTGCTGTCTGTACTAACGGCTGGTGTTACGCCAACCATATCAGCAGCGGACGAATACCCTTGGAGTATAAAATCGGGCGGAACCACAGGTGACTACCTCGCGGACACTTATGGCTTACCAAAAGGTTCTGTTTTTGAATCTATAACACAAGAGCGTTTACTTGATATTCTTTCAAGCCAAGGCAACTACTATATCTTGTTTGGCGGAGCACAAAATGCATCAACAAAAGCATCAATTGCTCAAATTAACACTCTTGCAAAAGCAAAAAATATTGAGAAAGTTTATCTCTTTAACCCTGTTATTGACGACTACCAACTCGATATTACTGATGCTGATACAGATTACGGCAACCTTGCCGCAGACGGCAGTTTTGCACTTGACAGAACAACAGGTCAACCAATAACCGTTTATGACCTTTGGACAAAAATCACCGATTTGCTACCCGACGTTACAGCAATTGATGATTATAAATCTAACACAACTTTGCTTTTTAACTACAAAAATGACCGTGTGAGTGATGCAACAATTCCCGCATCATATACTTTCACAGGCGGAACACTTGATACCACCGCAGTAAACAATGTTTTTGGTAATGGAACAGCAAGTGTTCGCACAGATTATGAATTTTTCTCACGTATTTATAATGGTTTTGCAACCTATTTTAACGCGAACGCTGATACTAACGGTGCACGTACAGGAGAGGCTTCAACCACTATAATCACACCCGCAGACAAAGACGGTTTCGCTCTTCACCAAGTAACTTTCCCTGAGCTAATTAACCTGCTTCAATCTCCTGGTGAAAAAGTATTTTTCTTTGGTGCTTCTTGGTGCCATAACACAGCTGCTATCATTGGCGATGTTGTGAAACAAGCAAAAGCTGCTAATCAAAAAACAATCTATGTTTATGATACAACAATCGGAAATCATCAAACATATGGCACAGGTGCACAAATTGACACTGTTTTAGGTGCATCATCTGCTTTCAATTCAAGAAATTCTGCAACAAGTGCAAATTACAGCTACCTCTATGGTGAATTTGTAAAATTCCTCAAAAACTACACCACCGAGAACAACTCAAAACAAAACAACTCAATCGCTTACTATCCTAACGGAGACTTAGATGGCACTGTTACTTCTGTTAAACCTTGGGAAACTGGCACAGGCACTAAAAACGCAATTCGTTTGCAACTCCCTTTTCTCATCGGCTTTGATTCTTCAAAAGCTGAACCTGTAATTTCACAATGGTTACACAAAGACTCTACTGTTAGCGAAATTGGACAAACCTATACAGAATATATGCTCGAATACAACTGGCTTGTTGAAATAAATCCTATCCCAGAATATCGCAATAACAATCCTGAAAGTGCAAAAAATGAAATCGACGGTTTAACCTATCACCAAATCGCTGTTGAAGCAGTAGCAGCTCTTGCAGACGTTATTAAACCAGTTGTTACCCCAGACCCAGACCCAACTCCTTCTTCACCAGACGGTTCTGCAACAATCTATGACGGTTATTACGTTAAACAAGGCGATACTTGGACTTTTGAAAGCGTTGCAAAACCTGAGATTAAGAAACTAACAATTGCTTCAGCAGTTGGCACAGAACCTGTTACAGACTTCGTGCTTGATGGTATAGCTGATGCTTTTGATTTACAATCTTTCGCTGTTTCAAATAACTCCGCTTATTTTGCTGCTAAGGGCGTTGCTCTTACACGTTTTACCACAAAGAAAGACAAAAACAACAAAGAATACAAAGAATACGCTCTTATCGCGTATCCTAACGCAGGTCCAAAAACCTTTACACTTACAAAAGATATCGTTTTAATCGGCGACTTTGGTGTTGGTGATTTTAGCTCTTCCAATCAAGACGTTGTTAGCAACGCTGCAAATCCTTTCAAATATGCCCCCACTGGTTTAGTTATAACTGTTCCTTCTGACCACCCAACTTTCGTTGTAGGTCCTAAGGGTCTTTACACCTATACAACAGTACCTGGCGAAATCGTTGAGAAAAATGGCGTTTGGGTTGCTGGTCCTGACAAAAAAGTACTCGGCACATTAATATTAGAAGCAGACGGCAAAAAACTCATCGTTAAAGCTGGCGGAGCTTCTAGCACAGAAGACCCAAATAACAATGGCACTACTGGTGGCGAAACGTCTCCAAACACAGGTGACAATACTCCTCTTACCGTAGCTGTAATTTTCGGTTTGTTAGCTTTGACTGTAGGTACAGTTACTCTTAAAACTAAAAAACAACGCTAAGATTTAAAACTTAAAACTGCTATTAAAGCTTAACCCTAGCTAAGTTCAAAACTAAAAACAGGCTTTCATATGAAAACCTGTTTTTGTATTTTTTTATGAATTTTTGTATCATTTATAATTAAATCTTAACTCTTAACATTAGACTTGTTATAATTATCATAGATTAAGGTCGAGAGGGGTGTGGGGCGAAGCCCCACGTGTACATTTTATTAAAATTGAAAAGAGCAAGTTTTATTATGGGTTATTATTTTATAAACTAAAAAACAACGCTAAGATTTAAAACTAAACTAGCTATTAAAGCTTAACCCTAGCTAAGTTCAAAACTAAAAACAGGCTTTCATATGAAAACCTGTTTTTTTTTATGAATTTTTGTATCATTTATAATTAAATCTTAACTCTTAACATTAGACTTGTTATAATTATCATAGATTAAGGTCGAGAGGGGTGTGGGGCGAAGCCCCACGTGTACATTTGAAAGTCTGTTTTTGTATAAGTATTTATAGCCCATAACACGAGCAAAGATAAGATGAGAATACAAAAGCTTTTTTATTTCAGCAGAAGTACCAAAGTTCCTGCCGTAATCAAAAGCGAGCCAATAATGGATTTTGTGTTTACAGGTTCACCCAAAATGACAAAAGCAAGAATTATTCCGATAACAACACTGAATTTGTCAATTGGTATTACTTTCGAGGCTTCGCCAATTTGAAGAGCTTTATAATAAAACAGCCACGAAAGTCCCGTAGCAATACCTGATAAAACAAGAAAGAGCCAGCTTTTTGTAGCAATATCAGTAATACCTTTTTGCTTGCCAGTAATAAAAACTATACCCCATGCCATTATCAATACAACAATCGTTCGTATTGCTGTTGCTAAATTTGAATCGATTTTTTCAAGTCCGATTTTAGCAAGTATTCCAGTAAGTGCAGCAAAAAATGCCGCTAAAAGAGCATATAAAATCCACATTTCTACTTTTTTTTACTCCTCAAAACCTTTGATAGATTTTACACCTTAACCTGTTCTACTTTTATTTAAATTAATTGGCAATTAAATCGCTTTGGCTTGTAGGTATTGCAACAATGTGACTTTTTTTGTACAATCGCAAAACGCAGTTAGAAATTAAAACCACAAGTTAAACTAAGTCTCAAAAATGCAGGCAGGTGTTACCTACTCCTCGCGGAATATAAACAAATAAGTTAAACTAAGTCTCAAAAATGCAGGCAGGTGCTACCTACTTCCTCACGGAATATAAACAAACAAATAAGTTAAACTTCCACACGTAACGTCGGCGTTAGCCGACACCACACCTATTAACTGTTAATTATTACCTATTAACTAGTTCTGTTACTAATACTCTATTAATTATAAAAGAACAATGGTAACCCCATCTTCGCCCTCGCCATATTTCCCGTTGCGATAAGATTTAATCATTTTCATGTTTTTAAGCCTTGCTTGACACGCTGAACGCAAAACGCCAGTTCCGCGACCGTGAATAATGCAGACTTGCGATTTACCAGCAAGTATTGCATCGTTGATAAACTCTTCCATTTCCATAACACCTTGATTGCAGTCATAACCGCGAATATCAAGTTCGTTTTTTGCAACTCTGTTAAAATTTGTTGAACGTCTTTCTGTCGGAAATTCAGGACCTGTTAACAAGATTTTTTTGCCTTTTTGAAGCTTTGCGAGTTTATTTTCTTGTTTGGGAGGCTCTAATTCTCTAAAAGTTTCCTCGACAAGTTTCTCAGCTTCTGAGCGTTTTTGCTCTTTTATTAATCTTTCAAGTTCGCTCAACATTCCGTTTGCTTTTGCTTTTGTGGTGTCGATTATGTTTTCAGCTTTTTTGCGTGCGTTTTCTATTTCTTTGTTTGAGAGTTCCGCTTGTTTTTTAATGATTTGTGCATTTTTTTCTGTTTCAAATTTTAACTTTTCAATTTCAATATTTTTCTCGTTTAACTCTTCACTTTTTAAACGCAACTCTTCAATTGCTCTCTCAAAATCTTTTGTGTCGTCATTTATGTGTTTTTCAGCATTTGCAACCACCTCAGCCGAAAGTCCAAGTTTTTTTGAAATATAAAGTGCATATGACGCACCTGCGGTACCTATCAATTTATATTTTGGAGTTAAAGTTTCTAAGTCAAACTCAACACTACTGCAACTAACACCATCCGTGTTCATCGCATAAAGCTTGAGTTCCTGATAATGAGTTGTAGCGATAACGCTGACACCGCGATTTTTTAATTCGTCAATAACAGCAACAGACAACGCACCGCCCTCAATAGGGTCTGTGCCGTTCATAGGCTCATCAAGCAGAACAAGAGTATTCTTGTCCGCTTTTTTAAGAATATCAATAATCCGCAACATGTGCGAAGAAAAAGAGCTCAACCCTTGCTCAATATCTTGATTATCGCCAATGTCAACAAGAATTTGCGAAAAAATCTTAATCTCACCTTTTGCAGGAATTAGTAACCCGCAAAGTGTCATCAGAGTAAGCAGCCCAACTGTTTTCAAAGCGGCGGTCTTTCCGCCCATATTTGACCCGCTTATAATCAAAACTCCGTCGAGTTCAATGTCAATCGGCACAGCATTTTTAATCAAAGGGTGTTTAGCATTTGTTAAACTAACTTTGTTGCCGATTTTGGGCACATTACACCGCTCGCCGAGTTTTGCCTTTGCAAAATATAATTCCAACTGGATATAAGTTTTCTCATCAAGAAACAACTCCTCGGAATATTCACCGACCATTGCAGAAAGTTCAGCAAGAATTTTCTCAATTTCCTGCAATTCCTCTAATTGTAAAAGGCGTATGTTATTGTTCGCCTCAACAGTTGCCTGCGGTTCAATGAAAACGGTTGCTTTCGAGGTGTCATGAATAATGCCCTGCACTTGTGAACGATATTCCTCTTTTACAGGAATTACAAGTCTTCCGTCACGGAAAGTCACAATACTATCCTGCAAATATTTTGATTTTGACTTTACGATGCTCTCTAATTCCTCACGCAATTGCCGTTCCGCACGAGTCTTACGCTTGCGAATTGAAAAAAGATTTGCCGAAGCGTTATCACTTATTTCATTTTCGGAAATGATTGCGTTGTCAATGCTGTTTTTCAAATATGAAAGCGTATTCAAACTTTGCAGTTTATAGCTTAAAGCGTTATCGCGGGTAACATCTGCCTGTTTTTTCAACACATTTAATTGGTCAATCCCATTTTGTGGCGACTTTGATTTTTCATCAAAATCTCTATGCCAATCAGTCAAAGACTTAACACCTGTCAACAGTCTTGCTATGTTCAGCAAGTCAACACAAGAAAGACTTCGACCTGCTTTTGCAAGCATCACAGCAGTTGAAATATCCGCAAAATCATAAAAAACTGGACTGCCGTATTGCAAAATCAAAGACAAAGCGTCATCGGTTTTTTCCAACTCATCAACAACGTTATTGTAGTCATATGACGGCTCTATCGACAAAGCCAACTCTTTTGTTTTTCTGTTTACACATTTATTGCTAAGCAATTGTAATATTTTTTCAAGTTCAAGCATTTTTTTCTTTAATCCTATTTTATTAAAAATCTATTCTTATGAAGCATTCTATACGTAATCATTAGATTTGTTCTAAAACTTAATGGTCTATCTTTTTTGGATTATTCTAACGTTAAAAAACAGAGAGGTATGCAGGGCGAAGCCCTGCCTTAGAGGTGCGTATACACCGCAAACCAAACAATTCCTTTTAAATAATAGACTAATTGTAATATTTTTTCAAGTTCAAGCATTGTCTACCCTTTAAATATAATTTATATATTTGACTTGTTTTAAAACTTAATAGTTTGTTTTTTTGGATTATTCTAACGTTAAAAAACAGAGAGGTATGCAGGGCGAAGCCCTACTTTTTAGAGAGAACGAGCTCAATATTTACAAGTTAAACTATTTATGGAATGCGGTTTTAGAACAGGTCTATTAATTACTCGTGGTAAAACTATACAGTTCAGTAAAAAAAACATATGCAGGCATTGCCTGTTTTCAAGATATTGTTTTAATAAATTGTTTTTCTTTTAAAGATTAGAAAATTATCTAAATTTCCTCTTGAAAATCTCCTATACAAATCTCTGAATATTCAGACAATTTTTCTATGTTATTAGTCGAAAAACTCCATAACTTTTCAATTGGAGCAGTTTCAATATATTTAATAGTTTTTTCCAAACCTTTTATTGTTAATGGTGCATAACCTAATTCTGTCAACAAACGTATTTCAAAAATCGCTTTTAATAATGGCAAAGACATTTTGCTTTTTTCTAAAAAATGCAAGCTGTTGAGCAAAAGTCTTAAAGTCTCGCTTTCGTTGCTTTCTCTGGCTAATTTTGTAAAATAAAAAGCAAGTGATAGCTTATCCAAATCCTCACGCAAGCCATAGAAAATTCGGATAGGCTCAGCCTCTTTAATGTAATAAAAATCTTTGGAAGGAGTTAGCACAAATTCAGAATATGCGAGCATCCCAGTAACGCTCGCATTTTTATTTTTAGTTGAAGTTCTGATTGTTTTAACACCGTTTTCCGTGAACAAATCAATGTATTTGCCCTGCTCACCCCACGTAACTTGGCGTATTACTATTCCCTTCGTTTTTGAGAATGTCATAGGTGTAGATATTACCTAATGCCTCCTCTTTATATGCTAAATAATCTTCAATTCTACCGCTGTGTTCAAATCTATCCCAAATGTCAATCATTTCAAATTTCCTCCTAAGTGTTTATAATTATTCGCATATTTTTGTGCAATTTGCACAAAAAATCTTAAAATTCGTGCTTCGGTTTGTAATAATATTGTAACACTTTTGTAGGAAAATATTAATGTTAATTAATAGCATTTTGAAATTTTAGAGACTAAGATTTAATTTTTATATGCCAATATTATGAATAATTACATCATTATTTCGCCAGTTTTCTAGGTTATCGCATGGTGCATAACATAACATAAATAGTATAACGGAGTTGCGGTGCTATCGCCGCTTTTCTTGGTACGAAATATCATACGGATTTATTAAAATTAACATAAAATTAGGTTATATAAAAAGTAAAAATATGAATTTTTATAGCCCAAGATTATGAAGAATTCCATCATTATTTCGCCAATTTTCTAGGTTATCGCATGGTGCATAACATAACACAAATAGTATAACGGGGTTGCGGGGTCTGACAGCTTTTCTTGGTACGAAATATCATACGGATTTATTAAAATTAACATAAAATTAGGTTATATAAAAAGTAAAAATATGAATTTTTATAGCCCAAGATTATGAAGAATCCCATCATTATTTCGCCAATTTTCTTTAACTTTTACCCAACATTTTAGGTTAACTTGGATATTAAAAAAAGTTTCTAAATCAATACGTGCTTTTGTGCAAACTGTTTTAAGCATTTGCCCGTTTTTACCAATTATTATGCCTTTGTGAGTTTCTCTTTCACAGTAAATGATGGCGTCAATGTGAAAAACATCTTTTATTTCTTTTGCACTTTCAACGCTGACCGCAACTCCATGAGGAACTTCGTCATCAAGTGCATACATCAATTTCTCACGAATAATTTCTGCAATTAGCATATTTTCACTTTGGTCGGTAAACTTCTCACGCGGGAAATATAAAGGCGTTTCTTTCGCAAATTTTTCACATTCATCAAGCACATCTGCTAAACCATCGTTACAAACAACGCTAATCGGCAGAATAGTTTTAAAATTATGCAATTTTGCAAACTCTTCCATAATCGGTAAAAGTTTCCCTTTTTCGATTAAGTCAATTTTATTTAAAATTAATATTACAGGTTTTGTAATATTTACTATATCTTCAAGAGCAATTTTTCTTGTGACATCAAAAACATACAAAACCAAATCCACTCCGCTAAGTGAATCATTTATACTTTTTAGCATAGATTTCCCAAGTTTTGTAGTTGCTTTGTGAAAACCAGGAGTATCTATGAACACGAATTGTGTGTCGTCTTTTGTGAGTATTCCAGTTATTTTAGTTCGGGTAGTCTGCGGTTTTGGCGTAACAGCAGCAATTTTCTCACCAATTAACGCGTTCAACATCGAAGATTTTCCCGCGTTAGTTCTACCAATTATTGTTACAAAAACAGTGTTTATGACCATATTCTCCTGCCATTATTTAAATCCAATATCTACTTACATTTTTAAGATAAATCACCCTTGGCGGGTAGCACCCGACGGGCAATGCCCGTATATGTTTTCGGCAGGCAATGCCTGCATATGTTTTCGCGATATAGTTTTAACGATTTGTCGTTTTAACTTCGCGGCGGGTAGCACTTCATCCCCCGTCTATGCACAAGTGCTACATCCTGCCACAAAGCAAAGAGTAGCCCCGCCTGCATTTTCGCGATATAGTTTTAACGATTTGTTATTTTAACTTCGTGGCGGGCAAACACTTCATCCCCCGTCTATGCACAAGTGCTACGACAAGGCTCTGATTCTGCCACAAAGCAAGGAGCCGTAACCTCATATGTCTTCGCGAATTAATATTTTATATGCCAGTATTTAGATATATTAATGAAACAAAACATCAACTTCATCAACTTCTTTTTTCAATTTATCCACAAGATATTTCAAAACTATCGCATAATGAGTTGCACGCTTATAATTAAACATCAAACACAATTCATTCACACGGGTATATGTTTTTTCGATTGAAGTCACTAATTTTTCAACTTTCTTATTACCGTTTGACAACGCAAAACCAACCCGATTATAAATCTCAGGTGAGCCAAAATATTTCATAAGATGTTTAGTCAAAAGGTTAATAGAAAGTGCTTGACTTTCGATATATTCATTGTTATTAATAAGTCATCCCCCTCAACTGGCAAACACTCCGTGTCTCGTCTATGCAAAAATACTACAACAAGGCTCTGATTCTGTCACAAAGCAAGAAGCCGTAACCTCATATGTTTTCACGATTTATTTTAACTTCGCGGTCTACAATCTTTTGTGAAAATAAATACCCGCGTGAAGAGTACTAACGATTATTTGTGACTATACCCGCGAACTGCCAGCGGGGGGGCACCCCGCACTGCATTTTCGCGATATAGTTTTAACGATTTGTCGTTTTAACTTCGCGGTCTACAATCTTTTGTGAAAATAAATACCCGCGTGAAGAGTACTAACGATTATTTGTGACTATACCCGCGAACTGCTAGCGGGGGCACCCCGCACTGCCCGCTGTTACTCTGTCGATAGTATTTCTTTAAGTAAAGAAATATCCGCACGGTTCATTTGTTCCAGTTCGCGTTGTTTTTCGTCAAGCCCGATTAGAACACGCTCTTGAATGTCACCAAGAGTGCCGATTAGCAAACGCACTTCTTCAACACTGTCAGAAATTGTTTTGAGATATGTGTTATAATGAAGTGCAAGATTTTCATTAACTTTTACATTTTCTGTGTTTAAACGCTCTGTGCCCTGCTCAAAAAGTTCAACGGTTTTTGATGTTGTTGACGAAAGATTTTCGCAAATTTTTAATTCAAATTCTTCGATGTAACTGTCAAAAAGTTTTGTCAAACTCTCAACAACAGAAATCAAACGCACATGGCTATCGTTGGCAGAAGTTGTAAAAGCTTGATGTGCTTGAACAATAGTAAATTGCATATCAGATTTCCATTTTAACTCTTTTTCCTCAAAAGCTTCTTGGGTCTTTTTGTTCATCTCAACAAACGCATCAAAGAATTGAGTGTTATTTTTTCCGACAAACTCAATAGTCTCGTTTATTTTCTTTGTAACATCTTGCAAAGAACCTTGCAATTTATTCTGATTTTCGATAAGAGTTTGCATAGAACGCTCTTGATTATCACTAACTTTTTGCAGTTCAAGCATATTATTATCATAAAAATTGCTAACGGTTTTATTTGTTTCTTTAACAAAACGATTTACATTTTCAGACAAATCGGTTGCCGCTTTTTGCTGAGCTTCAACGGAAGAAGAAACGCTCTCGTTAACTTTGCGGGTAAAATCATCATTAGATTTAATCATCTCGTTCATAAAAGTTGTGACTTTTGTGTTCCAACTTTCACCATAGAGAATGTTTTTGTTATCACTTTGCTCATTAATATTTTCAAAATAATTGGCAAGTGAAGACATTGCTGCCGTTAAGCAAATTGCCGTCGCAATAGCACACGCTCCCTGTATGCCAAAAACCGCATATTGAATTAGCTCAAATTCCTTGCCAACAGGGCTTGCCATAAAGAATAAAAGAATAAAAATTACCGATAGACTAAACCCTATTCCCGCTTTTTTCATTAGTATAAAACCTCTTTCGTGTTTGTTATGCGAACGTTTTTTTGTTTTGCGAGTTTACAAAATCAAATTCCATATTGAATTGGTGCAACTTACAAATTTAGAAAATATTAAAAATAAAACTAAAATATTACAATAAAAATATCATGCAGACTTTTTTAAATCAAGTCCCCGCTCGATTTGTGCAAATTTAGAAAACACTAAAAATGAACTCGACATAAAACTCATAATTATTTATGGAGATTTTAAGGCAACTTTTTGAGTATGAATAAAATGATAGGTTGCGGGGGCGAAGCCCCCTTTATCACGGGTTCTAATGACCAAACACTTTAACTTACAAAAAATATGACAACGTTTTTAATCAAACTCAGTTTTAATTTGTGCAAATTTAGAAAACACTAAAAATGAAACTAAAAATATTACAATGGGAACATCTCCCCAAAAATTATAAAGTGTTTTTTTGTTTTGCTGATTATATGGGACGTCAATTGTCACAGCCATGCTCAAAGTTTCTCGCTCAGCAAGAGCAATGTCTTTAAGAATATTCCCGCGGCTGTCGATAATGCAAGTATAACCTGTATTTGAACATTGAAGCCAAAGCACGTTATTTTCAACTGCTCTGAGCATTGAATGAGTTGTATGCTGACGCAGAGCGGCGGTTGTCCCAAACCAACTGTCATCTGTCACAAAAGCGATAAACTCCGCACCGTTATTAACAGTTTCACGCACAACCTCGGGAAAAATGCTTTCATAGCAAATAATCGCACCCATTTTGCGGTTGACTGTTACAGGAGTAGAACCCACGCTACTAACAATCTCACTATTCCACTGCGTGTCAAAAATCGTGTTTTTTTCACCCTCAACCACCGTATAGTTGTTCAGCAAACTTGGAAAAATCTTATCTATTACATTTTTCAGCATTATTCTTTCCGCAAAAGGCACAAGCCTTTTTTTGGAATAAACATCAGAATATGAGCCGTCTGGGTAAAGACAAAGCACAGAATTATAATCTCCGTCTATGGTTTCATCGGAAGTCCAAATACCCAACACTAATATTACATTATAATCTTTGCATATGTCAAGCAATTTTTCTCTTTTTTTGTTATCTTCATAAAAATCAAAGGGAATTGCGATTTCAGGGGTCAAAACAAGGTCAGTTTTCTCGGTAATATTTTCCTCAATTAACTGAACATAAGTGTCAAACATCTCTTCTTCTGAGTTCCAACGAACAAGTCCAGGGTAATTTCCTTGTACCATCAAAATGTTTGCTTGGCTTTCACTTTTACTATTTGAACTAAGATAAACTGCTGACATAAAACCTAAAACAAAATCCGCAATAATAATTAACAATACTATTTTAAAATATTTGTTTTTAAATGAAAATTTTCGTCCGATTGCATTAAAGACAGTAAGCATCATAAATCCGTTTATCAGCAATACCAAAAACGAAATAAACAGACTGCCAAAAATACTCGCTGTTTGAATAAATCCGCCATTAGCAACAGCAACGATATTTGCAAACCTTGCCCAAGGAAAAGCAAGCGGATAGACAAGTCCTTGCAACCATTCACCAAGCACTAATATGCACGACAAAGTGATTACG
The DNA here is from genome assembly GCA_026000865.1 of Clostridia bacterium. GTDB lineage: Bacteria > Bacillota > Clostridia > Oscillospirales > Ruminococcaceae > BNZF01. Next base: position 22,127 of record BNZF01000012.1, read on the forward strand.
CTTTTTGCGTTTCTCGCTAAATTTCCGCCAAATATTATAAGTGGTACTGCCCAAAAAAGAACAAGATAAAAACAAGTAAGCAAGAGTGCGATTGTGACTATCAAAGCCCGTTGAAAATTTGAAAATTCAAGTACTTTTGAAAATTCATAAAGCCAATAGAACGACACTAAAAAATATGAAAATCCAAAAGCAAAGATATATAACAATCGCTGTTTTATTGTGTTTTTTTGAAGAAGAACATAAAACAACGGTATCCCCGCAAAAAAGCCTAAAATCCAGACCCAAGTGTTAAAAGCCAAACCAAAAACTAAACCCGACAAAACGCAAAATAAAATATTTTTTTTCAAGTGGCAACATTTATGCTATTTAAAACAGCGATTAACCTTTCATTTATTTTCTACGGGCAACACCTGCCTGTCGGCAAGTTGATAGTTAATAGTTAATAGTTAATAGTTGCGGGGTGCCACTGCGTTGCACGTTTTCGCGGGGTGTCGGATAGCTACAGTTTATAGTGTAAAGTTAAAATTTACTGTATTGTTAGTTTATAGACGAATTTTGAAACTTCTATTAGAATTTCTATTATAACCCGCAAAACGCGACCGAAAACAAACGATTTAGTAAAACTTCCCCGCAAAACGTCGGCGTTAGCACCCGTGCTTTGTGGCACAAATAGTGTGGCGCCCATCGAGAGTACGTTGGAGGACAGACACCACAACTATTAACTATTAACTATTGCTACCCGCCAACATTTATGCTATTTAAAACAACCATTAACCTTTCGTTTATTTCCTCACGCAAATATTTTTGCAGTTCTATACTTTTATAGTCTCCTGCGAAATGTGTTTTTAAATCTTTCAAAAAATCGTCAAATTTATTATCCCAAAGCATAATATCGTTAAGAAAATAGACATAAAGTTTTTCGGATTCTTTCAAAACAAAAGGCTCAATGTCAAATTCCGTGTTGAGAATACTCTCGTTCGCCTTTAAACGCAATCCAAGACTTGCAGCAAATTTTACATCAAACTCCGCATTAAATTTTGACATACACTCATCAAGTGCGGCAATATATTGATGACAGAGATTTTTTTTCAGACTTGCTTTAATCCAAAACAAACTGGTTTTATCGTCACCAAAAGAATAAAGACTTGTTCTGTCCGCAATTTTCGCATAATCTGTCAAAGCGATATTCAAAGTGTCATCAAAAGTCAAAATGTCAGTCGCCGAAAAACGTCGATGTGTTTTTACCAAAACAACCTCGCTATCAATAGTTTTTGCATCTTTAAGCATTCTTGCAAGCTCAATAATCAAATTACGTTTTCTATACGGAAATTGATTAAACATCAGCAACTTATCGCAAGGTGTGCCAAAAATCACACTATGTGAATTAAAATAATTCTTTGGAAATTCAAGAACATATCCCAAAGGTATCAAATCAGTATAAATAATCACCGTATCATCAGTTGACGTGAAAACAGTATTACTGTTAATCAAAACAACATTTTTCATCTCACCATGCTCATAAATACTGTCAACAATATCCGCGTCAAAATAGACGAGAAATTCCTGTAAAAAGTCGTCACGTGAATCATCCCCGCAACAAGTAATCATCTTATAAGCACTCATTTTTTTGGTCCTCAACACCTTTAATATATTTGCAACTAAACTTGTTCTACCGTTTGTTCAAGCCATTGCAACCTTACTGGCTTTGGTGTAACTCATTTTTTTTGGTTCTCAACATTTTTTGGTCCTCAACACCTTTAATATATTTGCAACTAAACTTGCTCTACCGTTTGTTCAAGCCATTGCAACCTTACTGGCTTTGGTGTAACTCATTTTTTTGGTCCTCAACATTTTTTGGTCCTCAACACCTTTAATATATTTGCAACTAAACTTGCTCTACCGTTTGTTCAAGCCATTGCAACCTTACTGGCTTTGGTGTAACTCATTGCAACCAGTGTTCGTGAGGTATGCGAATGTTATCTATAACTATTATCAATAATAAAACGCGACCATTAACTAACGATTAAATTAAACTATGACGCGAAAATGCAAGTCAAAGCTCCCCGCCCGCCCGTTCAAAACATACTAATCTGTGGATTAACTTCTAAAACCGTTTCGTCTTCTCCCCAATCGCCTGCTGTTGCCTGCAAAAACTCCGTGCGGTAATAGCATTTCAAATATGCTGTTTGATAGGATATATAAGCATAGCAAGTCGCGTGGGATTTATTAAAAGCATATGACGCGAATTTTTCCAGTTCATCAAATAATTCCATTGCAATGTTTTCTGATATTTTATTTTTTAAACAACCGCCAATAAAATTATTCTTCTCTTTTGAAAGTATATCTTTTTTGCGTTTTGCCATTGCACGTCTGACTAAATCTGCTCCACCATAAGAATAGCCTGCCAAGCTTCTGAAAATCTCCATAACCTGTTCTTGATAGACCACGCAACCAAAAGTTTCTCTTAATATCGGCTCTAAAAGCGGGTGTTTATATTCAACAAACCGTGGATTTTTGCGGTTACGAAGATAAAGCGGAATGCTATCCATAGGACCGGGACGATAAAGCGAAAGACACGCGATAATATCCTCTAATTTATTCGGTTGCATTTTCACCAAAAGATTAGTAATTCCATCACTTTCAAGCTGAAAAATGCCTTGGGTGTCACCTTTTGAAAGTAAACCATAAACTGCTTTATCATCAAGTGGAATATTGTTTGCATTAACACCAACTTTTTTAGCACACTCGTTAATAATGGTAAGGTTTCGCAGACCAAGCAAGTCCATTTTAACAAGACCTAATTTTTCAATGTCCCCCATATCAAACTGCGTAATACTCGTCCCGTTATGCGAAAGGGTCGGAACATAATCCGTCATTGGCATTGCGGTTATAACAACACCTGCCGCATGGATTGAAATATGACGTGGAAAACCATCAAGTTTTTTGATAATATCGTCTGCTTTAAACATATTAACACCGATGTTTGCAAGGTCACGTTTTAATGTTTTTTCAGACATAGTGCTTAACGCTAAAATTTGAGCGGTTTTGTCTTTTCCATATTTTGCGAACACATAATCTATAACTTTTTGACGTCCATTAACACAGAAATCAATATCAAAATCTGGCATAGAAATACGCTCAGGGTTAAGAAATCTCTCAAAAATCAAACCATATTTCATAGGGTCCATTCCTGTGATACCAAGGCAATATGCACAGATACTTCCAGCCCCCGAACCTCTGCCAACACCAACGGGAATATCGTTTAATCTCGCAAACCTGACATAATCCCAAACTACCAAAAAATAATCCGCAAAACCCATTTTTTCAATGACAGAAAGTTCATACATCAGCCTTTTAATATAAGTTTCGGGAGCAGACTGACCATAACGTTTGAGAAAACCATTCTTACAAAGTTTTTTAAGATATGCAACATTATCGCCTTCGCGGGGATAACGTGGCAAGTGATATTCCCCAAAATCAAGTGTTACATTACACTCTTCAAAAGGAATATCTCTTTCCTTGCATATATGCACATTCACATGTGCTTTTTCGCTGTTATATCTAATACCATATTTCATACAATCAAGAACATCAAGAAGATATGTGTCATCTTCATCAATACAACGGCAAACAGGAACCTGTGACATATCTAGAATAACTAAACCAAGCCTTGACTTGTCAAATGTATTTTGCGAAATATATTCAAGTGAGCAAAGTTTTAATAAATTTTTATATCCAATATTATCTTTGCAAACAACAATTATTTTTTCAGTTTCAACAGTTAAATGACAACCAACAACAGGTTTAATATTATATTTCTCACAAACAGCAAAAAATTTTAGCACTCCAAAAAGTTTATTGTCAACAATACACGCTTCTTTTATACCAAGTTCACAGCATTTTTGGATAGCAGGTTCTATTTTACAAGCACTTTCAAAAAATGAATATTCAGTTTTTATGAACACCATTTTTTTTCCTCACATTGTTTTCACGCTTTGTATTTTTTATTTTGAGCAGCAATAGTCACATTTGCAACTTTTAATCATACACCTTTCAGAAATCCTTGCAACTTTTTTCTTTTTTTATTTTGGGAAGGTTCCTGCCAGTGACAGAATCAGAACCTTGACGTAGCGTTTACGCATAGTCGGGAAATACTTACCCTTGCGACTTTTAATCATTACACCTTTCAGAAATCCTTGCAACTTTTTTCTTTTTTATTTTGAGCAGCAGTAGTCACATTTGCGACTTTTAACAATTACAACTTTTGTAGAGCCTTTGCAACTTTTTTAGCATAAATGATTTACAACCATTGTTCGCGGAGTTAAATATTAATTAAGTTAAATTATACCGCGAAACTATCAACTTTACACTATCAACTTTCAACTATCCGACACCTTTGCAACTTTTTTCTTTTTTTTTGAGCCGCAGTAGTCTCCCTTGCGACTTTTAATCATTACGCCTTTCAGAAATCCTTGCAACTCTTTTATTTTGAGCCACAACGCTTACCTTTGCAAGCTTTAACAATTACAACTTTTATGAACCTTTGCGACTTTTTTCTCCTTACTTATTTGCAACCATTGTTCGCGGAGTTAAATATTAATTAAGTTAAATTATACCGCGAAACTATCAACTTTACACTATTAACTCTTAACTAAACTATTAACTATTAACTGTAAATGCGAAGCATTTATTAAAACTCTTTGCCAATTTCAATTATTTTTTGCAAACGATGACTGACAGCGGAACGGCTTATTGCAGGATTACAAAGTTTACCTAATTCTCTCAAAGAAATATCGGGGTTTTCAAGACGTAGAACCGCGACTTCACGCAGTTTTTCAGGCAGTTTTTTCAAACCATCTTTATTCTGTATTTTTTCAATATAAAGCAATTGTTCAGATGAAGCCGTATTCATTTTCTCAATATTTGCCATTTCACAATTGACTTGTCGCTGTGACCTATTACGTAAATCTTTTTCAATATAAGTGTTAGTATATGCAACTGCCGCTTCGCTTGCACCAATAATTGTCAAAATATTAAAAACATCTTCATTTTTTGTAGTATAAAAAACATCGTCACCATTTCGCGTGGTATGCTTCAATTCAATTTCCAAATATTCCCCGAAAGATGAATCCGAAAACAAATTAAACGCCTTTTTATCTTTTGAATTCTTCTGTGCAGGCAATATAAATTCCAATCGATAATTTTTTTGCGGATTAGTAACACAGCCATAATCCAAAAATAAAAGAGACACAACCTTATTATAATCTTCAATTTTAATAACATCAGGAAAATTTCTATTCAACCTCAAACGTGCCAAAACTTCATCTCTCGCATCACTATTAAAGCTCATTTTTTTATTTTGAGCCGCAACTCTTACCCTTGCAACTCTTTTATTTTGAGCCGCAACACTTACCTTTGCAATTTTTAACAATTACAACTTTTATGAACCCTTGCGACTTTTTTCTCCTTTTTTTATTCTGAGCCGCAGTAGTCACCCTTGCGACTTTTAATCATTACACCTTCTATGAACCCTTGCAACTCTTTTAGTTTCACTTATTTGCAACCATTGTTCGCAGAGTTAAACATTAATTAAGTTAAACTTCGCCCGCGTAAACGTGCCACGAAGTGGCACACCATAACTTTTAACTGTTAACTATTGCCTATTAACTGTGCCGTCAGGCACCTATTACCTGTGCCGTCAGGCACCCTTCACTTGAATTCATTCAAACTATTAGTCAAAAGCCTTTTTTTACAAATATTATGGTCGCCGTCGATATCGAAATAATCATCATAAGCGGTCATAACTGCAACAGGACTTATCGCTCCAAGGACACTCGCAGGCAGTCTGATTGTCAATTCTTCTGCAATTTCAATTACTTCTATAAACGGTTTAATATCAATTTCTTTTGTAATTTTTCTGTGTTTTTGTTTGGATTTTTTATCAATTAATATTTTTTCTTGACCTAAAAACTCCAAAAAACTTGATGCATTTGATATTGTATATTCCGCAAACGCGATTTCTTTTATGTCAAGAATTGGGGTTGCCACATAGCTCGCTTTCATTCCAAACGGCATAACTGCGTTTAATTTTTCTTTAATTTCTTCAAAATCAACTGTATCGGTTATTTTAAAATCCATAATTTCATATTGGCTTGCAACCCCAAAAGGCAAAGCCATTGGAAAAGCGACCGCCAAGTGCGGGTTAAACCCTTCTGTATACTTGACAGGCAACCCCGAACGTTTTATAATACGTTGCATTGCTCGCGATAAATCAAGATGTGATATGACTGCCAAATCGTTTTCTTTTGAAAAAATCACACGCACTTTTGGAAACTGAACATCTCTCGGATATTGAAAAACAGAAAGATTCAAATGCTGGTTCGTTTCAGCAGATTTCGGTGCAAATTCACATTTTCCCAAACCGCAAGCGGAACATTTTTCACGGCAATTCGCAGTTGTTTCACTATTATGTGCTTTTTTGTTTTCACGAATAAAAAAATCTTTGCTAACAAGAAAATCAAGGTGTTCCCAAGGTAAAGTTTCATCATATTCAAAATGTTTATTCGCAAAATCCTGCGGACTAATACCACAATTTGCAAAGGCTTTTACCCATTTATCAAAACTAAAATATTCATTCCAAGCGTCAAATTTGCAACCGAGTTTAAAGGCTTCAAAAATCACGCTACCCAGCGTTCTGTCACCTCTCGCAAACGCCGCTTCGAGTATGCTCGCATCAGGTGAATGAGTGCTTAATTTCACACGTTTTGACTTGATTGCACCTCGCAAAATTTCTTGTTTGTGGAGTATTTCTTCACGTGTGTTCTGTGCTTCAAACTGAAAAGGAGTAAAAGGTTTTGGAACAAAAGTGGAAACACTTATGTTGATTTGCAAGCCTTTTTTGCCAAGACTGCCATACAATTTTTCAATTTTTTGTGCTAAACTTGCAATCCCAAGAATGTCCTCGTCTGTTTCAGTTGGCAAGCCAAGCATAAAATAGAGTTTTACAGTTGTATAACCACCGTTAAACGCAATTTCACAGGCGTTTAATATTTCTTCTTCGGTGATATTTTTGTTAATAACATCACGTAGACGCTGAGTGCCAGCTTCTGGTGCAAAAGTCAAACCACTTTTTCGCACTCTGGTAAGATATTCAACCAATTCTGGCGTGAAACTGTCAATTCTCATCGACGGTAATGCCAAATTTACACGGGAATTTTCGGTAAAATTAATCAAATCAAACATTGTTTTGTTGATTTCGCTGTGGTCGGACGTGCTTAGCGATACAAGTGACAACTCCTCGTAACCAGTATTATTGCAAAGAGTTTGCGATTGTTTGGTAATTGTTTCACTGATTTTTTCACGATACGGGCGATATAAAAAACCTGCCTGACAAAATCTGCAACCTCGGAAACACCCTCGCAAAACCTCAACACTTGCTCGGTTATGAACAACATCGCCATAAGGCACTATAAAATTTTCAGGTGAATACATATTGTCTAAATTTTTAACAATGCGTTTTTTTGCAGGATTTTTTAACGCTGGATTATATACACCCTGTATAGCAATTGCTCTTTGTTTAAATTCGGATTTACTGTCACATTTTTCATATAAATCTAACAATTCGAGGATAACTTCTTCGCCTTCGCCAAGAACAAAAAGGTCGATATAGTCGGCAAGAGGTTCAGGATTGCAAGTACAGCAACCGCCTGCTATTATTACAGGGCTTTCCTCAAAACGGTCCTTTGAAAATAGCGGAATTTGTGATAAATGCAAAATATTTAATATGTTAGTATAACACAATTCATAGCCAAGTGAAAAGCCTAAAAAGTCAAAATCTTTAATTGATTTTTTTGTTTCAAGAGAAAAAAGCGGAGTATTGGCCGCAAGAAGTTGCTGTTCAAAGTCGGCAGCAGGTGCGAAAACCCGCTCACAAGCATAATTCTCACAGCTATTAATCAACCCATAAAGTATCTGCATTGCAAGGTTCGACATCCCAATTTCATAGGTATCAGGAAAACAAAACGCAAATCTGACATCTGCATTTTGTTTAACTATGCTCCCATATTCCCCGCCAATATAGCGAGATGGTTTTTGTGTTTTTATTTTTATTTTTATTTTGTGCACTCGTAACTTACCTCTGCAAGCACTTTTTTATTTGCAACCTTGGTAGAACCACTGCGACTTTTTTTGCCTTACCGATTTGCAACCACTTTTTTATTCTGAGCAACAAGACATCCCCTTGCAACTTCCTGTTTATTTGTACCTTTTATGAGCCTTTGCAGCTTTTTTCTTTTTTTATTTTGAGCCGCAACGCTTGCCTTTGCGACTTTTAATCACTGAGCCTTGATAGAGCCACTGCGACTTTTTTTGCCTTACCGATTTGCAACCAGTGGTTTCGATGATATTAACTATTAACTATCAGCTTACCAGCTCAGGTCTTTGATTGCCTCATAGAAATTACCGAGTTCTGTTGGAATATCAATTTTTTGCGGACAAATGCTGACACAGTTACCGCATTTTATGCAACTTTGAGGTTGACGACTGACTGGATAATTCATTGCACCTTGTTTCGCGTTCATATTTGGTGCAAAACGGCAATCGTTATAATATGCCAGCATTGCGGGAATATCTATTTCAACAGGGCAACCGTCAGTACAATATCTGCAAGCTGTGCAAGGGATTAGGTCAAGCATACTCTCAGCGATTTCCGCGAGAACTTTGTTTTCCTCGTTTGTGATAGGTTTTTCGACTGAAAAAGTTTTAATATTGTCAACAACTTGCTCAAAAGTTGACATGCCCGAGAGGATAGTTTTAACATTCGGGAGATTTTGCAACCACCTAAAAGCCCAACTCGCAATGCTCTCATCGGGTCTTAACGCTTTTAATTTTGCAGCATTTTCAGGAGAAAGATTTGCAAGAGTACCACCGCGAACAGGTTCCATTACCCAAGCGGGAATGTTATATTCTTCAAGCAACTCATACATGCCTTTTGCGTTTTGCAAAACCCAATCGAGCCAGTTAAGTTGAATTTGAGCAAATTCCATTTTATCGCCGAATTTTTCCAAAAATCCTTTAACAGTTTCAATACGCCCGTGTGCAGAAAAACCAAGATGACGGATACGTCCCTTTGCTTTTTCTTCAAGCAAATATTTAATTACTCCATGGTCCTCATTGATATAAGTATCAATATGCCCCTCTGCAACGTTGTGCAAAAGGTAGTAGTCGAAGTAATAAACTCCACATTTTTCAAGTTGTTCTTCAAAATATTTGCGTGGATTTGTCTTTGTTTCATCAAACCAACCCGGTAATTTTGTCGCAAGATAAAACTTATTTCTTGAGTATTTTTTAAGTATTTGACCGATTACTTTTTCACTCTCTCCGCCATGATAAATGTACGCAGTGTCAAAATAATTCACTCCGTTCTCAAAAGCATAAGAAACCAACTTTGCAGTTTCATTCTCATCAATCGCATTATTAATTGTCGGAAAACGCATACAACCAAACGCTAACTGTGAAATCCTCGAATCTAAAACATTACTATAAACCATATTTTCCTCCATTTTTTTATTTTGTGCACTCGTAGTCACCTTTGCGACTTACTGTTTACTGCACACTTAATTTGCCCTTACAACTTTTTTCTTTTTTTAGTCTGAGCCGCAACACTTGCCTTTGCGACTTTTAACAATTACAACTTTTATGAACCTTTGCAACTTTTTCGCTTTGTTGATTTGCTTTTTTTAGTCCTCACATTGTTTTGTGACTAAATTTATTCCAACTGCTCTTCTTTTCTTTTAAATCACTTGCAACTTTACTGGTTTTAGTGTAAATCATTGCAACCATTGAACCTTTATAAAACTATCAAAACGCGACCGAAAATAAACGAGTAATTTCCTTTTTTATCGATTCACAATAAATATGCTTTTTGTTGAACTATTAAAACGCGACAGTAAATTAGCGATTAAATTAAGCTAACTCGCGGAACGTCGGCGTCAACCGACACAATAACTATTAACTATACACTTTTAACTATTAACTAACAACCCCCATGAGTTTAAGTGCTTCTTTTGCGGCTTGTTGTTCTGCTTGTTTTTTTGTTTTGCCTGCTCCTGTGCCAATGACATTTGAATTTAGTCGCACTTCAACGTTAAAAATTTTATCATGGTCGGGACCATTTTCGCTTACAACGAAATAATCGACATTTTCCTCGGGGTTACGTTGAACAACTTCCTGCAAAAGTGACTTGTAATCGGTGGTTTCAATTTGTTTATCTTTAACAAAACCAAGTATGAATTTTTCAGCACTTTTATAACCGCCGTCAAGATAAATCGCAGCGATTAATGCTTCAAACGCGTCTGCTAAAATCGATGGACGGCTTCTGCCATTAAGATTATTTTCGCCCTTGCCTAGCAAAAGTTCGCTCCCCAAATCAATTTGTTTCGCAAACTTTGCAAGTGATTTTTCACAAACAAGCGATGCTCTCATTTTTGTAAGCTTACCCTCGGGCATATCTGGATAATTAAGAAACAAATACCTCGCGGTCACAAGCGAGAGAATACTATCCCCCAAAAATTCCAACCGCTCATTACAACTGCCGTTCTTGCGCTCATTAATATAAGAAGAATGCGAAAGAGCCTCTAACAACAGTTTTTCATCTTTAAAAACATAATCTATCTTCAATTTTTTATTTTGAGCCACAATACTTACCTTTGCGACTTTTTTCCTTTTTTAGTCTGAGCCGCAACGCTTGCCTTTGCGACTTTTTTCCTTTTTATTTTGAGCCGCAACGCTTGCCTTTGCGACTTTTAATCATTGCACCTTATTACAAGCCCTTGCGACTTTTTCAGCTTAATTAATTTGCAACCACTTTTTTATTCTTTTTAGTCTGAGTCGCCTCGCTTGCCTTTGCGACTTTCAACAATTACAACTTCTATAAACCTTTACGACTTTTTTCTTATAAATAATTTATGACCACCTGTCGGAGAGTTGATAGTTAAAAGTGTATAGTTAATAGTTATAGTGTCGCCTGACGCCGACAGTCCGCGAGTTAGTTTTACGGGTCTAAATAAAAATACAGACTTTAAACTTTACACTATTAACTTTCAACTATCCGACGCTTTTTTATTTTGAGC
>BNZF01000013.1 GCA_026000865.1 Clostridia bacterium
GCTCTACCATAAGCCTTATTTTGAGCTTATTATTAAGACTTTTTAGCACTTTCTAACACAAGAAAACACTGCCATACGGCGGTGTTTTTTACTTGTATAGGAGTGTTTTCTTTGGGATTACTCCTTTTGCGGGAATCGGCGACAACATGGCTGAAGGTCTCGGAGTCGGATTCGAGAAAACGATGGCGCAGGTCGGCGAGGATATGCAAAACGCCATCCCCACGGACTTTGACACACCCGCAATCAATATGAACGCCGCAGTGAACGGCGCGGCTTCCGGCGTCGGAGGTCTGGGCGGCTCGCTTATCACCATACAGCAGATGTTTGTCCGAAGCGAGGACGACATCCGCAGAATTTCACAGGAACTGTACAACCTGATGCAGACCGGCTCACGGGCGCAGGGTCGATTCAGTCCGGCATAACACACTCGTGTGACGGAGGCGCGATTATGGGATTTACTTTTAGCGGAATATCTTCTCAAAGCATGAACATCAAGGCGCGGCTGACCTCTTGGCTGGCTTCGCCGCAACTGCGGAATTCCTTTGTGACCGTGCCGGGGAAACCCGGCGTGGCGGACTTCGGCAGCGACGTCGCGGAGAAAGTCGTCACGGTTCGGTGTAATGTTTTTCCGCAGTTTCAGTTTTCAAACCTCGTCGGCGTACTCGACAACCTCGCCGCGTGGCTCAATCCGGACAACGGCTTGAAACAGCTTGTGCTGGACGATGTGCCAGACCGCTACTTCACGGCGCGATTGCAAGACGCCGTGGACTGCGAGCGGTTAATACTCGCGGCGGGCGCGTTTGATTTGAAATTCGTCTGCCCTGACCCCTTCGCCTATGCCCTGACCGACGAGAGTTTCGACCTCACGGCGGCAGGCGCGAACACCGTCACACGCACCAAGGGCAACACGGATTCATTGCCCGTGTATCTCCTGAAAGCGGTGATTCCGTCAGGCGCGGCGACATACCTCACGATTCAGACCAACAACGACGAACTCAAAGTCGTCGGGGCACTTGCCACCGGCGAAACGCTCGTCATAGACAGCGGGCTTATGACCGCCAAGGTTGTGGACAATACGGGCGAGACGCTCCGAAACGGTCTGCCGCTGTTGCAAGAACTCAATTTTCCCGTACTGAGGAAAGGCGCGAATACAATCACGATAACCGCAACGGGAGCGACATTTACGGAACTGCAAATTCAGGCGAAGAGCCGCTGGAGGTGATAAAGCGTGGCGGTAAAATCTATTCTCACAACACAGACTGACTTCACGGGCGAGTTTCCCGTGAGCGAGAACACACTCGCTCTCTGGCGGTTCAACGAGGCGACTCCCGACGGCGATACGAAGCTGATGGATTCAAGCGGCCATGGGCGGCACTTTGTTATCTCAGGCTGGAGCGGCACGACCGCGAGCCTGCCGAACGGCAGGTACGGACGCTATTTCAAGCAGAACATCAATAATCCAACCTCGGAGAAAACCTATCTGCAGGCGGTGAACGACAGCAACTTCTTCACCACGCTTGGGGATAAAATCGCCGTGGGCGGCTGGATTAACCCGACCACTTACTCCGTTGGGCAGACGTATAGTCCCATATTTAACACCCGTCAGGGACCCGGTCAGCCGCTGTTCTACATTTCGCTGTACAGCGGAAAGCCGCGCATGATGGTCTACAACTCGGCGGGTTCGCTGATTCTCGACCAGACCGAAACGCCGAGTTTTAACCTCGTCAACAACGGTTGGTACTACATCGCCGCGATTATTGAGGTGACCGCCAAAACCTCGCAGATGGTAATCTGCAACCGCGCGGACGGCACGGTCTGGACTGCTCCGAAGCGGACTCTCAGCGGCGCGCCCAATCCGTCTTGCTCGGCGGACATCATCCTCGGTATGCACTCGAATCAGTATTATTACGCGGGCGGCTTTGACGACTGGTTCATCGAAACCGAGAGTCAGCTTTCCATTGAGGATTTAGCGCGGTATTTCCGTCAGGCAATGCTCGCCAACGGCGGCGACACGTCAGGCGCGGTTGACGCCATCACGATTCCCGACGCCGTGACGCTCCGCAAAGACGCGAACAACGCCTATCCCGAAAGCGGTCAGCTTACGACCATCGCGGCGGGATGCTCCCTTGCTGGTAGCGGTCGTGTATCTGTTTCGAGCGAGTACATCGCAGGAACGACGGCAATCAGCCTGATTGAGACCGCCACATCGGACGATTTGCAGGACTGGTCGGCGTGGCAGTCGGTCGGGAGCAACGGCGAACTTGCTTCCCCGAATCGCGCCTACATTAAATACAGGGTGACGCTCACGACCAACGATACAAGCGTCACTCCGAAGCTGCTCGACATCACGCTCCATGACATCCCGAAAGCGCCGTATGAGAAACTGGGTTTTGCTCGTCCCGTCGTACTTGACGCAAACGGCGCGTGGGAGGCGGTGCTTGAGAACGCCTTTGACATCATCGTCACGGGTGAGGTCAACGGCTCGGACACGCTTGAATTCAAGATGCCTTACAGCGACGCGAAACGTCTCTCGCTCGATAACGAGAAACAGGTGCAGATTGCCGGGGAGATTTACCGTATTCGGACTTTGACCGACGAGAAAGGTGCGAACGGCGGCGGTATTCTTACCACCGTATACGCGGAAGCGGCGTTCTACGACCTGACATTTTCCGCTGAGAATCAGCCGACCGAGTTCAACGCCGCGCTCGCCGATGAAGCAATGACATACGCCCTCGCCGACACAGGCTGGGAAATCGGCACGGTGAACGTGACAACGCTGCGGACATGGGACTGCCAAGAGAAAAACGCCCTCGCCGTTTTGCGGATGGTTCAGCAGATTCACGGCGGCGACCTCGTTTTCCACAGCCGAAACAGGCTCGTCGACCTCGTGACGTTTTCAGGCAGGGACAGCGGCGCGTTATTCGCTTACCGCAAGAACCTCACGGGTATAAAGCGCGTGGTGGATACCCGTTCTCTTGTCACTCGGCTCTATGCCATCGGCAAGGACGGCATGACCTTCGCCGCCATCAATAACGGCAAGGAGTATGTGGAGAGTTTCGCATACTCAGACGAGGTGCGCGTTTCAACGCTCGACTGCTCCAACTTCACGAATCCCTATCAGATGTTGGAGTTTGCCAATATGCGGCTCGCCGACTACTCGAAGCCACGAATCTCCTATGTGCTTTCCGCTATGGACTTATCTGTCCTGACCGGCTATGAACACGAGCAGTGGGACTTGGGCGACATCGTGACGGTGGACGACCGTGACCTTGACATCACAATCAAGACGAGGGTCATCAGGCGTGAGTACAATCTGCAAGAGCCGTGGAAAACGGTGCTGGAACTCTCCACGAAACTGCGGGAACTGGGCGATTCGTCGTCCTCGGCGATTGCCGACCAACTCGACCAGTCTAACCTCATCGGGCAGGAAATCAAGGACATGGTGCCTTTTAACCATCTGCGAAACTCCCGCGCCGACAGCGGTTTCGCCTACTGGCAGAATTCAGGCTTTGAGGTGGACGCTGAAAACGGCGTGAGCGGCACGGCTTCGTTCAAGGCGGTCGGGGTTTCCGGCGCGACGAAATCCATGTCGCAGACCGTCACGCCAGCCAACCGCCGCAACTACACCATCTCCGCGCAAATCGGCTCTGACAATCTCGTCAAGGGTGCAAACGGTCAGGTGGGGATTGAACTGGTATTCGAATACGATGACGGAAGCACGGAAACTCGCTTCATTGACTTGTTTTAGGGGGTGGCGGATATGGCTGTATTTCAGATTCAAGCGAGGGACGCTTCCCCGAAAGGCTATGGACGGCTTGTGACGATAACGGTTCGCCTTGTTATGCAGGACTGCACGGGCGAGGTGTATTTTACGGACATTCAGCTTCAGGCAGGTTCTGTAGCCACCGGCTGGGTCGGTCACGTCAGCGAAATCCAATGGACGGAGGACGGATAAATGGTTATCAACAATTTCATCCGCTTCGCCGAGGTGGTAAAACTCAAAACAGATAAGCGGGTCGTGTCCGTTACCGTCCAACCTACCGTCACCGATTGCACAGGCTCGGTGTACTTTTCCGACATTCAGCTTCAGGAGGGCGACAAGCTGACGGGCTATACCCAGAATACCGAAACCATGCTCGTGAACAGCGGCAACGCGCCTCGATACCAAAACGGCGTGGTGCGCGGCGGCGAGACAATCGTTTTGTTCAACACGGGCGGCACGGACGCCGGGCTTGACCTCTATATTTATCCGAAGCAGTCAATGACGGCAGGCAGTATCGAGGTCGGTCAAGGCAGGGGTTCGCACAAATGCAAATTTACGGCGGCGGCAAGCGCCGGTGACGAGTTCGCTTTGAAAGCGACTACCCGCGAAAGCCTGAGAAACGGCTCCGCCACGCAGAAACACGGCTTCTTCCAGTATACCGCCGCCTATGACAGCAAACACCAAATCAAGGTCGAGGACAAGAAGTCGGCGCGGGTGTATTTCGAGTATACGGAAATGAACGAAAGCGGGGTGAAGCAGTAATGGCGGGTCGTGATTATCTGAAGGGCAAGCGGAACATGGTATGGACGTTTATGGGCAACACCCGTATGTATCAGGCGTTAAACGACTACGGCGACAGGCTCGACACAGTCGGGATGTTCAGTTTTAACATCAACGCAGACGGCACGATAAACGAAACGGGCGTGACCGTCTCAAGCCTCGCCCCGTATCGCGCCAAGTGGCCGCATATCAAATGGATGCTCACCTGCATGAACAACGGCACGGAGAGCATATTCACCGCTCTGCGGAACAACACCAACGGCGCGAGGGATACATTCCTCTCCGAACTTGTGCGGATTATGAACAAGTACCCGTGGTGCGCGGGTGTGGACATCGACTTGGAGCGCGGCGGCGGGTTTGAGAACCGCCAAGCTGCGAACGCGCTCTTTGCCGCGATTTACAGCACGGTGAAGTCATACAATCCCGCTAAACTTGTCAACATCTGCCTGCCGGGTATGACGGGAGTGGAAGGCTCGGTCGGCGGAGAGAACTGGTGTGTCTACGCCGACCTCAACGTCTACTGCGACACGGCGGCGATAATGTCCTACGGTATGGCGTGGGCTGGCTCGGCGCCGGGTCCCGTCTCGCCGAGGGACTGGCTCGTCGGCGTTTACGATTACGCCGTGCAAGCGATGTCGCCACAGAAGATTTTCATGGGCTTGCCGGGCTACGGCTGGGAGTGGCAGATATTCGCACTGCCGTCCGACCTCGGCAAGACTTATCGCGGCGTTTCTCTGACCTATTACGCCGCCAAGATTTGGGCTGAGGGTGGCTACAACTTCACGGGCAACGCCCCGCCTGAGCCGTTCATTCCGTGGCTCGCCTACTGGGACGATTATGACAAAGTGCCGTATATGTTCCCCGAAGTCTACGACTACGCGGAGGGCGGCGACGCCGCCACAAGGGAATCTCCGATTGTGGGCGACACCTATAACCGCCGCCGTTATCTCACTTGCTACGGCAAAACGCAGAAGTCTACGTTTGGGACAATCTACGTCGACCGCAACGGAACGCCCGACGATTACACCGACGGCGTGGTGGTTGGAAACGGCACAATTACCCTCTCGGCTTCGGACGGCACGGCTGACTACAATTTCAACATATCGCAGTCCGGCGTTTATGACGTGGCGGCGCAGATTTGTTTTCCGTTTTGGGACAAGAACGGCGTCAACATCTCCCTCGACGGTTCTTCGGTTAGCTTCAGCGAAAATCGGCTCTGGTGGACGTACTGGAGGAAAACCTACTGGACGGCGCTTGCCACGGGCAAAAGCCTGTCGGCGGGAAGCCACACGCTGACAATTAACGGCGGTGTTCCGGGGACGCAGTTCTACGGCTTCAGGGTCTGCTCTTCGTTCAGCGAAACGCCCTCGGCCGGAAGTGCCACATTCGCTATGTCACCCCGCAGTTTCAAGTACGTGGACGGCAATATGGCTGTTCCGGCTTCGGGCTTCAAGCTGACTACGGAGATTCTGCGCCGAAAGCCCGACTCCGCTTTGGCGTGGTACGAGGACTTCCGCGATTACGTCACGCTCCAAGACACCTACTGGACAACGCTTTCAGGCTCGTGGGCGGTGTGGCGCAGCGAGGAATATTCGATGGAACGGGTCTATTCGCAGCTTGAGGGCAGCGGACAACTCGCTTGGAAGTACGGCGGCTTTTCCGACGTTCACTTACGGTGCCGGATTGCCTTCCCGCAAAACGGCAGCGGTCGCGCCGGGGTGTTCATCGGGAATGTCTTCTGCTGTATCAACATCGACAACCAGCGGGTGGAGTTGTACCAAGGCTCTACGCTGCTCGGAAGTTGGCAGGGTTTGTTCTCGAAAACGCCGACAGCGAGCATACGGGCAAGCCCCAATATGTACCTCTTGGAGTTTCGCAAGCGCGGCAACAGAGTCAGGGTCTATTCCGGCAGTTCCAACGTCCTCCGCTTCACGGCTACGGTCAGCGGAACGAGCGGCTATTGCGGCGTCCAGACCGACGGGCAAATAAAGTGCGAACTGCTCCGTCTGGGAGACGCATGGACATATGAGCCTTACGAGGCTTTTGACGTAACGCTGCCCGACGGTTCGACCGAAAGCTACGGCAGGATAAGTCGCACGGGAGTGACGTGGGACAGCGAGTTTCAGGTGTTCACGCTCCAAAACGACGTGGAGGAAATCTCCACGCGCAGCGAGGACATCTCGATGGACTACGACTTCGTTCACTCGGCTCTGCTGAATATCCCCTGCAACGCCGACTATACGGCGAAGTTTACGCCAAAGGACATCAATGTCTGGTGTTCTCGGCTGTTCCTCGGAGACGGCGACGGTTTCGGCATTGTCTACTATCAAGACGTGGACAGCCTTGTCTATTGGGCGAATGAAGCCGCCTATCGGTGGGGACTGCGGGGCTTTGCGCTATGGTCGCTGGGTCAGGAGGACTTGCGCCTTTGGCCGGCGCTTCCGAAACAAAAATAACCATTTCAAACAACGACGAAACTTAGTATATGGGCGGCTCGCAATCATGCGGGTCGCTTTTTTATACGCGACCTGAAGGAGGTAAATCGGCATGAAAACTATCTGGATTTGGATTGAAACCGCAATCGCGGCGGTCGGGGGCGTCCTCGGCTGGTACTTGGGAGGGCTTGACGGCTTTCTCTATGCGCTCATCGCGTTCGTGGTCGTGGACTACCTGACCGGGGTGCTTTGCGCGGTGGTGGAAAAGAAACTCTCAAGCGAAATCGGCGCGAGGGGAATCGCCAAGAAGGTGGCAATCTTCGCGCTCATCGGCATCGCGCATCTTGTGGACACAAATGTACTGGGAGGCGGCTCGACGCTCAGGAGTGCGGTCATCTTCTTTTACCTTGCCAACGAGGGACTGTCCGTGCTTGAGAACTCGGTGACGCTGGGACTTCCCGTCCCGGCGAAGCTGCGAGAGGTGTTGGAACAACTGCGGGATAAGTCCGAGGACGGAGGTGGCGAGAAATGAACCTCCGAAAACTCATCTTCACCAACAACGCCTGCTACAAGGCGGGCAGAACAATCACGCCGAAAGGCATAATGGTGCATAGCACCGGGGCGAATAACCCGAACCTCAAACGCTATGTGGGTCCCGACGACGGTCTGCTCGGCAAGAACCAGTACAACAACCATTGGAATCAGGACACGCCGGACGGTCGGCAGGTTTGCGTCCACGGCTTCATCGGGAAACTCGCCGACGGCACGATAGCGACATACCAGACACTTCCGTGGAACCACCGAGGGTGGCACTGCGGGAGCGGCTCCAAGGGCAGTGGCAACGATACCCACATCAGTTTCGAGATTTGCGAGGACGGGCTGACCGACGCCGCTTACTTCGCCGCCGTCTACAAGGAAGCCGCCGAACTTTGCGCCTACCTCTGCAAGCAATACGGACTGACCGAAAAGGACATCATCTGCCACTCCGAGGGCTACTCGCTCGGTATCGCTTCAAACCACGCCGACGTGATGCACTGGTTTCCCAAGCACGGAAAGAACATGGACGCCTTCCGCAATGACGTAAAAGCGCTCTTGGCGGCAGACGCCCCTGCTCCCGTGCAACCGCCCGCTCCCGAAACTCTGACGGATAACTCCGAGACTATCTGGAACTTCCTGAAAGGCAAGGGGCTGAACGATTACGCCGTGGCTGGCATTATGGGCAACCTTTACGCCGAGAGCGGTCTTAGACCGACGAATCTGCAGAACGCTTATGAGAGCAAACTCGGATTCACCGACGCCGCCTACACGAGAGCCGTGGATGATGGCTCATACACCAATTTTGTGAGAGACAGCGCGGGTTACGGCTTGGCGCAGTGGACATACTGGAGTCGGAAACAGGCTCTGCTCGATTTTGTGAAAGCAGTGGGTAAATCAATCGGAGACCTGAACACGCAGCTTGCTTTCCTCTGGAATGAGTTGCAGGGCTACAAGGCTGTGTTGGCCGTGCTGCAATCGGCAACATCCGTAAATCAAGTCTCGGACATTATCCTGACGGACTTCGAGCGACCCGCTGACCAAAGCGAAGTGGTGAAAGCAAAGCGCGCGGGCTACGGTCAAGGGTACTACGACAAGTTTGCGGGGAAGCCCACAACGCCCACTCCTTCGTCGACGGAACCTCCCGCCGCCGACACGATGTACCGCGTTCGAAAGACGTGGGGCAACGCCGCTTCCCAGAAAGGCGCGTTCAAGGTTCTGGAGAACGCCAAAAGATGCGCCGACCAGAATCCCGGATTCTCCGTGTTCGACCAGACCGGTACGAAAATTTACGGCGGTACGGAAGACGCCGCATACGAAACCTATGTCGTGGTCAAGGGTGACTCGTTCTGGAAGATTGCGGCGGACAAACTGGGTAACGGCTCTCGGTATCCTGAAATCAAGTCGCTCAACGGTCTGACCTCGGATACCATCTATGCCGGGCAAAAGCTGAAGATTCCTCAAAAGTAAATATCTGTGGTGAATCAATCCCGCGATTCGGTTTCGTGCCGTTTCGCGGGACTTTTTTATTTGCACTACGGATTTTCGCTTTCGCTGTCCTGTAGGTAGTGAGGGGAATCCCTCGGAATGGAGGAACTCACTATGTACGGCAAAAACATAACCGAAACTCAAATCGGCAAGACCACTTATATCGTTACATCCGAGTGTTCATCAACCGCGTCTGAGACGCTTGAAAAGAAGCTGGAAAGGCTGATTTTACGGCACGTTTCAGACACAGAAAGTTATCAGGACAGCAGCGATAATAGACTTGCTATGTGTCCAAAACAGAGCGAATATGGTACTTACAATTAAGTAGGAGGTATCTGCGCTATGTACGCAAAGCAAGCTGAACACGGCAAAATCACAGCCTTGTACTGCCGATTGAGTAAAGAGGATTTCGACTCAGGCGAGTCAAACTCAATCGTGCATCAAAAGGAAATCCTCACAAAGTACGCGAAAGACCGAGGCTTCGGCAACACTCGTTTTTTCGTGGACGATGGGGTGAGCGGAACCCTATTCTCAAGACCGGGGCTTGACTCTCTGCTTTCCGAGGTTAGAACAGGAAGCGTGTCTACAGTCATCATCAAAGACCAAAGCCGTATCGGGCGCGATGTGATTGAGGTTGGGCTTTTGAAGCGCACATTCGATGAATTCAATGTGCGCTTAATCGCCGCCAACGACAATCTCGACACCGCTAACGGCTTTGATATCATGTCAATTTTCCGAGATGTGTTTAACGAGTGGTTTGTCGCCGAAGGTTCACGGAATTAAGGACACTAATCCCACAACGCAAAAATATGACGACAAATGCTCCACGCACCCGCCGTCAATCGTCCCATTGTCCTACATAATCAACAAACTGGAATTAGTCATCATCGTTTGGTAAATACCATCCATGTTCACGATGTTTTGGGTATCCATAATCAGTGCTACCATTCCATGATCTCTTACTCATTACATCATCGAATCGCCATAATAATTTTTGTAATCCGACAGCTAATGAATAATTATCACCAGATGAACAATACTCTTGCCTTACCTTTTCTCGCTCCACTTCAAGCTCATCGTCGGACGCTACCTCAAACCACTTATTGCTATACTTCGTATTTTTATTATCACTTAATAATTTAAGTAATCCAACTCCTATAATAGCAACACCAATGCCAACGACCTTTCCAATGTTTTTTTTCATATTTAATTAACAACCTCCGTTTTGTCAAATTCCAATTTGTCTTTCATCTCTATCACTAACGCGCATACCGCCCACTTCACAACTCCCACGTCCATTCCTTCGTTGTCTTGCTTGACTTCACTTTCAACTCACTTTTCGCCTCGTCAATCGTCCTGTCGCCGATACCCGCCGTCTTACAGGCATCGCGGACAGCGGTGGCACGTTGCTTGCCGTCCGCGAGCATTTGCACAATAATTTCTTTTGCTAATTCCTTTTTGGATTCCTCGATGATAGTTTCCTCGCCGTCACCAAAAGCAACCTCGCCGCCGTAAACGCCGAGAAACTCCACCGCCGAATCACCGCCGATTGTGAACATCAGCGGTTCACAATCGCGGGACAGACTGCTTTTTATGTGCGACATAATCCGTATATTTTTGTCTTCGGGTGAAAGCGTAATCTGCAAAACGCTCCGTGCCGATGCCGCAAAATCAATAGAGCCTAAACCGCGATATAGGTTTTTCGCTCCCTGCGACTTGTTCATATGCGCGATTGTGACGATTGCACATTCCGTTTTTGCCGCAATTCCGGCAAGCCCCGTCATAAGCCGTCGAATGTCAGACGCGCGGTTCATATCACTGCTGCCGATGTACGCCTGCCAAGGGTCTATGACCACCAATTTGGCGTTCACCTCACGGATTGCGTTTTCAAGCAGTTCGCAGTCGTTTTCGATATCGTTAAACGGAACGCTGATGTCGGACACCATATCGCTGTCCGCGCCGAGAGCGGACAAGCGCGGTGCGAGCGTGTCATCGCCGTCATCTTCGGCACTTTGATATATGGATTCGCCGATGAGCGGTTCACCGATTATTTCAGGGAGGGGTCTGCCAATAGACAGGTGCGCCGCGACCGCCAACGCAAGTGTTGTTTTGCCTGTGCCGGGGTCGCCTTGGATAACAGCCACTTGACGGCAGTCTTTTGGCGGGTACTAAACCGCCGTGTCAATGTTCGTTCCAATATTCAAAAACTCCTTATAATTATCACTTTTCTAATTATATCACATTTGGTCGATAAATACAACCCCGCACTTTAATTTTCGACTGCGCCCTTGCGAACTTGCTCCGCAAACCCGCATAAACATTGGAAAAATAACAACGCAATAAAGGACGCGGTACTCGTCAAAAGCACCGCGTCCTTGGCTGTTCGGTAAAAAATAACGGCGAATGCCCTACGCACCCACCGTCAATTGACTATAATGTTGTTGCTCCCACGTCCCACCGTGCTGTAAACCGTTTCTTCGTTGCTTAAGTCAACTTGCCCGATGTGCGTGAAGTGAATCTCCACTTCTTGACTTTCCTTTTTGCGCTTGCTTCCTTCCGCAAACACCGCCTCGTGAACGACCACCTTTTCAATGAATGTCCGCGCAAGCGACTCGGTCAACTCCGAAATGTCCCCGACCCGTTCGACCAATCCCATAAAGCTGTCGAGGTTGGCGGTCTTGCTTTTCAGCTCCTCAATCTCCGCTCGGAGACTTTCTACTGTTCCCGTCAAGGTCTTCTGCTCCGTTTCAAAGCCCGACAGCATTTTCGAGAAACGCTCATCGCTCAATTTCCCCGCCACGTTGTCCTCATAAATTTTCGAGATGATTGTGTCGAGTTCGGCGACCCTGCGTTCCACTTTGCCCAATTCGGAGGTTTTGGCGCGTATCAGCTTTTCGGTGTCCTTGTTCGCCGACTTGAACACCTGCTCGGCGAAAGCCCGCTTGTTCTTGCGGGCGAAAGCGACCGTTTCTTGAATCTTAGCAAGCACAATGGCTTCCGCATCTTCCACACGAATGCCGTGGCGCGTACAGAGGTGGTTGTTGAAACAATCTGCGCTGCGATACGTCCGGCACATAAAGTATGCTCTGTTCCCCGCCGCACCTGACCCTTGCCTTGCATACGATAATGTCGAACCGCAGTCATAGCACCGTAAAAGGCCGCTTAGAACAGATTTTTCGCCGAGTTTGGTGTAGCGTTGCCTTGTTCCGCGCATACGCTTGACGGTCTCAAAAGTCTCAATGTCGATAATACCCGGATGATGGTTTGGAATGACAACCCAATCCTCTTTGTCACGGTTGATGCGCTTGTGATTTTTGTACGACACCGTGGTTTGCTTCAGTGCACTGAATGTGCCGATGTACGCTTCTTCCTCAAGCATGGGGCAGACCGAAGAAACACGCCACAGTTCGGATTTCTTTGACCCTCCGTAATGTGCCTGCGGAGTGGGTATGCCCCTTGCCGAAAAGTCACGGCAAATATCTGGAATGCTCGTGCCGGAGGCATATCTTTTGAATATTTCCCTTACAATTTCAGCGTGTTCCTCTACGATAACCCAGTTCGTCTTGTCGTCCTCGGCGATTTTGTAGCCGTATGGCACTCGCCCGTTCGACTTGCCTAATAGAGCGTTTGAACGGTGGACGGCTCGTATCTTGGTAGACGTTTCAGCGACAAAATATTCGTTAAAAACGTCCCTGAACGTAGCCATGATGTCAAAGCCCTTGGCGCTGTCAAGACCCTCGCTTGCGGCGATGAACCGCACCCCGTTTTCCTCGAATTGACGTTTTAGCAGTCCCACTTCCAAAACGTCGCGGCCTATGCGGCTGCTGTCCTTAAAAATTACGACCGCCACGTTCCCTGCGTTCACTTCATCGAGCATTGCGTTCAACCCCGGCCTTGAGAACAGCGTGCCTGAGACCCCATCGTCCACGAAAAACCGAGTGTTTGCAAAGCCGTGTTCGTCGGCATACTTTTGCAGTATGCGCTTTTGGTTGATAATGGAATTGCTTTCTCCGTCCGACCTGTCGTCAACCGAGAGCCGACAATACAATGCCGTTATCTTGTCATTTTGTTGAGCCATTGTGACCCCTCCTTTATCGAGTATTTACTATACCTATATAGCCATAGAAAAGCACACATAGCAAGTATAATTAAGATAATTGACTCGATAAAATCGGTTTTATTTCGGCTTTCAACTCCTCGGCGACACGTTCGGTAACATATCGCAAATACTTCTGTTCGGCTGTTTCGCGTCCGGACGGATTGCAATGGGTCGTAACAATATAATTTACTTTGCCTATTTTCATTTCCGTTGTTTTGGAACGGACTAATGTTGATTTTTCCATATCTCGCCTCCAAAGCGGGCTGCGGAGCGGTCACTTTCTGTCAGATTGTCGGGAAGTGAATGTCCGCCGCCGTGAATTTGAAATTCAGCTTTGAAGCGTTGTGCTTAGTGCCTTTGTATCTTTGTTTACTGACCGATGTCAGTGCGGTAGTGACAGTTGGCAAAGCCGATGCCGCCATCGATTGCGCCGTAGACTTTTGCCCGCGCGCTTTCAATGTCGGGAGCAACCGCCGTAACGCCAAGCACACGACCGCCTGATGTGACGAGTTTGCCGTCCTCTAACTTTGTGCCTGCGTGGTAAACTGTTACTCCGTCCGGTACGGCAGCAAAATCGTGGATTTCCGCACCAATTTCATACTTGCCGGGATAGCCCTCCGAAGTTTCCACGACACAGACTGCCACTTCCTCATGCCACTCAATCTCAATTTCATCGAGCCGTCCATCAATGACGGCATTCATAATGGTCAGCAAGTCCGTTTTTAAGAGCGGTATCACCACCTGTGTTTCGGGGTCTCCGAACCGCGCATTGTACTCGATAACTTTCACGCCATCATCGGTCAAGATTAAGCCAAAATACAGAACGCCTTTAAACGGACAGCCCTCAGCATTCATTGCCGCTACTGTCGGTAGAGCGATTCTTTTCATACACTCGTCAGCGACCTTCGGATACAGCGGGCTTGGGGCGAAACTGCCCATACCGCCTGTGTTGCCGCCTGTGTTGCCGTCAAAAACTCGCTTGTAGTCCTGCGCCGATACCATCGGCTTGATGGTCTTGCCATCGCAGAACGCAAGCAGCGACACCTCTTTTCCGACAAGATGCTCCTCGATAACGATATGAGAACCGGATTCGACGAAAACTCTATCCACCATTATCTTGTTGATGGCGGCGATTGCCTCAACTTCTGTTTCGGCGATAATCACACCTTTGCCCGCTGCCAAGCCGTCCGCTTTGACGACAATTGGATACTTGCCGTGGTGCTTGATAAAATTGACCGCACTGCCCGCGTTGCAAAACACCTTGAACCAAGCCGTGGGTATGCTGTGCCTTTGCATAAAGTTCTTTGACCACACCTTGCTGCTCTCAATCCGTGCCGCCGATTTATTAGCTCCGAACGCTCGAACACCGATAGCTTCAAGTTCATCAACCATGCCGAGTGCAAGCGGTTCATCAGGTGCGACCACCACCAAATCAATGTTGTGTTCTTTGACCGCTTGCTTTACGCCGTCAATGCCCGTTGACTGAATGTCAAGACAAGTGGCAATTTCGGCGATGCCGCCGTTGCCCGGAGCGGCAAACAATGCCGCTCCGCTTTTCTTAAGTGCCACAGCTATGGCGTGTTCACGCCCGCCGCCGCCAACGATTAAAATTTTCATAGCGAACCCTCCTACGAAATGTAATCTGTGATAAACTGCCGCAGTTCAGAGATTGCCACACGTTCTTGTTGCATCGTGTCGCGGAAACGGACAGTCACTTTGTTGTCGGTCACAGACTCGTAGTCATAGGTGATGCAGAGCGGTGTGCCGATTTCGTCTTGTCGGCGGTAACGCTTGCCGATGGATGCGGTCTCATCGTAATCAACCATAAAATGCTGTGACAGATTACGGTACAACTGATGCGAAGGTTCGGAGAGTTTCTTTGACAGCGGCAGCACCGCCGCCTTAATCGGAGCAAGTGAGGGATGGAAACGCAGAACCACACGGGTATCGTTTTCGCCGATTTGTTCCTCGTCATATGCCTCAACAAGAAATGCCAATGTCACACGGTCTGCGCCAAGGCTTGGTTCAATACAGTACGGGATAACGCCTGTGTCTTTATCCGCCATTTTTTGACCGCTGTGTTTGCTGTGCTGTGAAAGGTCAAAATCGGTGCGGTCGGCGATACCCCAGAGTTCACCCCAACCAAATGGGAACATAAATTCAATGTCAGTCGTAGCGTTGGAGTAATGCGACAATTCCTCTTTTTCGTGGTCACGGAGACGGAGGCTTTGCTCGCTGATGCCGTGGGTAACGAGCCAGTTTTTGCAGAACGACCGCCAATAATCAAACCACTCAAGGTCGCTGCCCGGTTCGCAGAAGAATTCAAGCTCCATCTGTTCAAATTCGCGGGTACGGAACGTGAAATTGCCCGGAGTTATCTCATTTCTGAAAGACTTACCGACCTGCGCGATGCCGAACGGCAACTTGCGGCGCGTGGTGCGCTGTACGTTTTTGAAGTTAACAAAGATACCCTGTGCTGTTTCGGGGCGAAGATACAGCGTGTTCTGGCTGTCCTCGGTCACGCCTTGAAACGTCTTAAACATCAGATTAAACTTGCGAATGTCGGTAAACTCCGCGCCGCCGCAATCGGGGCAGACGATGCCGTGTTCACGGATATACGCGCTCATTTCTTCGTTCGACATACCGATTGGATTGCCGCCGTTCGCCTCAATAAGATGGTCGGCACGATGGCGTGTATTGCAGGATTTGCAGTCCATCAGAGGGTCTGAGAAACCGCCGACATGACCGCTTGCCACCCACGCTTGCGGGTTCATCAGAATCGCCGAGTCAAGCCCCACATTGTATTCGTTTCGCTGAATAAAGTCCTTTTTCCACTCCGCTTTTACGTTGTCTTTCAGCAACGCGCCGAGCGGCGCATAGTCCCAGCTGTTCGAGAGACCGCCGTAGATTTCTGAACCGGGGTACACAAAGCCGCGATTCTTGCAGAGAGCTACGATTTTTGCCATTGTTTTTTCTTGATTTTTCATAGTAGACACGCTCCTTTTCAATTTTGGTTTGAGTTCATTTCTTATCCGCCCACACGCCCATAAGGAGTGCGAGAGGCGTGATAAGTAAAGCTGCCAATCCGTCACCTGCGCCGAGCAATGTAAGTACGCCGAATGTAAACGTAACCATACATCCAAAGAGGTAATAACGGACATTGCTTTTGAGAGCATTGGGAAAATAGAGAATTTTTTCGGTGAACTTCCCGTCTTTTATGAACGAGCGTGTAAACGCCGCCAAGATGCCGCCGCCGCATATCGTAATCCAAGACCCGACTACGGCAGATAAAAGAGGATAGTCCACCCAAATACCTCGGCTTTTTGCAAAGCCGAAGATTCCGAACGCGATGCAGCCGAGCGAATCTCCGTGCAGGCGCAGTAGTTTCAGGAACGCATTAACCTTGCGGGCGTGTTTGTTTTTGCTATACTTGCGTAAAGCCAACATCACGGCTATCAGGCTTGCTGCAAACACAGCAGTAGCGATGAACAGGGGCAAATTGTCCGCGTTTATGGCATCCACCTCTGTCAGCTTGCGCCCGCGCACGAAAACATCCCGCCCGAATGCGCCGCCTCCCCAGCCGGTGAGCATTGCGCCGATAAACCCGCCAACGGCGAACTTCATCTTGCCTTTGAGTGTGTCTTTGCTCCCGACCACACTCCAAGCAACCATCACGCCGCAAGCGGCAAACGAAAGCGTACCTATTGCGTTCCATAATTCCAACACGTTGATAAGCATTTTGGTCACCTCCTAATTTGTTTTTGTAATTCTAATTATCCACATGAAGGACGAGCCACTTTGGTTAGCGCACCCTGTTTTCCGTTGGTCTCGTATAAACCGCAAAAAAGAAAAGCCCGCGACTGCCTTATTAGCAGCCACGGGCTTTGAAACGCATATTTTTCTATCTCTTCACAACGTAGTCAAGCGAAATCCACCCCGCTCCGCTTTTCAGCTTCCCCCACAGCGTAGCTCCTTGCCCTTTCGCCTCGGCGACAATGGTGAAAACCTCGCCTTTCTTGACCGAGCCGTTCACTTTGAAATTCGTCCCCGCGCCGGCGCGGTAGTTGAGGACACTCGCCGTGACCTTGACTGTGTACGGCGTGAAAACCACCGTTGTTGGCGGTGCTGATGATGATGTGGTCGGCGCGGCAGGCTTTTCTGTATCAGCAACTCCGAGTAATTTGTTGACCTCATCGGCGATGTAGTCGTGTTTGGAATACAGATAATCACCCGGACAAGACTTCGCCGCAAACCACCGATGAACAGTCATATTTTGCTTGTCCACCTGCCCAATCAGCGACTTGTCGGCTTTCCACAAGAGTTTTTTAATGCCGTTGCGTTTGCAGATGTCGGCGCACAGCTCAATCGTTGCGGCGAGTGCCTTGTCCGAAACGTGCCACGGCTCTTTGTTTTCGTCATTGGCAACTTCAATTGTCACCGCTCTGTGGTCGTTCGCACCGCTCGAACTGCACCACGAGCGGTTCGCTTCGTCAACATAAAGCCCGACTCTGCCGTCTGTTCCGACACCGTAATTGCTGCTTGCTTGTCGCGAGGTCGGCGCGAAAATCTCGCCGCAAGTTTCGATTGTGCAATTGCCCGCCATACAGTGGATTGTAATCGTGTCGATAGCGTGGTTGCGCGGTTTGTTACAGTTCGGCGAGAGTTTGGTGTAGACCACCAATTTGCTGTTACTCATCTGATTTATCCTCCTTGTTATCGGGCTTTTCGCCCTTGCTTCGAATTTGCTTCAGCGCGTCTTTAAGAACGGTCGGCACGGGAACGCCGAGAATAACGGCGTTTTCAGTCAGTGAAATGCCCTCATTGCCGACATACCAAAAGATAAGCGCGGTACGCAGTGCCGAGCCGCCGCCGATGAGGTAGTCGTCAAGCAAATTCGCCACGCCGACAAGCGTGAAGATGAACACCTTTTTCACGATGCCCTTCGCGCCGATTTCGCTCGATAGGTCTTTTCGGACGAACGCGCAAAGCACGCCCGTCACATAGTCCGCGACCGTGAACGCAATCAAGACATAAAGCAAGCCATCGAACCCGCCCAAAAACCATCCCAAGAACCCGCCAACCGCCGCCGCGCCGCCGTGCAACGCGTTCCAGATTGTAGTTGCTTTCATAAATTCGCCCTCCTTATGAGCATAAAAATAACCGCCATTGGCGGTCTCCGCTGTTTGCTGTGAGCTTTAACTCGTATCCATTACATCACCCCATTCAGTAATTCACGTCAATTTGATAGCTAATTTTAATGCCCGCGCCATCCGGTCGTTCGGGAGCGTCATTCGGCAGAACATAACAAGTGAACGCCTGTTTCATATTGAACGTGGCGTTATTCTCCCACGCCGAAAGCAGCACGCTATGCCCGCTTGGAGCGGACGGAGCGAACACCGAACATCCCTGATAATTTGTGCTTGTGTTGCCCCTCGTGTTTATAAACGCTGCGATTTTGTCGTTCTCCAAATCCCAGACAGGCAGTTCGTTTGTCGCCACATTTTGCGAATATCGTTTGAAAGCATAACCGTTTTTAGCGAAAATGTGGCCGTCACTCGTTGCAAGCCGCGCGTTGCTGTAAACGCTTGCGGGAATGGGCGAAATTGTCGGATTTACATTACCGCCAAGAACGGATTTATACCAACCGCTCGCGTAAAACCACGCCTTGTTTCCGTGAACAACAAAACCTCTGCTGTCGGGGTGAGTAGTCCAGTTTGAACAGCTGTAAACATTACCTTGCACGATAAATGTTTCGTCCAAAAACTCGTAAATTGCCCGATTTCCGACCGCCGAACCTACACGAAAGACATACGCTTTTGTGCTGTCGTCAGCAAATCCAACGCACATATTGCCTTGTGCGTTACCCACGACATTAGTAACGTCAATTGTGGTCGATGTTCCCGTAAACGGGTTAAAAACTGTGATTATGCCGTTTGCGCAGTAGTACAGCAGATTGTTCCGCATACTTGTGTAAGTGTTGAGGTTTGTCGGATACTTCCAGCGGCGGACAGGCACGTCAATCTCGCTTGAATATTGCATTGACAGCCCCAAACTTTTAATCGGCTGTAAAACTTGGTCGCCCGTGAAAGTGTATGTGTACTTCCACCGTCGCCCCACACCGTTGTTAATGTCGCCGTCAATTATGCTTTCGCTTGCGAGAAACTTCCCGCGATACGCTCCGCTCGCCTCGTTGCCGACACGCCCCCAACCGATGATATTTCCGCGCAGATACTGAAAATTATCGTCGGGCGACGTATCATCGTCCGTTAGGAAAAACGTGTCATATGTCGTTCCCGACAGTCTGTCCCACCAAGCGGAAGTATTGAAGCTGTCAAGAAAAACGTGATTGTTTCCGCAGATTCGCTCCTTGACCTTGCCTGTGATTTCGTCCGTGTAGTCGATTTGTACCTTGCCGATTACATCTACTTGCGGACTGATTTTTGATTTTTCGCTTATCATTCCGTTGCCTCCCCAAACATTACGTTTATTTTTTGGATACCCGCGATTGCCGTCTCTGACGGCTTTTCAAGTGTGTACGTCAAGCGGATTTCTCCGTTTTCGGCAACGTAATCAACATCAACCGCACCGCCGTTTTGCTCAGCTTTGACAAGTGAAATGCTTGATACCACGGCGTTTTCAGGCAATTCAAACGGCACGGTCTGCGTGATTGTCTGTGTCGGAGCGGTGACGTTGGCGGTGAGTTTTAGCGTGAAGTTATCGGGATTTTCGACTATGTTTACTCTGTCCGTCCAAGCCAATATTTTCGCTTCATCAAGCAGACCGCTCACCGATTGCGGCAATCTGTCAACGCCGCTTTCAAGAAATAATTCCTCACCTAAATTACCCTCTATAAGCGTCCAGTTTTCGCCGTTCCAAGCCTTAACGCCGTCATTATCACGAGCAAGAAACTTTTGCTTGCCGATTTCGATAATCTCAATAATAATCAGCCCATCGCCATTTCTGCCGCCTTGCGACATTAGCGTTTCCGTCAAATAAAAATCTTCGCCGAGGAGATATCCTGTTGGCTTTACGCTGTTTGCCGTGAGGGCGTATCCCGAACCGCCGCCACCTCCACGGTCGTCGTCACCAGAACTGTCCGGGTAAGTTCCGCCGCCACCGTACCAACCGCCACCGCCTGCACCGCCGTGTCCGGTAGCGTAATAGACACCCGCACCGCCTTGCCCGAACGAGCCGTTAAGCGTTACGTTGCCGCCGACACCGCCCGCCGTTTGACTTGCCCCGCCGCCGCCCGAACCGTAACTTTCACCTCGACCAACACCCGCTTCACCGCCTCCGTGACCGCCGGGCTTGTTGCTTGCCCCGTCCGAACCGCCTCCGCCCGCAACGATTACACGAGCAAGCAAATTGTCCGAAACAAGCCGAATATCTGTAGCCCCTCCTCCGCCGGGCAGATTGCTTTCGCGTATACCGCCGCCATTGAAACCACCGTTTTGTCCACCTGTATTGCCAGACCCTCCGACATACAGCCAAGCAGAAACTTCCGATGTCAGAGTAAGCAAGCCCTCAGCATAGCCGCCTTGTCCGCCGTAAATGGTATTTGAACGATAACCTCCCTGTCCGCCGTAACATTTCAAGCGATAAATCCCCGGCGGGAGTGATAAATTCACTGCCGCGCCGCTGTAATCAAAGGTTACAATATCGCCGTTTTGAGTGCCGTTCAAATTCGGCAAGTTGCTGAAATTAGCCATTTTGCACCTCCTCAAGACCTGCCGACAGGCTGATTATATTTCCGTAGCTGTTTTTGTTTGGAAACGGCGCGGCGAAATACGCTCCGGTTGCTGTCGTACCCTCGACCGCGCCGCTGTTTTCAAGCGTTTTGTCGCGGACATACGCGCCGTTTTCCGTGAAAACAACCCAGTCGGAATTGAATGAATACCTATCCGCTTTTGACGGCAGAAAACTCTCTGCAACTGCCCAAATGCTGAACGTAATCAGGATATCTTCGGTTGGCAAAAAGTCGAAACTGTCGGAAAATATGACGTTTTCAAGCCGTGTCCTCTCAGTTGTCGGCGGGTAGATTATTGATAAAAGTTGCTCAACAATTTCATCACACGGCTTTCCGTCAAGCGTAAAATTCTCGACAGGAATGTCATAAATATGAATCGGTATAAATCCGTAATGCACGAGCGTTTCAACTATCGACAGACTATCCGTTACGTTAGTCGGATTTTCGGGGTCTGTACCGCCGCCTGTACCGCTCCCGCTAATCAAGAGAATTTTAGCTGCATACTGCGAAAAAGGCGTGGTATTCAGCATTTCCACGCCTTTTTCCTTGATAGCCTCGCGGATATTAATTTTTGCGGCATAAATCGCCGCCATTTTATCGGCAAAAGTCAAAGCAGCACCTCCTAAATCAGCCGTTCAAACACAATTTCGCCGTTTACCAAGTTCAAGCGCAAAACAGGTGTTGGCGAGTAATTCTGCGCGTCCATTGAAACGCCGATGAGCGTATCGTCCGTCCAAAACTGCGTATCGGCAAGTTGACCGTCAACGTAAGTGTACAGATAATTGCTTGTCGAGTGCGACTGTATCGTATTTTGAATCAGCCCGATTGTCGCGGGAACAGGCATATTTGTTGCCTCAATCGTCACGTTATGCGCTCCGCTTGATGTGGACTTGATTGTCGTCACGTTCGTACCGCCCTCAAGGTCGATTGTGTAGTTGCCGTATTCCTGTTTGTAGGTGAAATATTTCGTCATAATCGCAAGCCGAATGTGCGGGTCTGGCGACGGGTGCGAACCTCCGATAGCGATGTTGAATTTGACGGTTTTGTTGATTGTTTTGATGTCGATATACATTCTCGCGACACTATTTACACCCTCGCCGATTTTCACAGCACCCTTGTTTATAGGAATTAGATGCATTTCGCAGGAACCAGTTCCTGCTCGCTTGTACCAAATTTCCTTTATGCCGTATAACATCGTTCATTCCCCCAAAATCGCGTCAAGCACGTTCTGCATCGCCCCGACCTGCGAAAGAGCATCATTATACTCGTCCTTTGTGCCGCTGTATCCTTGTTCTTTCGCGGTATCAAACGCGGAGCTACCCCACCTCGCAACCGTGTCATTGATGTCGTAAACCACGAACAAAGCGTTCTCGTTCGCGCCCTCTACGTCCGTTTCTGTCGGCGTGTGGTCAAGGATTATGAGGTTTGCGTTGCCCCAATCGCCCGCGCCTGTGTCCGCCCAAACTATGGTGTTGTCTTGCTTTTTCAGGACTTGCCCGTTCAACCCGTTTGCGATGTCGAGCAGATGAACCGCACCGTCCGCATTCAGCATAATGCCTTGCTCGCCGATGTCGACAAATGCTCCTGTGCTGCCACCGCTTGCGATATACCCAAGCCGCAAGCTGTCTGCGTCTTTGTAAATTATCCCGCGAGAACCACCTGTACCGTCACCATAACCTAATTCAATCACAGGGATTTTGCCGCCGTTAATATCGGCAAAGCCTATCCGTGCTTTTAATGCGCCGCCACTCATGAGAAAGTCAATATTTTCCTCATAAATATGCAAATGGTCACTGCCGTTTGTCGTGAGTTCGGTGACATTTAAGTTGACCACATCGGCATTTTCGGCGGTTAGATTTTCAATTACGGCGTTCACGATATTTGCGGTGTTTGACTCAATCGCCTGTGCGATTAGGTTTTCAACATCAATCTGCCCTGCTACAAGCTCCGCAATATCGGCTTTTTGCGCTTCAATTTGCTCCGCGACAAGCTGTTGCACGTCAATCTGCTCCGCCACGAGTTGCACAATTGTTGCAATTTGCGCGATGATTTCGTCCGCGACCATATCGCCGACTTCGAGATGTTCAATGACGGCGTTTGCGATATTGGCGATTTCCGCAGTGATTGCGTTGGTTATAATTTCGCCGTCAACGTCAACAATTCCGGCTATTTTGTACCGCCGCTCCACCGCATCAAAGTAAATCGCGGGAGTCATCACTCCGTCCACAAGCGAGGACATCTCAAACACGTCCGAGTTAAACGTAGCCTTGCTCAAGCCGTCGTTCCGCTCGACTTCAAAGCCGTTTGCCGCCGAAATGCGTATGCCAAAGTATTTATTACCTTTTGCCACCATATCTGTTTTTATACGGCAGAAGTCGCCCTCAAGCAAATTCGGCGCGTTGGCGATTTCGACCGACACTTGGCGGTCATCATAGGGGTTTCGTGTTATCCCGTTTACACGCAAACTTGCTGAAATACCCATTGACGGGTAATCAACAGTCACGTTGTCGCCGAGATTGAACGCTTGCGGGCATAACACTTCGCAGTCATATGAAACGCCTTCTATTGACGTGATTTCTTTCAGCACGAGAATATCACGCCCGCTTTTCAGCTGAACGGCGGTGCTTTGTCCTCTGTGCTGAACAAGCGAAACCGTAAATTGCGAATACGCGACCTCCGCGCCGATGTAGGCGGCATAGGCTTGAACAAGCCCTCGTTTGCTTGACTTTTCTTGCAAGCTGAATGTTTCTATTGCAGAGAACTCGCAAGTTGCAAGCGTGAAGCCCGTGCCTTGTAAAATCTCCGACATTATAAACTGCGGCGTTCCGATTTGCGTGAAAAAATCTACCTCGATGTCGTTGAGCCTGTAGCTGACGTGTTCGCACTCTACGGCGATTTTCCGCAGACCATCGCTGGCTTGTTCCTTGGTAACGGACACGATGTCGTAATACTCACCGTCCACCGCCGCCACATCTCCGACCGCAATCAGCGCGGCGGTTACTTCCTTTAATAACGTTGAAAAACGGAGCGTGTTTTCGCCTGTCAAACGCTCCGAACGCTCCGCTGATATGACTTTCGGGATAGTCGTTTTTGGCAACAGATTATGCGTGAGAATGTTAATCATATCAAACCACCCCCACCGCCCTTGCGTAACTGCGGTTAAATCCCGCGAGATTGCGGCTTGCGTTCCGACTCATCAGTCTGCCGTCAAGGTATGTGTCAGACTGCACAACCACATTCGGCGAAACGCCGTTGAAACTACCCGCAATTGGCAACACCGAGTTTTTCACATTTGCGGCGATGTCAAAATCGGTAGGCACAGCGGACATTATGTCTTTCTCGACATTTTTCATTGACTTTTCAAAGCCCTCGCCCAAACCGAGAGCCATATTGTCGCCGATTCCCGCAAATGCGACTGTGTCCTTTTCGCCGTGCAGCGCGAGCAGATGATGCTTGTGGAAAACAGGTCGCTTTCGCCGTCTGAGAGAATCTCCGCAAGGTCGACGGGAAGTTCGCACCCGCATTCGGGGCATTTGGTGAACACGTTCTCGTCGGTGATTTCCGTCTTGACCGTCCTGCCGGTGGGCAGTTTTGTTTTGGTGTAAAACATTTGGGTACCTCCGTAAATGTGATAGGCGTTATCGCCTCCACTACCTACAGGACAGGCAAAGGCAAAATCCGTAGTGGGTTTTAATCCTTTTTATAAAAGTCGCACTCGTAGCCGTCGGCGCGAAGCAAAAGCCCGTCAGCCCACAGCGGGGTGCGGCTCATCTGTTCACATAGGATTTTGGTGGACATACGAGGGTCGGCTTCAATGACAACTTCGTCGTGGATGTGCATCACGATGTCGCAGCACCGCTGGGTCTGCATGGCATAGGCGAGTAGGTCGCGGCTCGTTGCTTGCACGATGTTCTCGACGAACTTGGGTCCGTAAGACTGGAGCCGTTCCCACTTCTTCGTTCCTCCCACGCCCATATAAGTCACACAAGGAGAGCCGAACTTGTTCTCGCCGATTTCAGGTCGCACATATACAAGATTTCTGCCCGATGGCAAAGTGATAAAGAGTATCCCGCTCTGATAGCCGAATTTGACGCCGTGAGTCTCGGCGTAGTCCTTTTCTTTAACCGCCGTCATCGCGGCTCGGTCAATGTCCCACCAGAACCGCACGATATTTGGGTTTGCTGCCCGCCATGCCGTAACCAGCGGTTGCAGTTCGTCTTCGGATAATCCCATATCCAACGCGCCCATCGCTTTGAGCGCGCCTACGCTGCCGCCATAGCCGAGCGCGAGTTCCGCAATCTTGCCTTTTTGCCGAAGCGGTGAGCCTTTGACGACTTCCTCAATCGGGACTTTGAACATCTGGCTTGCCGAGGCTTCATAAATTTTGCCGTGCGAGGAAAACACCCCGTTACGCCACGTCTCACCCGCAAGCCACGCGATTACCCTTGCTTCAATAGCCGAAAAGTCGGCGACCACCAATTTCCTGCCTTGCTTTGGTATGAAAGCCGTGCGTATCAGTTCCGACAGCACCTCCGGCACGGAGTCGTAAAGCATCTCCAATGTGTCAAAGTCACCGTCCCGTACCAAAGCCCGTGCCTGTTCGAGGTCGGGCATATGGTTCTGAGGCAGGTTTTGCGGCTGCAGGAGCCTGCCGCTCCATCTGCCGGTACGGTTTGCGCCGTAAAACTGAAACAGCCCGCGCACACGGTTGTCGGCACAGGCGCATTGCTCCATCGCCTGATATTTCTTGACGGACGATTTAGCAAGCGACTGCCGCAGCGACAACACTTTGCCCAACGGCTCAGGTGCTGTCTTTAGAAGTTCAGAGACCGCTTTTTTGCCGAGTGTCTCGGTCTCAAGCCCGTGGTCGGATAGCCACTGTCTCATCTGCACCACGGAGTTGGGGTTGTCGAGGTCGGTCATCTCGCGCATCATGTGCATCAGTTCCGATTTGGAGCGGATGTCCATCTTAATCGCATTACAAACAAGTGGCATATCAAGCAGGACGCCACGGTCGTTTATCTCTTGGTCAAGCCGGTAATCCTCCCAAACGGAATCCGGCACAGGAAACTTTGCGAGTTTATTTTGAATGGATATTTCGGCTTCCACATCACGGCGGTTGTATGCCTTGAACTGCACCCACTTATCCGGCGCGTGTTCAGGCAGGTTTCGTGTCCGCTGTCCGTTGGCGGCGCTGGGCTTGCAGGGCAAGCAGAAGTAACGGATGAGTTCCTTGCCCTCAGTCAGCTTCTGCTTTTCAAGTCCCAGAGCCGCCCCCGCGCTTTCAAGCGATAACGGAAGCCCCATATAGGCCGCCCAAACCATCGAACAGCGCCATGACTCTGGATTCAGATATTTCGCTTTGCCGAGTACGGTGGATGAGTGGTGGTTGTCGGCGAACGGGTCAAGGCTAATGCCCATATCCCGTAGGTAGCGGGAAAGACAGATGCGTTCAAACTGGCTGTTGAACACCCATTTGATAACGGAGTCATCGGTGAGGGCTTCAAGAATTTCACACGGTAGTGTTTCACCGTTTGCGAGGTCAACCCCCTGAATCTCACCGCCATCCACGGAATAACCAAAAAGCAAAATCTCAAAGTCGGGCGACTCGCAGTATTTATACACGCCACACTTGGCGAGGTCGTAGCCGCTATGCGTTTCTAAATCTATGGACAAATTTCTCATAAGCCCTCCTATGGCAA
The DNA here is from genome assembly GCA_026000865.1 of Clostridia bacterium. GTDB lineage: Bacteria > Bacillota > Clostridia > Oscillospirales > Ruminococcaceae > BNZF01. The sequence goes on from BNZF01000013.1 coordinate 26,549, forward strand.
GAGGGCGGCAAGTTTCCCGCCGCCCTCCGCAGTTGGTGTGTGCGTCCGAATTATCTGAGGTAATCGTCGTCATCCGAGGTGAAGTCGTCGTTGAAGTCGTCTTCGGGCTTGCTGCGTCCGCCGAGGGGCTCGCCGTCCTTGACCTTCTGCAGGCTCTGCAAACCACAGGCGACGCCTTTGTTTCCCGAACTGTTGAAGGCGTAAAAGCTGAGGCATACGCGGGCATAAACGCCGGAGTAGATTTCCTTGGTGTCGAAGATAGGCTCGCGGTTGATATCCACCACGCCCGGCGCGGTGTTGCTGTTTGCGTTCACGAACCAGTGACCCTGATACGCTTCATCATCCGGCCGCTCAAGGTCACCGTCCCTCATCGGCGTCTTAATTGTCGCAAGAGGCGGTACGGTTTTGCCGGTGCCTTTCAGCTTTGCCTCGCCCTCTGAGTAGGCGGCAGCGATAGCCGCTTTGACCTTCGCCACTGTAGCCGTATCGGACTTCGGGATGAGTACGCTGGTAGAGAACTTTGGTGCGCCGCCGTTTATACTTTTTGCCTGCCAGATGTTGGCGTAGGACAGGCGGCACACGCCGGTCACGATTTTGGTGGGGCTGACAACAGCTTGATTGTTCTTTACATTGTTTGACATAATGAGTTCCTCCTAATTTTCAATTGGGTCGGCGAAGTCGTCCGCCGCCGTGTTAATGTTGATTTCTTGCCGCTTGTCCTTTTGAGGAACAAGCACCGGTTTGCCTGCGGGTTTTTGGATAAATCCGCCGAGTGTTTCCTCGAACCGCTTCTTGCCGAGCAGGGATGTCATGGCGGTGATGCCGAGGACTTTGTGTTCATACGGGTCAAGCCCGATTCCGTTGACCGCCGATGCCACGGCGATTTCGTCTGTGTACTTGCGATTGCTCCTGCCCTCGACCACTTTCCAGCCGTCGAATCTCACGCCTTTTAACGCTTCCGTCAAGGCAAAGTCCTTAATGTCTGACGCCCACGAGACCAGCTCGTCAACTTTGCCGAGGATAACCGCGATTTCAACGGTATCCAGTAGAGCGGGCTCGGTGAAGTCATAGGCGGCAAGCGCGAGGTTTGCGTTGGCGCGCTCGCGGCATTCGGCTTTTGCCTTGCAGAACTGGCAATGGTCGCCCGCCTTGTAACCGCCGCCTCCGTCCCACGCCAACTGCGCGGCAGGCTTCAGCACTTCATCAGCCCAGTTTTCGATGCTTTCTCGGAACACTTCCCAAGTGGAGCAGTTGCCGAGCCGTGGTTGGAATATGCTCATTTTGACCACGTCGATGTCATACAGGCAGCCGAACATCTCCAATGCGCCAAGACTGTATATGCGAAGCTGGTCATTTTTCTCAGCGTCGACCTTCACGCCGCGGCCATACTTCAGGTCAACTATGTGCAGTACGCCGTCCGAGATAATGAGCGTGTCGCAGGTTCCCTTGCATTCGGGGACGTAGCGGGAGCAGTCGACCTTCTGCTCCACGTAGACCTTTGGGTCGGAAAGGCTCTCTATCTGCTCCATCACGAAAGTGACATAATCGTCCGTATAGTCGTCCATTTCCGTGTCGTCGCAGACGGGCAGGCTTTTGGACAACCCCAGCCGATATTTCAGCTTCGCTTCCGCGACGCTGTGCGCCAGAGTGCCTTCGTTGGCATATGCCGAGCCTGTGTCGGAGTAGCTTTCCGTCAGTCGCGCCGATGGTGGGCAATTTATCCACCTATGGCTTGCCGACGGTGAAAGCAGAGAGTGTTTTGCGCTGTCGCTCATTTGAGTGCCTCCGCTTCCTTTAGCAAGGCGGGGTACTCGGACGGGTCGATGTCTGACAGCTTCACCGCACCGCGTTTGGTGATTAACGCCCTGACTTCTTCCTGAAAACCGTTGTGGCTCTTGTCACCAAGCACTGCCCTGACGTCCTCAAGCGTGGGCGCTTTCGGTGGCTCCGGCGTGGGTTCCGCTACCGGCGTTTCCCGCTCCGGCACGTCTTCCTCACGGTCTTGACTGTCGAAGTCATACAGGGATTTCAATTCCTCGCCTATCTCGGCGATGCTTGCCGCAAGGCAGCATAGGTCATTGCCCAACTGGGCGGCTTTGTCCGGTGTCATACGCTCTACCTCCTTCCTTTGTGTGCGTTCGGCTATGTTCCAGAGCCGTCAGTCGTCTTGCGAGTCGCTTGCTCACAATGCTGATTGCCGTCAAAACGCCGATGAGTTCGTCATTCCGTTCTTGGTCGCGGTAGCTTCCGAGTCGGACGCATTCCTGTGTTTGCATACGCTTTGCCTCCTTCCTGATTTTCTAAGGAGCGTCGCCCCTCACTACCTACAGGACAGCGAGGGGCGAAATCCGTAGTGGAAATTTCAGTTGTTTTCAAAAAAGCCGCGAAGCGTCTTGTCAGCGCGGATTTTTGCGCGTAACTGCTTCTCGCGGTAGTAAACGCCGTCAAGCGTCAGATGGAAGTGGTCTGCGATGTCTTGTTTTCTTGTCCCGGCTATTAGGAAGCTCCAGAGCGTCTGTTCGTCCTGCGTGAGCCTGTCCATCAAAGTGATGAGCGAGGCGAGAAGCGCCTTGTCTTCGATAATCTTGGCAATATCGGCCGACTCATCAGCGGGTTCGTACTTGCTTTCAATCCCGTCATCACCATCAACATAGGTTTTATCCAATTCGAGGGTGCGGGCGACCTTGCGATTGCAGCGGTCACAGTCTTGGTCGCAGTTCAGCGTGTCTTTCCAAACGCATTGAAACTTGCGCACCTCAGAACGCTTTAAATCCTTTAGGTCTGCGGCGTTTGCTTTGCCGGCGTCATCGCCCTTCTTGTCGCGGGGCAAACGGATGGCGATGCACTTATCTGGACTGTAGTACCAACGCTGCTTGAAGGGGTTCTCGACTGTCGGTTCTTCCGGCGGGGCGAAGCACACGCGGCGGCTGACCTCGATGTGGTCACCTTCAGGGGTCATCTCGTAGTAATGCTGGTAGTAGAGTTTCTGATAATTTTTCATTTTGTTTTTCCTCCATAGGTTTCAAATTGATGGCTCGCTCGGAGCCGTGATGGTGCGGAAAGCCTGTACTGTCGGGCGGTTCTCTGGCGTGGGTTGAATTGATTGGCATCGTGTTTTCCTCCGTGGATTTACATTTGGGTACTTGATTTTTGGAATAGTCGGTGATATACTTGTTTAATGGGGTTTGTTCTGGGTTGCGGTCGGGCGTTAACGTAGGGTTGTCCGAGCCGAAGCAACAAAAAAAAGCCCCTGTGATTTCTCACAAGGGCTTGAAAAAGTTGTCCTCGTTTGAACCACAAGGACTATCCAAATCTTGATAAAGTTGGTGTCAAACCGAGTTAAGGTTAATAGCGTTGATAAGGTTAAAAGTTTCTACGGAGGCAAATCAATGACAAAAAACGACACTCCACGCCTATGCGGCGGCACCTTTTTCACACAGTTACTGCTGTCACGGAAACCGACTGTTTCCCAGCGGCAACGCACACAGGGAGAGACTGATGTCTTTCATAACGAAGACGTTCTGTTCGCCCTGCTCCAGATTGTACAGCCTGATGCCATCAAGCCGACGGGGAATTCGTTTGAGACTTACACGACAAACTTCAAAAAGTGCGACGGCAGTATTGGCGAGGACTTGAAGTTTGAGAATGAAAGCGTTCGGTCTGCCTTTACAAAGCGTTTGACCGATGATTATCCGAGCGTAGTTAATACGGTCGCAGGATTCTGCGCCGATTACATAGATACAAGAGAAACGCCCCGAAACCACGAGAAGCTGGTTAAGCGGCTGATTGAGGTTATCAGTGACGATGAAACCATCATGGACGATGATTTGTTTCAGATTGGGAAGAATGGATATAAGGCGAACAAGAAAGCCTTGGGAAAAGTGACCGAGGTGAGTTTGCCAGACTTCCTGTTATCCGTCTGGGCTTTTGTAGCCTTGAAGCGTAACGACAACAGCGTCGGTAGAAACACTATTGTGGTTTGGAGCGACCCCAACACCAAAGGGCGTTATATAGGAAATGACGGGACAAGAATTCAGCAGGACATATCCGTGTCACTCCCAGCATTTGAAGAACCTGCAGGCGAAGACGCTTCTGCGGTGGAGGACGAAACTTACGCCGAATACAGCGACCCGTATGAAGAACAGCCAACTCCAGAACCTGCTCCGCATACCACGACACAAATCATCAACTCACCCGCAGTGTTCTTTAACAGCGGCGCAAACGGCATCCAAATTAACAACACGGGGACTTTGAACATAGATAGGGGTGGCAAGACATGAACAATGAAATTCAAGTAGCAAAGAGCAATCTTCCAGAAACCGCCACCCCGCAGACGGTTTTCACAAATTCAGGTGAAAACGGGGTACAGATAGCCAATCAATCAGGAGCCATCGTAAACGTCTATCTGCCCGGCGCCAACGGAACGGTTTATAACGCCGCCACGCTTATCAGCACGGAATACTACAATCTGTTCGTTATTGGAGACGAGCCGTTTAACGACCCGTTCTTTCTCATCGGTAAAGATAGAGCGTTGACGACCTCGGAGGGAATTGCGGCTGATATTTCGGCGCAGTTCGCCGCCCTTACGCCTGAAGCAATTGCGGCAATCAAGACCTTTCCGTCGCTGTTTGCAAGCGAGAATCATCAGTATGGATGCACCGACGCAGACCACTTCGCCTTTTATGGAATGGTCACCGATGTGCGGATTCAGGAAAATGGCATCAAGATTTATTATCAGAAGTTTTCTTCTGTTCCACAGCAGAAGCTGAATGAAATCGCCTTTAACCTCGCAATAAAAGGTACGTCTTCCTTCAACGAGTTGAACAGGACGCACTGGGCGATAAAGAGAATCCATTTGATAGAGGAGTTGAGAACAGTTGGGATAAGTGTACTTGTACCAACATAAACCTTAACAAACCCCATCAAACAATAAATAACTCTTGTATTCCTAACTAAAATGTGTTAGAATAGTAGATGTGAGAAATGAAACGGAGGATTCCATTATGAGCAACGAGCCTGAAAACGTCACACCTGAGAAGTGGGTCAACCTTGAAGATATAGCGATTCACCTCAGTATGAGCGAAGACACCGTTCGGACATGGGTCAAGGAAGGTAAACTGCCGTTCTATCGAGTCGGTAAACGGTACAAGTTCAAAATTGACGATTGGATTCGAACCGGCAAGATTAAGGAGTAACGATTTTATAGAAAACCTAAGGAGCCAACAATATGCAAATGCCTGAGATGCTTGATAATGTGAGCAGAACTGTCAAGGACGATTTGGCGGTAACAATAGGAAAAGGCGACAAACTGTCCATAGCGGCCGCGTGTTTCTCCATATACGCATACCAAGCCCTCAAGAAACAGCTTGACGGCATTGCTGAGTTGCGCTTTATTTTTACCTCCCCGACTTTTCTGCAAGAGAAGGCTCCCAAGGAAAAACGGGAGTTCTATATACCTCGCCTCGACCGTGAGCGATCGCTCTACGGCACCGAATTTGAAGTCAAACTCCGCAACGAACTGACCCAAAAGGCAATCGCCCGCGAATGCGCCGAGTGGATTCGCAAGAAGGTGAAATTCCGCTCGAACCTAACCGGCGGCAATATCAGCGGTCTGATGAATGTGGTAGGTGCGGAAAACACGACCTATATGCCGCTCCACGGCTTCACGACCTCAGACATCGGCTGTGAGCGCGGCAACAATATCATCAATCCGGTCAACAAGCTGTTTGCACCGCTTTCGGACGAGTACATCCGAATGTTCGACCAGATTTGGAATGACAAAAACCTGATGCGCGACGTGACCGAGCAGGTCATAGATGGCATCACCGCCGCCTATAACGAAAACGCGCC
>BNZF01000014.1 GCA_026000865.1 Clostridia bacterium
AATTTTGAGCAACGCTATACAAATGCTGTTCAAGTTCGTCATCAGGAATGCTACTGTGATTTTTATACTTTGGAGGACGTAAATTATTTGTGCTGTCCATATTTCCCCCTTAATTTTCTTTTTCAGACGTTAATTTTTCTCCGCAAAACGGGCAATACTCCGATATTTTATCCTCAATATCAATTTCTTTTTTACAACTCGGACAAGTGTAAAATATTGCCTTATACTTGTCGCAATTGATTTTTAGTAAATGTGTCACCAAGTTTACATCTTCTACTCGCATACCTGCCTCCTTGTTTACATCTTCTACTCGCATACCTGCCTCCTTTCAATGAAAAAATTCCTACCGTTACAGTAGGAATTTCTTCATTCCATACACTTTGGTGGTATGGAAACATTATAACATATGCTAACGCCAACAAAATGGGCAGCGACATCTCATCGATACAGACTGCCTATCAGGGCTTCGCCAAGCAAAACTACACGATGCTCGACAACCTGAAACTCGGCTACGGCGGCACGAAAACCGAAATGGAGCGGCTGCTCGCCGACGCGGAGAAGTTCTCAGGCATTAAGTACGACATCTCCTCATACGCCGATGTCGCCGAGGCGATTCACGTTATACAGACGGAAATGGGCATCACGGGAACGACCGCCAAGGAAGCGACGGAAACCATCAGCGGCTCGATATCGGGAATGCAGTCGGCTATCGGAAACCTGATGGCTGGACTGGGCAACGCCAACGCCGACATCGGGCTTCTGATTGGCAATGTAGTGGAGGCGTTCCAAAACGTCGTGAAAAACATCGTTCCTGTCATCGAAAACATCGTAAAGGCGCTTCCTCCCGCCCTTGACGGGATACTCAAGGCGGTGGGTGATTTACTGCCCACACTGCTCTCCACGGTGGTCAATCTGTTCACGCAGGTACTCTCAACGATTCTGACGCTTCTGCCCGAATTGATACCCGCCGCCGTGGACGCGGTCATGACCATAGTCGGCGCACTGATTGATAATTTGCCGCTTCTCATTGATGCGGCAGTACAGTTGGTCACGTCCATCGTCGAGGGTATCGGTCAGGCTCTGCCACAGCTTATCCCGGCGGCGGTCAACGCCGTCACGACCATCGTGCAGGGGTTGGTAGATAACCTCCCAATGATTTTAGACGCCGCTTTGCAGCTTATCCTCGGCTTGACGCAGGGGTTGTTGGACGCTTTGCCGCAATTGATAGCGGCTCTGCCCGCGATTATCACGGGCATCGTGGACTTCGTTATCGGCGCGATTCCACAGATAATCGACGCAGGTATTCAACTTTTGGTGTCGCTGGTGGAAGCTCTCCCCGAAATCATCACGGCGATTGTGGCGGCTATACCGCAAATCATCGAGGGGCTGATTAAGGCGATACTTGGGAGCATTCCGCAACTCATCGATGCGGGCATTAAACTTTTTGTCGCGTTAATTCAGAACCTGCCAGAGATAATTGTTACTATTGTTGCCGCAATTCCGCAAATTCTGAAAGGTTTAGTCGGGGCGGTCGGCGAGGGCGTTTCGCAAATGGCTGAAGTTGGCGGTAGACTGATTGAGGGCATTTGGGACGGTATTCAGAACATGTCAGGCTGGATTTCCGACAAGGTAAAAGAATTTTGCAAGGGTTTGTTGGATGGCATAAAAAGCTTTTTCGGTATACACTCACCATCAACAGAAATGCGTGATGGCGTTGGTAAAAACCTAGCTTTGGGTATCGGTTTGGGTTTTGAAAATGAAATGCCTGGCGTTATAAAAGCTATGCAAAATGAGCTGCCGACCGATTTTGATACGTCTGTTAATTTGAAAACTAAAACACAAATTCTCGGCGACCCGTTTAGGTCTATTGATTTCCAAAAAGAACTTGAAAATACGGTTTACGGAATTGTGCAAATGACCGCAAACGCTCCAGAAATATCAATTGCAAACAATGCTAATTTGCTGACAAATATCGTGTCAAAGCTTGATTTAATGGGGAATACACTCATTTCAATATTAGGTAATTCTAACATGAAAATTGTGCTTGACAACGGAGTTTTGGCAGGACAGCTCGCACCTCGTATTGACACTATTATCGGAAGTTCAAGCGTAATGAAAGGCAGGTAATATTATGGACTATTTATCAACTTTGCACAATGTACATGGTATTATCATTGCCGATAAACATTCTTTTTATGATTTCGGAGCCGTATTGGCGGCACGCACGGTGAGTTATCCTCAGCAAATAAAAATAACCGAACGTGTGCCTTATTCTAACACAGTTTATGATTTTTCATATTTATACGGTAACAAAACTTTTGAAGAACGTTCGCTGACTTACGAGCTGATAATTTCCGAACCGACAATACCTAAACGCATAAAGCTGAATTACAGAGTACAAGAAATAGTAAATTGGCTATATTCAGGCAAAGGTAAAAAGAAACTTATTGACACTTACACACCAGAGTATCATTTTATGGCTGAAATTACAGATGTAACTGTTGAGTATAGTGTTGGAACGGCTCATATTGTATCCACCTGGTCGGCATATCCTTATCGAATACCAAACGAAAACACAATCGGGCTTTCGGAGGTATTGTAACATGTATTACGTAAATTATACAAATTCGCTCGAAAATATTAAACCCGACAAGCCGTTGAACGAAGTAAACGTAAATTCAATTAAAAGGCTGTATAACGCGACAATTGAGCAAGCAATAAACGCAATTCACACATTCAATTTCACTATAAACACACTGCACCCGGAGTACAAAAATATAAAAGAAAAGATTACACGGGTCACGATTTTTCACTATTTTAAGGACAAAAAAATAACCGATTTTAACGGCTATATCCTAAAAATTCAAGAGTTTATGGATGCAAAAGGGGCGATTTATAAACAGGTTGTTTGCGAGAATGCTTTAGGGTATTTTTACGACAGCGTGCAGACGTTTTGGGAGTATACAGGAACTTTACAGGATTATTTAGCCTATTTAACTTCTATCCATAACGCAAGTGTTGAGAATTTTAAAAGGCTCGGTTACACGGGAATAAACGTGTTTTCAAAAGAACAGGAAACAAAGCAAAAATACGTGTTTCAATACGGAAAATCATACGCCTGTGTTGATTATATTTTATCGCGTTTCGGCGGCGAGTTTCGTGTTGAATACGACCGTTTTTTAGTAAATGTTTTGATTTATCACTATGATAAATTTGTGCCGTCAACGGCGTACAAAAACCCGATAATTAAACTTGCTCACAATTTGCAGAGTATGGACACGTTCATTGACGGCTCGCAAATTATAACTAGATTATATCCTTACGGAGCGAAAATAAAAGGAGAAGACGGCAAAGATACAGAAAAACGCGTGTCTATAAAGTCCGCTAACTACGGTGAGGATTTTATCATAGACCCCACCGCCCAAAGCATTTACGGGACTATATGCGGCACGGTTTTCTTTGATGAATACAACGACCCTGCGGCGTTAAAAATCAGGGCACAAATATATCTGAACGAAATAAATAACGTCAAAAAATCTTACAAAATAACCGCACTTGACCTATCCACAATCGGGATTGATTTAGCGGAGTTTGAACTCGGCAGCGAATACCATCTTGTCAATGAAATAATGGATATTGATACGCGAAAAAATAACGTGCCGCTGCGCATTATTAAAAAAACTGTTGACATTAACGAGCCGCATAAGTCAAATATTGAGATTGGCGAACGCTTACAAAGTATCTCGAGTATTTCCGCCGAAATGGCAAATACGCTAAAATACAAACTGCCCGAACAGCAGGAAAAAACTTTATCCGAGGCGCGAAGTGTTGCGAAAGACACCGCTGACAAGGCTATGATGGACGCGGTAAAATATGAAGATACGCCTGAATTACTCGCACCGTACGCCAAACTCACCGACTTAAACGCATACTCAACAACCGCGCAAATTAACCAAATTTTAAGCAATTATGCAACAAATGCGAATGTTGATACAAAACTCGCAAATTACGATAAAAAGACGGATAATATAGATGGTTCGCGCGTAAAAGGAACGCTTGACAGCGTGAATTTAACCACGAATATCATAACTCTATCTGGGTACGATTTAGCACAAAAAATCGCGGATATTGAGAGCAGATTATCTAAGTAAGGCAAGAATTTTTTAATGCTATATAACGCAAAAAGTATAGAAATATGATGATTGGGCTTAGTGTCAACACGCCCTAGTAGCGGAGGTCGTAATGGCTCGAATTTTACAAAACATTAAATTAATCGGCGGCAACTCTCCGAACTGGATTTTAGAAATTACTGATGGTGGCACGCCTATTACCGGCTCGAATTTAAAGAATTATACAGCAAAAATTCTTATTGCCCGCCACGACAACTCTTATGCCGATGAACTGCCAAACGGATATATTGCAACATTCTATTATGACCATTCAATACGTAAATTGCGTACAGTTATTCCGCATAATATCACTAATCAATTGAACGGTAACTATACTTATGTCGCATCTGTTTTTTGTCCAACAGGCGAGGAAATACGACGTCATTTCGGACATTTTAATGTTATAAAAGGAGTAGAATAATGGCTTATTTTGATTTAGAACTCAATATGCTTGACGGGCTTTCTGTTGACGCGGGCGGTGTCGGCTCTAATAACCGTCTTTATCTTGACAGAATTATTCTAAACGGTGATACCAACGATATGGTGACGTTTTGTGAATTAGACTCGAATGGAAACTTAAAAACCGTTAAAAGAGGAACGTATGATGGTACTGTTATGCGCACAACTTATGTGTTTACCGTGCCTGCAATAAAGCCACCTTTAATGGTTTATCCGACTGCTTTTTTGACTGCTCAGCCCGTAAATGAAATGAACACTTTTTTGAATAAAATGACGGGTTGGGATAAAACACTTGTGTTTAAAACATTCAAATTCCCAGACGATTTACCGATTAATTATCAACCACAAATTGACGACCAGGAGAACAGAATCGAATTAATTGAAAACACTCCCGACGGTGGTAATTGGGGCGGTTTTAATACACTCACATACGGCTCTTTAATACTAAACGGTGACACAAGAAATGTAGTATCAGTTAAAATTACACCCTCGGGTGAAGACGCTGTAACGCTAATCGGAACGTATCAATCAAACCTTGATATCACGATTTACACATTAAATACAATAGTAACAGACCCGTGGCATTTTAAGGGCGTTCTTACCGTTACGGCAACTAAAAACGGTGGTTCTAGAACAGGTAAACAGTATTTGTATTTTAGCCTGCCCGAAGATTTTTCAAATGATTTTCAACCTCAAATTGATACGCTTGACGCTCGAATGGACACAGCCGAAACAAATATTGACGACCTGCAGGAGCAGATAAATCAAATCGAGCAGCAGGCGGGAGTTATTGACGCTTTTGATTTTTCGAACGCTGATTTACGCGGTTCCTTCGGGCAATTATCGCTCACAAAATACGCTCTTGATTATTTTTACGGAACATCTGCAACTCCCGCAATCGTTACTTGGGGAGTTACTGGCTCAGATACGGTACAGTCCTTTATCGGCTATAACGGAGCAATTTCTACCGACTTAAATCTTATTGTTTCTCTATGTGATATCGCACCCGTTGTCGGCTCATATATTGCGTCAAAACCGCAAAAAGGCGTTGTAAAATGTATAGCTACTGACGGTTCAACCGCAACTTGCATAGTTACGGACATGGACGATTTATATTGGCAGGGAACATTTACTGCGCCTAACTTTACAGGTACAGGAACGATTTTTGAGGAAGTTAACAACGGCATTAAAGTCACGAATATTAACGACCAGTCCTCTTGGGAACTCAATAATATAGTGAAAAATAGTAACCGCAATTTTACTTGGGCGTACACAGGTAACGGCAATATGGCGGCATCTGACGGTGACACTCTCGGGATTGTTAAGGGTGTCGGAGATGTCGGAACAAAAAACGGCACAATGTACTACAAACCCCGTCATAAAGAACTTGTGCAGCGTATTTATCCGAGCGGTAATAGTATCATCATCGACACAAACGGCGACACGAGCGGCACAACCGATAATGCGACAGATAAAACCGTTTTCGCTATTTTTGATTACGCGGGCGGCGCGTTTGATATGGCGACAGGCTCGGTCACTCAATCTGGTGACTGGACACGTTATACCATTCCGAGAACAGACGATAATGGGAACACCCTCACACAGATTGCTCTTGCAATAAATACAACGCATGGTTACGGCAATAAATATATTTGGATATGGAGACCTCTTGACAGTATTGCGACCTCCGATATTCCCGGTATGGTTAAATCTGACACGGCTGATATGGACGGAATTAAGGCATTTACCGTTGACGGCGGCGGGAATGTTGCTATTACACCATATCAAAATGTTAACAATTTTGACCCTGCTAACTTAGACTCATTTGCTTTTGTAAGCCCAAACGCATATACATCTGATATTGTAAAACAGGCGGTCGGTAAAATACTTGGGCTTATTAACGGTATTAATGATATTGGAGATGATTTATCCAATCGTCCCGCTATGGGTTATTTCAGTTATGGTATTGTAAATGGTCGTGGGCTGTGTATCCTTAAAGGGGATTATACAGATGGTACACTATATCCCATAACTTTATATGTATTGGACGAAATAACGGGGGCAATATCATCAACTTCAATATATGATGAGGGACGTTCATTTAACAGCGAATTGCAAGCTACTCTTGTGGCTTTGCCGTCTTCAATAGGGCGTATTGTAAATGCTATATTGGGTATTCGTAAATCAAGTATTATCGTGCCTATTGCAACTTGTGACACATTCTTTATTGAACGTAATAAATCAAGCCTGCCACTCCTTGCAACTTCCGCATATCTCGGTATGGTGAGATACGGTAATGAATTTCAGAATAATCCTCAAACAAGTGCTTTGGAATTAAAACCCGGTTCTGTCGATTGGAGTAAATTTACACATTTACCGCCTTGGACGGTACTTGCAAATATTACAGGCTCTATTAATGCTCCTATATCGGCAGTCGGTATGACACAACTATCCTCTGCTCTAACCGACCCTGCAAAAAACAGTATTCCCATCGCCGACCGTTCTTGGGTAACAAATCAACTTTTACCATTCAATCAATACAAAAACGCATACCCTAATCCGACAGCGGTTGTAACACAGACAACAGAAGATGCAATAGATAAACTCACGCTTGTAAACAATGAAAATTACTCTGATGTTCCACTCGACCGTGCCGTTGCAAGTGTTCAATTGCTTTTACAACTTATCGGTCAAGCAAGTAACGCTACTGCTGTTCAAAAAATTGTAAGCGGTCAGCCACAATTAATCTCACAACTTTTATATAATACCGTTGTCGGAGTTCACCCAGTTGAAAATAGCATTTATTCGGCAATTGCGGTTTATGATAAATTTCAGTCTGTTGCACAACAATTTTATAATATTGCTTCTGAATTGCAAGCATTAGAGGGCAGAGGTGGTTATCTTCAACATCATGACTTCGGAACGGATACGCCTACTCAAATTTCACTTAACACTTATGCCGCAGATTATATTTGGGGTGACGGCTCGTTTACGACAGGTGACGGTTCTGGTTCGTCTGATGTATGGACGGTAACATCAAGCGGCGCGGCGCATACGCTCATCGAAATTTTCAACGCCACTCGCGTAAAGAATGACAACAATAATAACACTTGGGAATTAGCGAATACTTCCGATACAAATCCTCCGGTATTCGATTGGATTAATACGGGGTCGGACGGTGTTAGTATTGCTACTGAAATTACAGCGGGAACAGTCAGAGCAAGCCAAAGCAGCGATATATCCGTTGATAATACAACAGGTGATATGTCAATTCGTGATGGTGTTATAAGTCAGTCTAAACTTGCCAGCAGCTTTAATATTGCAACCAACCAAATGCCAAACTATGACCCAAAGACGGTACTTGCCAATACTTCACAGCAAACACAAAAACCGCAAGCGAGAACGTATAATGAACTGATTGACGAGCTGTCAACTTATCATAACGGTTGGAACACAAACCCTGTTGCAACTCAGGCACAATTATCTTCTCAAATTAATGCTGTCAATGCTGAAATAGACGAAAAATCAACCGTTTATTCAGGTGGTTCAAGTGTTGAAAATCTTAACGTTCAGTCGGCTTACAATGTAAACGGAGGTAATAATGTTTATGATTGCAATTATATAAATAATCTTTATATCGGCGGCGGAGGTGTCAATCCATATGACGGAGCGTTCACAAGTTTCACGCCCGATACAGCTATTTTTATAAATGGTCAGCAGTCCGCAGAATTACAGGTAGGTTCTTACTTTGGTACTCCGTTATTTGCTCGAACATTAAAGTTTGACTTTGGCGGAACTCCTCAGCAACAGACAAACTATATATTAAAAACGCTTACAGACGCTGATGTTTTAGTGAAATTTGAGGGATGTCTCTACAACACATCAACCAACGGCGGCAACCAGTACCAAACGACAACGCCTATCGGAATTTATCCCGTTTACAACTCTGCAGAAAATATTACAATGTCGCTTTGCAAACAACCTCAGGGTAAAATTGTACTATATTGTATCAATGTCAATTTGCAGAATACCTCATATAGTGACTGGCATGGTGCTATTACGTTTTATTATACCAAAAATCAACCATTTAGTTAATGAGAATTTTTATGAAAAATAATTCAGTCCTAATTAAAAAAGACTTGCTTGAAATTGCGGGGAACACACAATATGCTAAGGTGCGTATAAAACGTGATGGTAAAACAATACGTTTTCAAAAAGCTTATAAAGTCAAAATCTTTTTGCACAGGCATGATAATTCTGTCGCAATTGCAGTCGCGGATGGGATTTACAATGTCGATAAAAACTGCTTTGACGTGAAGTTTTCAAGCACTAAAACGGACGACCTTTACGGCAACTACTTCTATCAAATTGAAGTTATAACTCCAACCGGACAAAAAATCAGAAAATGGTGCGGTTATCAGCACGAAATACCATATATAGAGGATTAAAATGGACTGGACACAAATTATAATAACTTCCGTAACTGTACTAGGAGGTTCGGGAAGTGTACTCGCAGCTATGTTTAATAATTCAAAAAAGCATAATAAAAAGCACGAAAAAACCGATTTTGAAATTGAAAATATTCGCCGTCAAAATGAGCTGATTATATCAAAATATTCAGAACTTGAAGTTTATATTGATAAAATAGAAAATGATATTGTCAATCAAAATTATGCTACCAAAAAACAGATAAAATATACTCTGACACGGATACACCGAGAAGTTACCGAAAATGGTTTTATTACAAGATATATTCTTGAATGTGCTGAGGATTTATATACAGAATATAAAAATCTTCAAGGAAACAGTTTTATTGATAAAATAATGTCGGAAATACGAGAACTTCCGACAAAAGCAATGGAAAGTGAGAAATAAAAAATGCAAACAAGTGGAAAATTTCAATTTAACTCTGCTGACTTTAAGAAAGTCATTACCAATTTTACGCTCTATAACCTGCCGTTGTTTTTTCTGACTTTTTTAACGGCAATATCACAAAATGTTGATACAAAAGCATCAGCAATAACGGCAAGCATAACGCTTTTATCTGCACTTGTAGATGCTATGAGAAAATTTGTAAAAGATAACGAAGGAGAAAAAAATGAACAAAACTGAAGCGCAAAATTACCTTAAAAATCTAGTCGGAACGCCTGCCAGAGATGCTGACGGCGTATTCGGTGTACAATGTGTTGACCTCGCGATACGTTATCTAAAAGACTTTTTTAACGTTGTTATGTGGACGACAGGAGACGGTATGTTCGTTGCCGAAAACACGGCAAAGCAATTCCCGGAACTTTTTGAGTATATCGCATATCCGGTAATGCCGCAAGTCGGCGATGTTATTAGTTATCACTCTGCTTCTTCACCGAAATGCGGACACGTTGCGATAGTAAGCACGGATACAGCCAATGGCGTTTATGGCATAATCGAACAGTGGAACGGCTGCGGAACTGTACGCAAAAATTCAAAAAAAGTAATGCCGCCTCAAAAAGGCGTTGCATATGCAATTATCGGCGTTGCACATCCGAAAAAATTAAGTGACAGCTCCGCATCGCAACCGCCAACAGATAATCAAACTGAAAATTCTGATGCCCAAAAAGCTAAAAACCCATATGTTGAACCATTTGCAGTCATCAAAAAAGGCTCGAAAGGCGATGGTGTAAAATGGGTTCAATTTTATCTGTCAGCAAAAGATTACGACTTAGGAAGTTGGGGCGTTGATGGCTGTTTCGGCTCTCAAACCGAAAAAGCAGTTAAGGCTTTTCAAGAAGTATCTTGTATTGATATTGACGGAATTGTAGGTAAAATCACGCGAGGCAAACTAAAAGAGTAAAATAAAAAACTACCGTAAAACGGCAGTGGTCATAATTGAAAATCTAAGAAAAATATTTGAAAAAACCTATTAAATATATTCAAGGAGATTACAAATTATGAACAGTTTTATCTCGCGCATCGGCGGCAAATGCCTTGACGTTCTCTCAAATATTAAAGGCAAGTTTGTTTTGTCTTACAATGACTGCGATTTTATCCGGGAACTTTATAAAAATTTTAAAATTATTGAAGTTTCGAGGAATAATAACCTAAATCCCAAGCTCTACCATAAGCCTTATTTTGAGCTTATTATTAAGACTTTTTAGCACTTTCTAACACAAGAAAACACTGCCATACGGCGGTGTTTTTTACTTGTATAGGAGTGTTTTCTTTGGGATTACTCCTTTATACAACATTGATGCACTTTCGTATGGCACAGAACCATCACCATTGCCATATTTGTACTTGTCTATATAATATCCCGACGCCTCATCGTTATATCCTAAACGCAAGCCAACTATCGTTTTTTGTTTTGTACCGATAGCAAAATAAGAATTAGGATAATTTATTAGGTCGTTGCTTAGATTCAAATATTTTTTTTGGAAAGTTTGACTTTCAGACATATTTGCTTTTTGCCAATTTTTTTCCGAATAGAGAAGGGTCAGACAGCACATCTAAAAATTTGCTATAATCAATCGACTCAACCTTTGAACCAATTATCTTTGGTGTTCGCAATTCAAAATAATCATCTGGCCAAAGTTCAACATATTTTCTTGAAGGAATTAGTTCTTTCGCTGTAATAATTTCTTTTTTTACATCTGTCGTTAATCCAAAGCCAGAACTTTACAATGGGTTTACGAGCAATTTACCTAACCACCCAGATATAACATCATCAGTAAAAATTGATTTGAGTATATCTACCGACCCTTCATATGGAGTTCCTCCAGTAATGATTTTGTCTAATTTAGCATCACCATTGTTTTCAAAATATACAGAAGCAACGATTCCACCCATACTATGGCAAACTAAGTCAACCTTGTCGCTCGGTGATATAGCGGCTATTTGATTAATAAATGTTGATAAGTCGGAAGCAGAGATTTCATTACTTTGCCTCCAATCATACGAAAAGAAGTAAATTTGTCTATCACTTCTTCCGTCTTTTCCATCGAAGTTGGCACATAGTGCATCAATGATTTCTTTATAAGCATCTTGCGCACCATATTCACGATAGTCAAAAGTTGACATTGACAGACCTTTTTTATGCGGCTGTAAAGTACGTTGGTCAATATCAGAAGGGCGTAAACTTAAATCATCTCTTAGAATATAATCACCTAATTGGTCAGAGCCATTCCATGTTCCTAATGGTGGCCAAACTTGGTCAGAAAAATTGTGTGCAAAAAGACGAGTTCCCATAACACCCGGAATAAAAATAATCGGGTCATTATCGGCTTTATCAGGAATATTAGGATTAACTATATCATCAGCAACATCACCAAAGATAACCTTGAGATTATCAATATCATCGACTTCATAATAATTTTCTGAAGAACTTGCTATATCTTTTGCCACTTGTCTTAATAATGATAATTGCGTTTGCATTGAACTGGGGGCATTCTTGAATTTATGAAACAATCCGATGCTATATACATTATAATTTTTCTCATGCAAAGCAACAGCCGCCTCATAAACAGCATTTGCTGATTGGTGAAGTTCTATATCCGTTTCCAAAAAAATGCCAACCGCCATCTGCATCTGTGTCATAATGACCATCTCTTATAAAATGGGTGCGCGTACCATCGGTTTCGGTATAATAGGACGAATAACCAGATGTGAAAACAACAATATTTTGTATTGCTGTAGAGGGAACGTTCCCTAAAAGCGTGTCAGCCAAAGCCAATGCATCGACAATATTACCCGCAGTATTTGCATTAACATCCTCCGTGTTTTCAGGGGTAGTGAGCGCATCAATAGCATTTTGCTGTACATCTAAATTTGTCGTAAAGTCTGCTGAAACGCGTGCTTCACCATCATATGAAATTATTGCAAGCTGACTGGTCTTGCCTGTTTGTTGGCAGAAAACTTTTGCGGCTTCTTGCGTCTTATCAATTGGTGAATCTACTGTATGCGTATATGAGCCAAAACCAAAGAATCCGCTATACTTCCAATCCACAGAAGCAGAGGTGTCTAACACCAATACCGTATAACGCTCTTGTGGAATTTCGTCTTCCGCAAGTACAGAAAACGGAACGATGCTGAGCAATAGAACCAACGAAAGTGAGAATGCAAAGATACGCTTGAATGTTGTTTGAAACATTTTAGTTTCCCCCTTGAATTATTTATATTTTTTTGACCGCAAAAAAATATTCGCCTCACGTTCCCGCTTAGCTACGACCGTCCCTCAACCCGCCTCGTGCAGACAGTCAAGGTGTTTTGCCTCAACTTGTGGTCACGCTGTCCAGAAGTGGCCATAATGTGTCGTGAATGTTCTTTCATTCACGGCGTGGGGATACCGCCAGTATTCTACAATAACCAACAGTATCATCCATATTGTAACAAACATTTTACCGCTGTCAATACCCAAATTCAATTATTTTCGTTTTTTCGGCATTATTTTTACAATGCTTGGGTCTTGACAACCTAATTTAACGAATTTTACCGTTTTGACGGTCGGTTTGGCGACATTTCGTGGTATAATAAGAGTGATTCGTCGTCAAAATCGTTGTCAAAGGAGAATAATTTTATGTCAAGACTCGGAAAAGGAATATACAAACGCAGCGACGAAATTGGCTTTGATGGGGGAAAAAAACGAAAGGACGAAAGAGACACATAGTTGTTGACACCAACGGTTTTTTGCTCGCAATTAATGTCCATCGGGCCAACAAACACGACACAAAAGGCGGAGTTTTTGTGTTTGAAAAAGCACTCTACAAATACCCAACAATTATCGGCGGACGCGCCGACTGTGGCTATCGAGGGACTTTTGTGAACACTTTCGAGGAGTTTCACAACATTAAAATTGACATTTCTACACGTATTAAAAATACATTTGAAATTCAGCCAATTCGCTGGGTCGTCGAGCGAACTTTTGCATGGGTGAATAATTCGCGCAGGCTTTCAAAGGATTACGAAATCTCGACCGATTGCACCGAAACAATGTTCATTATCGCCCATTTTAATACCCTCTTAAAGCGATTTTAGGCTATTGGTACGGGTACTAAGAGTTATGGTCTTATGCTGTTGTTGGTATTCTGTCAATGCCTTTTCAGTAATTTCTTTGAGTTCATTGTTATCTCCATCGCCAAATACTTGAGTTTTGAGCAAATGCCTAAATGCTTTTACTTCATATCCGCTAAACACAAAGTCTTTGAAATTTGTAAGAAAAATTATAATCACATCTTTGTCAACTTCCCGAATTTCCGCAGCGGTTTTCAGTCCGTTAATTTCGTCCATTTCTATATTAAAAAAAATAATATCAGCACTGTTATTTGCATAATATTCTATAAATTCCTCGCCGCTTGAAATCTCCGAGATAGCAGTATCCTTTTGTGAAAAATCAAACGTTAACAGCATTGATGTTAATTTTTTTCTTAAAATTTTTTCGTCATCAACAATGGCAATTTTAATCATTATACACCTCCAAAGGACTAATGTTTGTTGCTATGACATAAAAACGGTTTTGTTAATATTTACATTTTAAAAGAATTTAACATTTTCTCAAATTATGCTAAAATATTCTTTGGCGAAGTGATTTTTATTCTGTCGCCGAACGAAAATACCCAAGCGAAAAACGTCGGGATTGGAGCAACATTTACGGTAATTTCAAAGTGATTTTCGTCAATAATTTTGCTTTTTATTTTCTCGCCAAATTTGTCAATTAGATTCGTCATCAACTGATTTTCGCAAATCAGCGTAACATTTTCGGGCTTTCCGTCATACATCAAAAAGACTTTTTCAGAGTAAAGCCTAAGGTTAAAATTGCTCGGAATAGGCTCGGATTTTGTGTCTGTGAGTTCAATTTTTGTCATTTTGTCCACTCGAAAAGTGGCGATTTTTTCGTGATTTTCTGAGTACCCAACCATATAATAATGGTCATTATTCCAAATCAAACCATACGGACTTAGCGAGTAAATTTGGGCTTTATGCTTGAAAATTTTCTTGCCTTTGGCGTTCCAATCAAAGTATTTGAACGTGACTTTTTGCTTTGAATTTATCGCCATATTTAGAATGTCTGCGGTGTAATAAACCTTGTCTGTGACTGGGTTTGTAAGGGTATTTGTACAAAGATTTCCCTCTAATTTTTTACGCTGTTCGTGGCTTGAAAATTTCGATAATTTGTCGATTAAAAGTTTTTGTTTAGTGTTCGGAATAAACCGTGAGGCGTTGACGGCGTCAATCAGCAATTTCAGTTCGACAACTTCAAAAATCCGAATGCAGATAAAATATTTCGCGGGCTTGCCATTATTGCAAACCACGTCAACGCTAATTTCAAGCAACTGTTCTATATCTCTACGCAAACTTTTTGCGCTTGATTCAATGCCCTGCGATGTCAATATTCCTCAATTTGGGCGAGGGTTACTTGGTTTTCTTCGTCTGTGTTTTCTTCTAAAAATTGTTTGACGTGGAGTATTCGGGATTTTTTGGTGTGTGGTGGCATGGGAATGTTCTCCTTGCTTTTTAGATATTACCTAAATATTGTATCATACTTTTGGTGTATTGTCAACTGTTTTATAAATTAACAACAGAAAAGGCTTGAATTATCAAGCCCACTCTGTCTTATTAAAATACATGATTTTTTACAAAAGCACTCTTTTCATTAAACTTATCTTCACCAAAATCATAATCTATAAACAGTAAGACTTTTCTGTTTTCTTGAGGATTGACTCCTGTATTATAATTTTTATACCAAGGGTTTAATATTCCATTAGCTACTGTAATTAGCCTATCACTATATTGAACAAGAGTAGAGTCACAATTCAATAGCATCTCTTTTACTTTTGTCGCACGTTGTTGTGATAAGGCAATACCACCCTCAGTATTACTTTCGATTATTTCGCCTGTTAATCTATCGCTATGCCAAGAAATTGTTCCTACTATATATATTTTACCATCTGGAATAGTAGCAAAATATTCATGAATATATGGTGCAAATATATCTTTTAAGGCTTTGTTCGCTTCTGCTTCATTTAATACATTGGATTTATCAGTTTCAAAATTGATATAATCAGATGGTGAAACAGGAGGAAGTGTTGGAGGCGGTGGTATAGCTTTGCAAGTAGTGCAATTGCTCTTGTCACAAGTCTTAGCACAATCATCAGCACACATGCCACACTTACAATCTGGTTTAGGTGGGTCAGGAAAAAGTGTGGTGGCAGGCGAAACAAGTGGATAACCTTGAGGGTCATCTTCACTATATAGCTTTTTCACATCACCATTAGATAATTTGACATCTGCAAATTTTGCTTTACAAGAATCTTTAAGAATTATTTCCCAAAAATTTCGAAGATTTTCAGTTTTTTCAGGCGTTATTTTTTGCGACCCACATATTTTGTCTATATATTGAACACGAAAATTTACCACTATATCACTTAAATCAGGGAATATTTTCTTATTTAATTCACTAACACTTTCCTTAATATCTTCAATAGAAGTATCTGTTTTACCAACTACATCTTTAAAAGTGTTTTCTTTTGCGTTAAAATTCAGACTTCCAGTAGTAACAATACCATTATCAATAATAACAATACGTTTTTCTACGAGTTCTTTATCTTCCTTACATTTGTCTATGAAAGACGTTATTTCACCTAACGATAAATTATTTTGAGCTTGTCTGATTGCTTCAAGGGTGTCATTTTCTCCATCATTAGCTTTTGGCAAATTGGATTTTATATATGATAAAATAGTGTCTTTGTTTTTCATATTAGCATTTTCTACCTTATCAAGTTCAACGTCATAAATACCTTGGAAATCCCAAGTTTGGACTGTTGATGGTGAACCATCACAAACAATAACATTTGCAGAAAAGACAATTAGATTTTTCTCATCAAATAAAAGTGCCTCTTTAAGAAAAGCATCGTTAATTTCAACACCATTTGCATGATTTCCATATACTATTGATAACGCAACAAACTTTTCTATATTTTCGTCATCATATGAAGATTCTGTTGAACTTGTTAAAGTTGAACTTGTTAAAGATGTGGAATTTGAACTCGAATTGTTATCACCATTGCCTTTTTTCTTACAAGAGGCAGACGATAGTATTAACAGCATAATCAATAAGCAAACTATAATTTTTCTAGTTTTTTTCATTTTAACCCTTCCTTTAATTTGTTTTTTTGCTCTGTGGATATTTCTACTTCTGAAATTCCGTGATTGCCAGTTTCTTTCTCAGCTTTCACCCTTAGCCGACTAATTTCATTGTATACAAATTCTTCAAATGATTGAAATGATTTTAACACATTGGGAGAATCCATATTAAAACCATCTTTGGTTTTTATAAAAATTTCTTTTTCCAACTGACTTATTATACTTTCTACATCTTGTTTTAAATACAAATCTTTACTCGTAACTCTTGCCCAAACCTTACTTAATTGGTCTTTTAGATACTTATCATCTACTTTATTTTTAAGTTCTATTAATTCTATTTTTTTTTGTTTAATTTCGGACTTTATTTTGACAATTTCCCCTTTTAAACTTTCAAATTTATTATCAAAATCAAACAAGAAAAAGCGAATACAAGCAATAGAAACTACTAATGGAATCGTTGAAATTACCAGTTCCAAGTAGTTGTTATCCTCCTTACCTTTATCACCAATTGCAAGCATCCATCTTATAACTATACTTAACACAACTGTTCCAAGCCAAACAATTAATGCCGAAACACCAATTAACCATGCTCGCCTTTTTCTGCTTGCATCTGAATTTCCCCTATAAGTGAGTATTATTAATTGTGTTGCCAGAACATATGAAATTACATCTACTGAAAGTGCAAATATTATTGAAACTACGATAGTGAGCCAAATGAAAAGCTTACTAATTTTAGGTTTTACTGGCTTTGTCCAAACACTAACGATTATATTGCTTTTCAATTCTCCAGTTGTTTCATCTATATATATGAGTTTATTTCTACTCTCATAAGGAATAAAAATCTTCCCTTTGTTTTCTCTAAGGTTCAGTTCTTTCAATTTCTCATCTGAAAAATTCTTCTCGTATATAGGTATATCAGCTCTGTATTTTACAATAGAAGGTTGATATACATCTCTGTCATATTGCTCCCAAAACGAATAGAATAAAGAAGCTGCATCAAATAAAGTCAGCATACAGATAAGAGTAATTTCAACTATCTTATGAGTTTTGTTTTGCTGATTCATAATTCTAGTGAGTGGAAATTTCTGCAAGTGTTTTCTCCAATTCCGTTATTTCTTTTTCTTTTTCCGCTATGAGCAATTTGTTTTTATGACGGTTGACAATGTCATCGGGTAAATTGTCAGTATTAGATTTAATTAAATCAACATGCACATTATCTTTTATATGCTTTGACAATTCTATAGCTTTTGAAATAACATCGTCTATGAGATTTTGAAAACCTCTTTTATGCAGACCCGCATTCTCAATTCGTTGTTTGTCACTAATAATGTGGTCAACATATTCTTTAAGCTTTTTTTTTGCTATTTCAAGACCAGTCTCAGCCATATTGTCTCCTTAGTGTATTGGATTGTTGGTAATTGTAGTAAGTCTATATTCTTTTAATTTGAGCAAATTTTCAATATCTACTGGGTCATCAGGTATTGAATAAATTGCGGTAAAATACATTTTTTTCGTATTTAGCTCAGAAATTTCAGTTTCAATTTCTAGAATTTTTTTATACTCTATAGAATCAACTTTGTCATAGTAGGGGTATTTCGCAATATATCGTCCTTTTTTATGATTCAATTTTCTTTTTCTAACGCTAAGCTTTTTTAGCAATCTATCTATTTTCTTAAATTCTATTTTATGGAGTTTTGCGGTTTTTGCCTTAACATAATATTGATACTGGGAAATTCTCGCGTTAGAACGTTCTTTCGCAGTTAATATGTTAGAATTTGCTGTATTTGCCTTTTTATCAATTTCACTTGATATATAATCTAATTTCTTTTGAGAATCCGCTTTATCAGCTTCTATTGAATCGTTAATTTTCTCAATTTCAGCTTGAAAAGTTGCTATAACCGAATCGTTTACACATTGTGATTGTTTTATTGTCAAAGAGTATAAAGTGTCTTGCAAAATTTTAGGTGTAGATTTCAACTTGTAAAGCAATTCTGAAATTTCTTTTTTGTAATGGCTTGCACGTTTTTCAAAATCAGATTTGATAGCATCTTGTTGACACATAAATGCATTAAGTTCAACCATAATAAACGGTGACAAGAATAATTCACTTTTTTCGTCATACCTTAATCCACTCTTTTTATCTATCAATTTTGCATCATTTGAGCCAATAATTTGCAAAATCATTTTTTCCAGAAAACCTAAATTAGTCATATTTGCTCCGATGTGCTATTTTTTTTATGAATTTACATCAATCGTAACCGATTTAATATATTCAATATTGTTAGTATTCATAATATCTTGAACGGATATTTCATGGAGTTTTAGATTTAAGGCTTTGTCAATTGATGAATCTAATACTCGTTCTTCTTGTTTATTTTCAGGTTCTTTGAAAAGCATACCAATTTTTATGAAGAAATCTCCGATTTTATTAAATCTTCTGTGCATAATTTTCAGCCTCTAATTTTGAAATGGATTTTCATTATATTTACCTATTCTTGTATCCGATTCTTTAATTGTATCATAACAACCATGAACTGTATCTCCAAAAGCTTTAAGCATTTCATATATTTCAGTTAAGTTTGCCCTTACATTAGCAGCATCTTTTTTAAAGGCATCTGCTCCTTTGCCTTTCCAATTACCATCTGTAATAAGATGCTTAATCATATCATCATACTTCACACTAATATTAGTGTATGTTTCTTCGATAATTTTAATGTCTTCAAAAACATCATCAAACGCCTTACTATCAAGCAAATTATAGCCATTACCCATAACATAATCCTCCAATTATTGGTTTATTCTGTTTTTTGTATCTCGGTATCTCTGTGCTTGATAAATTTTACTTTTTGAAGTAATTCGATTTCTTTGTTATAGACGTATCCATCGCCAACATCAATTTTTGCAAACTTATCTTTAAGTTCAGAATCATCAAGTTCTATTAAGGCAGTTTTACTTCTTCTGCTTGATACAAAATCATATACATCATCAAGCAAAAAAACTGTTGATATACAATCAAAGAAGCCATCGTTTTCACTAAAATTTCTGGCGTCAGAAAAAATGAACAAGCATTTACTTGGATAATCGCTTATGATTTTCGGGATAATTGTGTTTAGTAACTCCTTGTTGCTTTTCAAGTAGACAGACCTGTTTTGAATAATAAAAACAAAAAATGCATTATTCTCATTCTTGACAATCGAATGAGTTGACGTTTCCTTTGAAACAATGATTTGATTAGGTGTATTAAGAAGTTGTTCTTTTGATGAATGACTTTGAATTGGTTGTTGATTTTTATTGTGTTTTTCCCATCTAGCTTTTGCTTCTTCACTAAATGAATCCCATTGTTCTGGATATGGTTTATCTTCTTGTACAAAAACTGGTTGCTCTTTTTTGGTAATTTTATTTAAAGTATGTTTTACTGATATTGTATCAATTCCATTCATTTCTGCCACCATATCAACTTCATCATCAAGTTGGTATGCGGCATTTAAATATACAACCAACTCATTTGGGTTTGTATACTGATTTTTTATATTATTGGCTCTTATATATTGTATAATTTTATCAAGCTCTTTTCTCCCATCGTCCAGTAAAACGAACTTGACATAATCGTTTCTAGCAAGGGTCTCAACGATTAACCTTAAAAGATTAGTCTTGCCATATTCTTTACGTCCATAAATAGCTATTGCACCGATGTTTTTATAGTCAAAATCGACTAAGTCCATATTATAATAACTAAGCCCAACGACAGGATTTTTCGATATATCTAACTTTTCAAAATCGGTAGATACTTTATAAAATTTTTTGAAATTATCAATCATTAAATCTCCGTCAAAAATTTTGATTCTGTTTTTATGCTGTTCAGCATTTTTAAGGGTGTCCAAATAATTTATTTCAGAACTATTGGCATCTTCTTTAAATGGCAGAAAACATTGAAATTCAAGTGGCATATTATCAATACTAGCAACTCCACGTCCGGGGGTTAGGTATGGCGTAGGACAACCGCCCCCAAACAAATCTCTTAAGTTTTCATTAGAATATACCAGTGCTATTTTTTGTTCAAAACTTGACAAATATCGATTTACACCACCACTATTTTCAGAAGCAGTCAATATTACAGTAATTCCTTTGGTTCGTCCATCACGACAGATTTTCAATAGTAAATCTTGATACTTATCAAATCGTTTATCAGCAAGAAAAGCATTTATATTTTCGATGATAAGCGTTGAGTGAGGAATTTCACTATCTTTGCTATACGGTGAACCTTTCAATTCTGCTACATTGTCTTTTAATTTGTTTTCGAACCGCTTAAAAAAAGCTTTGATGTTTTCTTCGATAGTATCTTCAAAACAAGCACAAAGTATTGGTAAGTTTTTATACTGAGAAAGCGAACCACCAAAATCAAGCAGATAAACCTCTTCTTCACTTTCATCTAAGTTATTATTTAATTGAACTAAGACGTTTTTTATAAGAGTGGTTTTACCGCTCGCAGATGTGCCAAAAACAATAATATTGTTTTTTAGCAAATCTACAATAAACACATCTTGGCGTTGATTAAGAGGGTCATCATATTTGCCTATTTTTATTAAGAAGTTACTGCTCATTGTAATATCCTTTGCGACATTTTCTTCTTTCCAATCATCTTTTTTGCTATTACGATAATAAATTTTATCTTCGTTAATCAAAAACGAAAATTGGGAATAGAGCGGGTCGCTAAATATATTAAACGGAATTGAAGGAATAGCGTTCAAGTATTCTGATGAAGAATTATATGCTCTATATATTTCCTCAACATAATCTTCAAGTTCAATCTTTTTTAGTTTAGCGATTTGATCTTCGATTTTTTTATTTTCAGCCACATGATTACCACCATCTACAATTTGATTTTTGAGATTTTTGAGTTCTTCATCTTGGTCTTTTTTCAGTTTTTCTCTATAATCAAAAAAATCGGTAAATTCTTTCCCTAATTCAACCATTTGAATAGAAAATGGTGTATCATCGTCGCTAATTTCAGAGCGAGCCCCTGAATATGCAGATTGAAAATACTCATATCGTGAACCAGTACCAACTTTTAAATATGCTCGTCCATTTCCAGGCATATCAGGAGCAGCGGCATCAATTGTTCCGAGCATATCTTTTGAAGCACCTATTGTTGCAACTTTTAAGCAAAGTCTCGCCTTTGAATTGACGTTTATATCTTCGGTTATTGCACCTTGAATATTTTGTGATATTAGAATAATATGAAAGCCAAGACTTCTACCAACTCTTGCAATAGTTGTAATTTCATCAATGAAGTTAACATCTTTACTGTTTTGTGAAAATCTCTTTAATTCGGTAAATTCATCAATAACAAGCACTAAGTGTGCTAATTGAGGAAGCTTTTCATTGTCACTATTATTGTCTTTTCTTTCACGATATTTAGTTATATAGCTGTCAATGTTATCCACCTTAGCCTTGTTAAAATATATTTTTCTGCGTTTAATTTCCGCTGTTAATGAACTCAAAAAGCGTTTAAGCATATATTCTGCACCAGTACCGTTTTCGTCACCAGCAACATCTGTTACTGCTCCTACAACATGAGGAATATATGGTTGAGTTTTATTGAACAATCGATTTATAAAACCTCCGCCTTTCATATCAACCAGCAACAAATTTAACTCTTCTGGAGAATACAAATAACACAGCCCAAGCAAATATGAAATTATGGTTTGAGATTTACCTGACCCAGTTGTTCCTGCAACGAGCATATGAGGACCATCCGCTTTCTCGTGTAAATCAAGAAATACTGTGCCATCCCCTTTGTCACCAATCGGAACTGCTAGTGTTTTAGTAACATCGTATTTTCTTTTCTTAAAATCCCAATTTTCAGACAAATCTTTATATTGGTCATTGTTTTTCAATAATGGGTTTAAACTAAGGTAACTTGGAACAGCCCCGTTTTTTGCAATTTTGATATAAAACAAAGCAGAAATAATCTTAAATGCATTATCAAAATCTTTCGGCACAGACATGCTGTTGTATATAGAGATAATCTCATTTTTATTACTTCTCGAAAAAAGCTTAAGTGTTTCATTTTCTATTACGATAGTTTTGCCACAATATTCTGGCAGTTCGTTTTCGTAATTTTTGCAGAAAATAAACGTTATCCCCAAATCATTTTTATATGGTTCTCCTTGTTTTGGTGCTTTGGGTAGATAATGTGCTATCGGATGCTCTTTTAGGTTATATTCTTCATAGACTATCACTACAATATGTGCAAATTTATAATCTGAATTATTACCTTTTTCTTCTTTTCTCTTACCTAAAATGTCATATAGTTGGCTAAATACATTTTGTGCATATTGTTTTGAATTGATAAATTGAGAATATTTGGGTAATAAATTTAAGAAATGAGGTAAATATTTGAAATATAGGGTGTATTCTTCTGCTTTGTTACAGTCATCTGGCAATAACATAACAAATTGAACATTACTAGGTGATTGATAAAATGACAATTCAAATACAAAGTTATTTGCTAGTTTAATAACCGAATCAAAATTTTCTTTTGATACTACACCTAATGTCCCACAATCTTTCAGAGATAATAGAACGGGAGCTTCTTCTAGATATTTGTACTTCTCAGAAATTTCATATGGCAAATTACATAGAAACAAAGACGAACCTTGGTATCGTTCTTCATCTATTAAATCTCCATTGTCGTGCTTTGAACGCCTTTTTATGAATTCAAATAAACTATTAAAAAACTTTAAAATTTTTGGCTGATTTTCAATAAAATTGGGCTTCTTTTCTGGTTCAAAAAGAATGTCGATACTTTCTCCACTATATCGCCATTCGTATTTTGTAGGTGAAAATTCTGGGTCTTTTTTCTCGCCCTCAATTTCAAAAAATGACTTTATTCCATTGATAATTTCATTTGATTGGTTTTTATCTCGTTGAGATATGCCAAGTCTAATATGCATAAAATCATCATCATTTTGCACACGAGAAAAAATATCACTTGATAACCCAAAAGTATTCACCACTAATTTAGTCATGTTTGGATAAAAACTGTCAATGTTGGCAATATCTTTTGCTTGGCGAGCTTTTATATCGTCTTTTATTACACGATGAATGTATGTTTCGTATTGTGTTTTCCATTCTTTCTTATTTTTATTATATTCAGCAAACTGGTCTAAAATAGAAATGACTGCTGTAAAAACTGCTGTCGCTGACATTATGATACTCATCAGCAACATTTCCATACTGCGACTACTGCCAAAAACCGCGAAAAGAACCATAGCTCCTAACATCACAAGTGATGATAATATTCTAATTCCAAGATTAACTTTTGGCTTTTTCGGCATTTGTGTGGGTGAAATGATTTTTACTGGGGTGGTGTCAATTACATTTAGTTTTCTTGAGCTAATATTGTGCTTTGGATATTCTTTAATCTGTACATCAGTTAAATCAATTCTTGCTTTTGAATCAGTATTATATGCCTTTATCTCATAACTTCTTGTGCTATCCGAAAATATGAGTAGAGTGCCCGTAATGAAACCTAAACTTGGATTTGTTTCCTCAGCAATCCTTTTATATAATTTTGCCTTTAATTTGTCTTTGATATTTATAACATAATTTTTTTTGTCAACATTTTCCGTCTTAATATTATCTACTATGAAAGACTTATAAGTTTTGTCATCATTTCCATTTTTATCATAGAATTTTTCAAATATTTCTAAACATTTCTTGTATTTAGAATCGGAATCATTTTTTCTATCTTCTAACCCAAAATATATTCCCATCAGCAATTGTTTTAAGGTTAAATCAAATGGAACAACTAATTGTATTGTGTACTCATCTGCTGAATTGATAAATTTTACACCGAGAAGTAATTTGTTATTTTCCATTTTAAGCCCCTATTTTTGATAAAATATCTTTAAATTCCATAGCAACATCTATCTTAAAAGGTTTAGTATATTTTATTTTGGCTCTAACTTTTTTAATTTTCTTAATTTCAAAACCACCTAATTTTTCAACGTTAAGAGCGGTATAACTTATCGGAGTAACCTTAGGCTCAACTTCAAAACTACCCAGCTTTTCAGCGTTAGGAGCGTTGTAGCTTATCGGAGTAGCCTTAGGCTCAACTTCAAAACCACCTAATTTTTCAACGTTAAGAGCGGTATAACTTATCGGAGTAACCTTAGGCTCAACTTCAAAACTACCCAGCTTTTCAGCGTTAGGAGCGTTGTAGCTTATCTTGGCAACCTTAGGCTCAACTTCAAAACTACCCAACTTTTCAGCGTTAGGAGCGTTGTAGCTTATCTTGGCAACCTTAGGCTCAACTTCAAAACTACCCAGCTTTTCAGCGTTAGGCGCGTTGTAGCTTATCGGAGTAACCTTAGGCTCAACTTCAAAACCACCTAATTTTTCAACGTTAAGAGCGGTATAACTTATCGGAGTAACCTTAGGCTCAACTTCAAAACTACCCAGCTTTTCAGCGTTAGGAGCGTTGTAGCTTATCTTGGCAACCTTAGGCTCAACTTCAAAACTACCCAACTTTTCAGCGTTAGGAGCGTTGTAGCTTATCTTGGCAACCTTAGGCTCAACTTCAAAACTACCCAGCTTTTCAGCGTTAGGCGCGTTGTAGCTTATCGGAGTAACCTTAGGCTCAACTTCAAAACCACCTAATTTTTCAACGTTAAGAGCGGTATAATTTATCGGAGTAACCTTAGGCTCAACTTCAAAACCACCTAATTTTTCAACGTTAAGAGCGGTATAATTTATCGGAGTAACCTTAGGCTCAACTTCAAAACTACCCAGCTTTTCAGCGTTAGGAGCAGTGTAACTTATCTTTGCAACCTTTAAATCAACTTTAACTTCTGTATTTTCTAATTTCTTAAAGTCAAGCAATGGATTATTAATTGGTTTAAAATCATCCCCTAAAACCTTTTCGCGGAAAGCAACCAAAAAAGTGGTTGCTTCATATTCGAATAATTCTTTTGCCAATAACAATCGTTTTTCTTTTTCTTCAGGAGACAATTCTTCTCCAAGAAGTTTTTCAACCATATAAATATCATAACGTACACAGAAACACTAAATATCTATGCAGTATTATATCCTATTTTATTTGTCCTGCGATTGTATCATCGGTTTCTTTCATTGAAGATGAACTTACTTTAATTTCTTCTACAAGAACGTCAATGAGGTTGGGGATTTGAACGACAATAAACTCGTTTACTCTGCCATCAAGTAAATTGTCAAAAGCCGTAGCAGATGAACCTTCCCATTTTGAAAAAGTTTCTTTAAGGTCTGTAATTAATTTTTGACCATCACTCTTAAACTTAGCTTCTTTTTCTGTAATCGCAGTAGCTGCTGTGTTCATTTGGTCATATTTGAAAACTATACGATTTGCCATTTTTTCACTCCTTATAAATTATTGTGGATTTTCATTAAGTGTTTTTAATGCAGGGTCTTCTTGCTTAATAAACCCATCATGAACATTATCAAGCAGAGTTTTTAACGAGTCTGTAAACTCTTTTAATTTGTCGCTTATGATTGGTTTAACGTTTGTCGTGAAAAAGTTATTGAAACCGTCATATGCATCGCCTTTGAAATTGTCTTCGCTACTGAGACCATCAATAATTGCCTTAATCTCGCTCGTTGTTACTTCACAAGTTGCAAAGTAAGTGTCAATTTGTGCTTTGGCTTGGTCAATCTCAGCTGTGGTGAGAATGGTATCTGTTTTGCCTTGCATAATTCTTTCCTCCGTTTTAACTTATTGTTTTATAGATTTATTTAAAGTCTCAAAACTACTAAAAACCGACGCATATTCAGACTTGGCAGTTTCAAGATTGGCTTTAATATGAGTAATAGTTTTTTGCTCGTTTGATATTGACTTGATTAAATTTTGGTCTACACTGTTATATAACTTCTCGCCAGCAGGAGTATCAAATCCAGTTTTTAGAGTAGTAATGATTTGATTTATTGTTGTCACAAGACTGCCAAGGTCAGTATCAATCTTTTCGAGAGAGTCTACGGCAACTTTAAAAGCTTGCTCATCAAGAATAATATCTTTCACTCAATCACCCCTCAAAATTATAACTGGCAAAATATTTATCGAGTTCTATCTGCAACTCAAGTGGCAATTTATTAATAAGTTCTTTTGCTATGGCTTGCTTATTATTTTCTATATAAAGCCGTATTAAAAACATATAAGCAAACACATCATTAGTTTTTCTGCAAACTTCTTTCAAAAACATGACGGCTTCGCTGTAAAAGTTCTCAGCCAAACTCGGGAATATAAGTCCGTGGCGAGATAGCTTATATGACACAAATGCTTTGGAATATTTTGCAAAATAGATAAAGAAATCGGTTTTCCCCTTTTCGACTTTCGTGGCATACTTAATAGTGTTATCATAGTCATCAAGTCCTGCATAGCAAGTCAATTTGAGATAATTCGGACGTTCATCATCACCATTGACAGGAGTGAACTTGCTTAATAAGTCCAATGCCTCATGATAATTTTCTTGCTTTATATATATTTCAATTTTTGAAAATGAGATAGCTTCTTTTATTTCTGGTGACAAACCACTTTTACTATTCAAATCGTCCAATAATGAAAGTGCATTATCAAAATGCGAACTATTTTCAGTCGCTTTTGATAATTCTATTAAAATTTTATCAAAAGCTATATCAACAATATTTTTCAATTCATTTATATCAATTGCATTTTCCTCTGCTTTCGCAATAACTTGCTCTGCAATATTAAATTTTGACATCACAATTAGTATTTGAAAATATCGTTGATAACCTTCAAATAGATTTCTATCTAATGTTAAAAGTTGTTTTGCAGATATTTCTGCACCCTCCAAATCTTGTGTAGCCATATATAGCTTATGATTTTCAATCAACAATTCGAACAAAGCTTTTTTGTATAGATTTGAGGATTGTTCAAATTCTCTATTTGTAAATTTTATACTGGCTGTTTCAAGCAAGTTCAGTAATGTTTCAGACATAAATCCCCTATACTCTTAAATGTTTTGGATATACCTTTATCGTGAAGAAATTCAATATCAATGAGACTTGTTGATTAAATAAACCGAAAATGCTCTTTTTTGCCCACCAACTACACAATTAACTACGTCAGTATCCCAAAATTTTAGAATATCCTTTTTAAACAAATTAACAATTTTCTCTTTTATGTCGATTTGTTCTATTAAAAAATTCTCAAAATTATATATCAAGATAAAGATATTTGATTGCTCTATCCAAGATAAATCTGTTATCCAATCATAGTATCCGTCTAAATTCAACTTATAATTTTCCAACAAAGGAAAATTAAGCTTTTCAGAAATCGTATTTAAATAATCATATAAATATAAAATTTTATCTCCGTCTAATTCTACTAAATAATTATTTGTATCAGATTTTATTGAATCTGATATTTTGGAAAATTCTGCGAAAGAAATGAGTTCTATTTTATTTTGTAATTCCATAATTACTGCTCCAATTTGTATTAAAAATTTATTTGATTTTTATAAATATGGGTAAATCGTTTATACTTTGTCCCTGACCATAATGGCTGTCAGTATAATAAATTGAGCCATCACTTCCTAATACAAAGCGTTCACCATCTCGAGTTGCATTAGGAATTTTATTATTTACATCGAATTCACGATAAGTTATAGCATTATTATTCTTGTCAAATGGAGGCAACAAAGGTGGAGTATCATTATTTTTATATTTACCGCCTGCTTTTGTTCCTTCAGTTTGCCCTTTAACCACTCCTCTCCAACCAGAATCGTCATATTTAGTATAGGCATCCTGTGCATTTTGTGGTAAATTTGATTTGCTGTATTCGGGTATATTATTTACTTTAACTTTACCGCCAGTTGGCTTTTCAATCGTCTTCCTACCATTTATAGAACGATTTAGTGGCTTAGCGGTTTTATATATACGTCCACCAGCAATTATACCAGCACCTAGTCCTATCCAATCTGACACTACTGGATTGACACCAAATACCTCACGAGCAACGTAAGAAGCACCTGTTCCCACTACTACTCCACCGATTGCTGCTAAAATTCCTGCTGGTCCACTTGCAACGCTAACAATTGCTATACCTGCAATCCCGATAATATTATATGCCGTTTCTCCAACCGCATTTTTTAACCAATTTCGAGGATTTTCACTACCACTTACACTTTCAATCCCCTCTTGAAGACCACCACTACCATGTGTTATCATAGTAGCACCACCAACTATAAATGCTATACCTGCTGGCGTAACAAAGCCAAGTGTGCAGACAATAGACAATACCCCAACAACAATAGCAGCAACCCCGACAACAATCTCAAGTCCACTCACGACAATCTGAAAAATAGAACTATTTTCCCACCAAGGTACAGGTTTTGCCCAAGTGTTGTCCTTATAGAATTGCTTCGTGCTTGCTTTCATAAGTTTTGCAACTGAACAGTCTTTTTCTTTCGCCACATCAACAAGATTTTTAGCATTTATTTGTACAGTTACAAGTTTTTCGTCATAGATACTAGAAATATTTGTGAGTATGTTTTGGACGAAAGAAATCGCATCCCGCAGATGTCCGCCAGAATAATTTGTCATTTTGGTCTTTACAGAATTGAAATCATCCCATACATTATCAGATGTTGAGAGAATTTTTCCGATGCTACTTGGAAATCCTGCAAGCCCATCAGAAGTAATTTCTATTCTCACATAATTATTCATAACGTCACGTTATCCTTTGCGAAAATTTATGATTTTAATTTATCCATCTCTTTTTTATAAAATTTCATATCATTATCAGCTTGCGTTTTGGCTTTTTTATAGTTCGAAATATCATTTGATAGACAAATTATTTTTCTTTTAAAGTCATCTTTCGAACTGTTAAGATTTTTAATCTTTTGTTCGATGGTTGATTTCTCATTTTCGAGATGTCTTTTTTCGATTTCAAGTGCATTTAGTGCCTGTTCTTTTTTTGCAATATTTATATTAGAAAACTTGAAATTATCTTCTAAATTGGCGTTAGACTGTTCACTATAAGAAACAGCATCATTATAATTGGCACTTGTAGATTTAATTTTGTTATCTAATTTTGAAATATTACTATCGGTAGCTTTTAATTTCTTAATAATATCTTCAACATCAACAAGTAATTTTTTTAGTTTTTTCAGTTCAGATTCACAAGCCGAGAGTTCCTTTTTGGAATGATTTAATTCATCTGTATATTCAGAGCTTTTCTTACTATTTTCGGTTATCGCATTATTAGCAGAATTATACTTCCTGCCAGCCTCTTCGTATGCGGATTTAGCTTGCTCATAAGTCATAATATGCACCCTCAATCACTAAGCAATTGGTTGTCAATACTAAATTGTACACTAAATGGGTAACTTGCCATAAATCATACTCATTTACGGCAAGTTTTCCACAAATCAATCATCGTAAAATACACAATTTAGGCTTTCAATGCATGTTCGCTTCTGTTCGTCAACACAATGGGCGTAATATTTCAGAGTTATTGAGCTACTTGAATGCCCCAATAAGTCAGAAATCACCTTGATGTTTTCCTTATTTTCCATAAGGCGAACGCAAAACGAATGCCGCATTGAATGCCAAGAAAGCGACTTAATTTTGGCGTTTTCGCAGATTTTCTTAAACCGTTTTTGGAGCGTTCGAGGGTCGATATAAGTGCCTACCCTCGAAATTACATATTCACTTTCAGCAGTTTTCTGAAACTCTAAAAGTAACGGCAACAAAAAACTTGGTATCGGAATTACTCGCAAAGATGAGGTGCTTTTTGGCGTTTGAAACACAAGTTTTGTTTTTGTATCACCCTCTATATATTGTATCCGTTGTAAAGTGCGATTTATCGATAGAGTATTTCGAGTGAAGTCAAAATCAGTCCATTTTAATCCACAACACTCCCCAAGACGTATACCCAAATATAGACACAACATTATTGCGACATAATTTTGCATACCGCTTAATTGTGCTGATATTTCAAGACTTTTTTGCTCGGCAGAAGTTAAAAACCCCACTTCTTTTTTAGACGATTTAGGAAATTTTACTTTGAAAATAATGCCTGTTTTTTCGGCAATGCCTAAGCGAAAAAACAAAAAAATAGACTTAACGGTTCTAACCGCAAGTCCATTTTCTATCATTTTTGCCACAAAGTTTTGAACTACATCTTGTGTTAGTTGTTCACACAGAATATCTTTGAAATACGGTTCAATATACCGCTTAATATAGCCTTGGTAGATTGCAAAAGTCGAATGTTTTAATTCAATTTCTCGTGATTTTAGATAGAGTTCTATCGCATTTGTGACTGATATTCCGCTGTTAGATTTTAA
This sequence comes from Clostridia bacterium, assembly GCA_026000865.1. Taxonomy (GTDB): domain Bacteria; phylum Bacillota; class Clostridia; order Oscillospirales; family Ruminococcaceae; genus BNZF01. Next base: position 31,082 of record BNZF01000014.1, read on the forward strand.
CATAATTTTTCTCCTGTAACTTCATTTTGTTTGTTTACATTGCACAAAATCACCTTTTAAACAGCACTTTTTTTGTAAAACATGACGATTTTTGATTTTTGTGTGTAAAAGTCAAAAAAATTATGAAAATTCTATTGACAAACATTGTCGAATATGTTATAGTTAAATATAGTAGTTTTGTAAGCAAATATTGGTAAAATCTTGTCGGTTATTAGTTGGTTATTACATATAATAAACATCTAAAACAAGACAGATTTAGTATTATATGGCGATTTTTTGTTTTTATGCTAATAATTTCGCAAAATTTCTTGACAGTCTACATTGAATTATGATAAAATCAAAAATGTGATTTTTTGGTGAGAAAATTGCCTCAAATCAACAAAAAAGTTCGTAAATGAGTATGATTTACGAACTTTATATATTTTATTTTCAGTCTCACATTTAGTCAAAATCTTATTTTAAACCACCGCCATATTCCCATCCACCAACCGAATACACCGTTCCGCCTGTGCGGCGATTAACGGGTCATGGGTTACAATTATCACTGTTTTCTCAAAATTTTTATTCGCGAATTTCAACATTTCAACCACTTCTTTCCCCGATTTTTCGTCGAGATTTCCTGTTGGCTCATCGCACAACAGCACATCGGGATTATTCGCAAGCGACCTCACAATTGCGACACGTTGTTGCTGACCGCCACTCATTTGCGACGGCAATGTGTCAAACGGTCGCTAATTCCGAGCATTTCGCAAATCTCACCGATATATTTTTCGTCAACTTTCTTTTTGTCCAAAAGCAAGGGCAAAATAATATTTTCTTTCGCAGACAGCTCTGGAATTAGATTAAAAAACTGAAAAATAAAGCCGATTTTTCTAAGACGAAACGTCGAAAGTTGTTCATCTTTTTAACTTATAACCCGTACCAATAGCTTGTTTTTCTCTAAAAAATCCGATAATAGTAACATGATAATAAAAAATGAACGCTCGTCATACCCAACTGATTTAACAGATACGCAATTTGAAATAATCGGTGGGCT
>BNZF01000015.1 GCA_026000865.1 Clostridia bacterium
CTCAGCCTGTTGCGGACATTTTTAAATTCGGTGGTCTTGGCTACTTTTTCACCATAATTGTTGTTGCGATTATAATGTGTTCTTTCCGTGGCGTATTCAGCTCAGAACCTGTCGCTGATGAACTTGTCCGTCGAAAATGCAGACCAAAGCTACCCGCATTAACTCCCCGACAGACAAGTCTGTTGTATTGAAAACTTTAAAAGCAACTGATTTCATATTTAATAATCTATGCGAAAACTTTGCATGAAAACAAATCACGAGTAAAAGGAGCTAAAAAAATGGCAGTAAACGAATTAATCGCAAAGTTAAATGCCGTATCAGTAGAAGCCATACGCACGGAACTTAGTACTCAATTGCTGAATTACATAAAATACGGCAATGATGAAGTTAAACGAGTGTTTTTTGGCAACGCTAATGGACCCGTTTCCTCTGCGTTACAATCCAATGACTTTGAAGATTTCCCGCGAATTTATGTATGCAGTGTTCTTTCAAAGGTTGTGGATTATAATTTCGGTTCAGCGGTTCGTGATACACGTCTGCAAGTGCAAAGTTGGCTTTCGAGACATCATCAAACAATTGGTGAAAAAATTGTTTTAGATTTTTTCGGCACCCAATTCTCGTCTTACGTTAATTCAGAAACAGCGAATAGCTTGAAAACAACTCTTTGTGAAAACTCTTTTATCACTGGAACTCTTGTAGATGCGTTGTCAAATTCGGAAGTGTATAAAATTCGCAATTACTGGCTGATGATGAAACGTCTGGATGCCTCAAAACTTGAAGAAGTAATGAATGTATGGAGAACCACAGCCATTAAAGATGTCGCAGAAACATTTTCCGCAGAATCATGGTTTGATTGGATAGCTTCACACTTTTATTCGGACGGAGATACTTTCGCGACAATATTTAATAATGTCCGAACTGCCTGTAATTCTAAAACTTTAACGGGCAGTGAAACTTCTTCCGATGTTGTCGGGTCATCTCCTTCAGGTGCACCATTTGTTAAGCATTATGTTATCAATAAATATACAACAGGGCTTGATGTTAAAAATTGGATTGAAAAAACAAGCGGTTATGCAACAGGTGCCTCTTTGTCATTGCCTGAATCCAGAGAAAAGACCGACGCACCTAACCCGCTCGGTTGCATTGTCGCGGGTACAAAAATCAGACTAAATACAGGAAAGTTAAAATCAATAGAGAATATTAAAGCGAATGACCAACTGCTGAATGAAAATGGTTTTTCATTTGCATCTGGTGAACTTGTCGTAAGCGGTCATGTTAGGATGCTCTATTCTCTAAACGATGATATTCCATTTATGTCACCTGACCATGTTATTCTGACACCTAACGGCTTCAAATGCTTAGACCCGAGCGTCGCAAAACTCACAAATCCCGCTCTTGATGTTGATATAATCAAAGAGAACGATACATTTTACCGTGTGATAACTGACAATAACGGAAACATTAGCTTTACAACGGAAATTGTCAAAAAGATAAATGTTATTGCAAATAACGGACAGATTTGTTATGATATACACATTTCAGATGGTAAAAAAACGTATATAACAGAAAATGGATATGTATGTTTGGCAAATTATCCTGAGATTACAGCCAAAACTGTTGTTGACGGGTTGCGGAACGCAAACTGTACTGCTGAGTTTATGGAATTAGTAGGTGCAAATCAATGTCTGTTCGAGGCTGCTTTTGGTAAAGTGCCTGTTGAATATTTGCTTAATAATGCAAATCACCTTTTAAAATCTATTTGACCTATTCTAAAACCAACTCTATGAATAGTTTAACTTGTAAACAGTTAAGGATGTTTTCTCTCTAAAAAGTGTGGCTAGATACTGTAACAGTCCACTAGACTTGTTGCTCGTACTATCGCATCCTACACCCCGATTTTTTAACGTTAAAATTATCTAAAAAATATAGATTATTAAGTTTTATAGTAATTTGATTTTTTATAGACTATATTGGCTTGAATATTAACAAAGGGTCTTGACAAGATTAGAGTGAAATGATACACTCTGATTGAGGTCAAAACTATGAAAAACAAGTATTACTATCATACGAAAATTTCTGAGCGAAAATTTCGCGAAATTTTAAGGCTTTTTGCGACTGATTTAACTGCTACGGACACGGCGAATTTAACATCTATATCAAGAAACACAGTTAACAAAATTTACGAAAAATTGCGTTTTAGAATTTTAGAAATTTGTGAAAAAACATCGCCAATTCTGCCTGAAAAAGAAGAATTTGAGGTTGACGAAAGTTATTTCGGACCGCGTCGAGTTAAAGGAAAACGTGGTCGCGGAGCAGGCTCAAAAATCATTATTTTCGGACTTTACAAACGCGACGGAAAAGTGTATACTGAGATTGTTTCTGACTGTAAATCGGCTACACTAAGCCAAATAATAAGAGGTCGTGCTGATATTGACAGCGTTATTTATAGCGATGGTTGGCGTGGTTATGACGGCTTAGTCGACCTTGGTTTTGAAAAACATTTTAGAGTTAACCATAGCGAAAATGAGTTCTCGAAAGGTAACGGAAACCATATCAATGGTATCGAAAGTTTTTGGGGTTACGCCAAACATCGACTCGTCAAATTTAAAGGTATTCGCAAAGAATTTTTTGAGATTTTTCTGAAAGAAACAGAGTTTAGATTTAATAATCGTGACATTGATTTGTATAAATTTTTGCTCAAAATGTTTAGAAATTCACCGCTGTTCTAGTCAAGACCCAAATAAAAAAGCCCTTTTGTGGGCTTTTTTATTTGACATGCTTTCAGTTGTGTGATAAAATTCTTAAATTGTGAAAATGCACAGTGCGTTCCCACATGAGTGTTGAGTTCTCACACGAGTACTAATAACACTAATCGCCCGCGTGAAGTGAATTAACAATTTAGTTAAAATACAGATGTGCATTGCCCGTCGCGGAAGTGAACTTATCGGTTTAGTTAAACTATGACGCGAAAATACAGACGGATGTTACCCGTCGCGTGAATTATCTAACTGTACAGTTAAACTATGACCCAAAATACCAGCGGGGGTTCCCCGCCTATTGATTTTTTGGAAGTTCATCAGTAAAATTTTTAAGAAACTTTTCGACTGCTTGTCGTATTTTTTTTGGAACTGGCAGACCGCAAAGTTGCATGTTTTTTAAAATGCTGATACTCTCGAACGCGATAAACAAAATTGCAAAAAATCCGCATAGCCCCAAATTAGGGAAAAATTTTTGCAAATCTTGTGGAATTAATCCGAATGCGTTTAAGTTAAAAGTTTCGTCAACAACTCCCAAACAGACAATGCTGACAATCATTGCAACCTTACGGATACATCCGTTGCTGCCGAAAGTTGAGTTGAGTTTTTTTTGCTTAATCGCTCTCAAAATTCCCAAAGCCGTATCAAAGCAAATTATTATTGCCAACACATTGATAAACGGGCTTTCTGTGATATTTTTTAACATCCTTAACACCTCTATTCATACATACCCATAAAACTGCAATATCTATGATATAAACGTCAAGTGTTTAACCAAATTGTAATGTAAAGTTTATATTTTATAGGTAATTATGTAGTTATTTCTTAAAAATCACAGATGTGTTGGCAAAAAGCATATTGTTATAATATGCTGAATAAGTGGATTACGATACATAAGTCGATTAACTTAGAAATTTATAAACAGACTTAACAAGTTTATTAATAATGCGAATCACCTTTTAAAACCTATTTTTAATAATATTACAATGAGGTTGCGTGCTCTGCCAGCTTATCGGGGGAGAACCCGCGCACCCCCTACTTACAAAAACTATAAAAAATAAGTTTTAGGAGTTTTAAGAAGGTAAATTGCGAATTTTAAAGGGTGATTTGCATTAATAATTTTTTCAAGTTAATCAACTAATATTTAGGATAAGAAAGGAAACAAAAAAATGAGTGCAAATGTTTTTAACACCTTGCTGTTTTTTGGAACAGTGATTTTTTACCTTGGAGGAGTTTTTTTCGCATATCGTCTTTTCAATGTAACTGGACTTTATGTTTGGACGGCATTTTCTGCAATTGTTTCAAATATTGAAGCATTGAAAATGATTGATATGTTTGGAATGGAACTAACCCTTGGAAACGCGTTGTATGCAACATCTTTTGTCGTCACAGACATACTTAGCGAAAACCATGGAAAAAAAGCCGCCAACAAAGCAGTAAATATTGGTCTTTTTACAATAATTATTTGGGTTGCTGCAACACAAATGATTACTCTTTTTAAGCCAAATGAATATGACTTTATACAACCGTCTTTGCAGTCACTTTTTGAAGTTGTGCCGAGAATATCTCTTGCAAGCATATTTACTTATATGGTCAGCCAGCGCGTAGACATTTTCCTGTATCATAGATTTTGGAAAGCAACTGGCAACAACAAAAAATTCCTTTGGTTGAGGAATAACGGCTCAACTCTCATATCGCAATTGCTGGATAGTGTTATGTTCACGGTGATTGCGTTCGGCGGTCAATATGAATGGAAATATATCGTTACTCTTTGCTTAACGACTTATATTGTAAAGGTAATTGTTGCACTTTGCGACACACCTATTTTGTATTTGTCAAGAGCGTTTGCGAATAAAGTTAAGAACGTATAGCAAATAACCCCCCGCCCTCATTATGATAATGGGGCGGGGGTTATTTATTTCTTACTGCAAATTTCATTCACCTCTTCCAACCATATTAAATACAAATATAGGGAATAAACAATCATCTTTATATAGTAATTTCACTTGACATTTATAATGTGGGGACCTCGCACAGGCGAGGGAGCGTGAAGGCGACACGCTCGAAATTACGTATGCAACAAGTTTCGGCGTGTTACACACGCACTCGGCGTATACGCCGAGTATTGAAATTTGCAAGCAAATTTCAATCGAAACGGTTATAGTCAGACTGATTAGCACTGAAAGTACCAACGTTGATATTGTATTTGGGCAAACGATATTAACAGAAGATGGTGTATATACAAAAAATGGCAGTAATCACTATGACAATATAACTGGCAATGATAACGGTAATTTATTTTATTGTTATCTATATTATTTTGGTGAATTATTGAAATTTTAACATGCGATTTATAAAATTTAAAAAATATACATGCCAAATATGTCAAAACTCCGACCAAATATGCAAAACCTATTTAAATTCGACATTTTATACTGTAAAATATCAAATATTGATATTTAGGCTTTTGCCTAAAACAGTGGCAAGTTTTTTTATTTAACAAAAAACCTGTTAAATAAAAAATGTTAAGAATTACATATAATGGGGGTGCTTAAAATTAATTTTATAGAAATTATAATCAGAATAGCATTAACATTATTAGAAGTGTTAATCTTGTTAGTATTGTTAAAAAAAGCTAAATCTAAAACAAAAAGTTCGGCAGACCTCACAACAGAAAGTTCGCCAGACCCTGCAATAAAAAGTTCGTCTGGTACAGTGATAGATAGTTTGGCAGTTCCCACAATAGAAAGTTCATCTGACACCGTGATAGATAGTTCGGCAGTTCCCACAACAGAAAGTTCACCTGACACAGTGATAGATAGTTTGGCAGTTGCCACAACAGATAGTTCATCTGACCCCGTGATAGATAGTTTGGCAGTTCCCACAACAGATAGTTCATCTGACACCGTGATAGATAGTTCGGCATACATCACAATAGAAGGTTCGTCAGAAGAATTAGTAGGAAAATTAACAGATGCACTATTAAACCCTCTACAAGGAAGCTTAAAAAAAGAATCACAGATAAAATTCATAAATTTCATCAAATGGTTAATCCCATGGTTAATTCCCTTATTATTGGCTTGGTTTTTTCCAAATCCATTTAACAGTAAAGATGATAATGTGAAAAGTGCAATTACCACCACAGTCTCTATTTCAAGTACAAATGTTACATCAGAAACCACATCAATAGTTACCGAAGCAAATATCAATGATAATGAAACTTTAACCGATAGTGCTATAACCTCAGAGCCAGAGGCAATATCTGTTTTTTCACCTCAATTATCAGAAAACGCGATACCAAAACCAAGCATTATCACTACTATAACTAACGCGATAATATCTGAAAAATCAACAACTGCAAGTCAGTCAACTACAACCATTAGTCATACTTCAACTGCTAAATCTACAACCCCATCCACCACAACTACAACAACTGCTAAACCCACAACCCCATCCACCACAACTCCCTCCACCACTAAATCTACAACAACCACCACTAAGTCTACAACAACAACCACCACCACTAAGTCTACAACGACAACTACTACCACTACTACATCGAAACCGATATATACTGGCGAAACATATAATGGGACGGATATTCCAAGCTTTAAAGAAATTTGGGAAGCACACCGTGGCGAATTTCCATATAGTGAGACGGAAATTGTTCAAAATCCAAAGTATATTTATACATTTAGAAAAATAGATAAAGCTATCGATACAGAAGAAGAAAAACTTGCTAACACAGAAGAACAAAAACTAGCAAAGACTTACGTTGAACAGTACAGAGATATTTTGAGAGAATATGGTTTTGACAATAAAGTTAAAATTATTGTTAATGTTCGTAGCGTTACAATAATACTAAATTAAATAATTGGAGTGATAAAAATGAGTAATTTGAACCGTGTAATGTTTTTTAACAAAATAATAGCTATTTTTCTTGCAATCTTTATGCTAATGCTCTATATTTCTAATTTCTCTATATTTTACGCTGATGGGAATACTATTGCATCTGTTGATACTAATAATACCTATGAATATGAAACAGATATAGATGTTGAAACTGGTGAAAAATATGCCATTTTAACCTTTTACCGAGGGAGTGATACCGATATAAATGTTCCGACAGAAGTTGATGGGATTCCTGTAAGGAAATTATCCGAAACGTTTTCACGCTTTGATATTATTACTGTTTCTATTCCAGATTCTATAACGGAAATTTCAGCGAAAACTTTTAAATATTGTAGGAAATTAACAACTGTGAAGCTTCCGAAAAATTTAATTGAAATCAGCGAAGAACTGTTTTATGAATGTTCAGAATTAATCAATATTAACATTCCCGACAACGTTAGAAGTATTGGCAAAAATGCTTTTTATGGTTGCAAAAACTTAGGAAATCGTGAGAACCCAATTATTTTGGGTGAAAATATTGATAGCATTGGTGACAATGCTTTTCAAGGTATGTCCCAACAAACTATAATTGAAATTAAAAACAATAGAGTAAGATTTGGTAATGATACTTTTGATAAAGATAATGTGATAATTTTTTGTTCAGCTAATAGTAATTCTCAAAGTTACTGTATTACAAATAAAATTGACTATTTTAATTATACAGCAGGACGTTTAGTAATAAAACTTCCAGATGACAATGAGTATGAAAGATATGACCCCACAAAAGGACTAAGTGTAGAACCCGAAATTGGGGTTTTCATAAAAAATGATTTTTCTCAACAAAAATATGAATTTGACACTACTGATTATGGTATAAAATATGGCGAGAATAACTCTAATGGAGATGAAAGTGGCTCAGTAACAATTATTGGTATAAGGAATAAGTTAATAGGAATAGAAAAAACATTAACATTTCGTATTAGGACCAAACCCATCAACGTTGATTTTGACTTAAAAAAAGTGGTTGGTGATGTTGTAGGAAAACCTAGTGAAGTGTTTTATAATACAACATTTGTTTTTCCTTCAATTGAAAATGTAATATCTGATGAAAATATAAAATTTGGAGGATGGTGTTTAGATAAAGATGGATATGGTGCAAAGTATCAAGGCGGTGAAACTACAAGAATAACCACATCTACTGATAAAGTTATTTACTATGCTTATTGGTATTCTGACTCCACAAAGTTTAATGTGAATTATGAGGCTTATGGTGGTGAGCCAATTCCAATAGATAGAGTAGTGTATTATGGTGCGAAACTTACTCCTCCAGAACCGCTTAAAAAAGTTGGTGAAATCTTCGACGGTTGGTATACTACACCTGATTTTACTGGGGAACCATTTGATTTTGAGAACACTTCGATTACTCAAAATGTAAATTTATATGCAAAATGGAATAATTATGATCCTAAAAAATTTATACCAGAAGAGGATTTTTTCATTTTTTTAAATATTGAACAAGATTATAAAAATCGCTATGAAGTGTCTGATGAAGCTAAAAAGTTACTCGTTCAAGTTGCTAAGGAGAGCAATGGCATTTCAACAGAAGATGCTCAAAAGTTTGTAGAAGACATTATTAACCGTCCTTGGCATGGGTCTTGTGTGGGTATGGCTACGGTTGCTATTTTAATAAAGACTTTTCAAATAAATGAAGAATTTGGTAACAGTAAAAAAATTGGTCTTGATTTATCACAACATCCGTTTAACCTTGACAAATATAAGATACACGATTTAGCCACTCCAAAAAATGATAATGAGGTGCTTTCACTTATAAATTATTATCAAATTTTGCAAGAAGTAAGTAGTCTATTTGGGCTTGCGGTTGCAAGCATATCAAATGATAATAATAAAGCCGAAACTAACAAAGTATTAATTGAAAAATTAAATGGAAAATATCCTGTTCTTGTAGTACTCAAAACATCTGATGATATAGGAAATGTGTTTGGTGGTCACTCTCTTGTTGCATATGGACTTGAAAACATAGACAATAGATATAAATTAACGTTATATGACCCTAACCGAAGCGAACCAATTTTTGCAACATTAAATGAAGATTATACAGATTTAAAATTTTTTGATTTTCAATCTGTTGCAATTAATCGTTATAATATGACTGATACTTTTATCACTGGTATTATAGAAGGCGATAGTAGCTATTTAGACCCATTTAATTATATCGAAGCTTTAAACGGTAACATAAAAAATCCAGCTCTTGGTGATGGCAGCAAAATTTCTGATACTTCTATAACAATAAATTTTTCTAATTTTATAATTTCAAAATTCAATGAAAAAAATGAATTTATTGAATCAGCCACAGTTGAAAATGGTAGAAAAATTAACGGCAAGTTATCTATAAGCGACATTGTGTCAATTGAAGATGGAAAATATAGCAAGGTGTTTTTGCCGCAAATTTTAAATGGAGAATATTACAAAATAGAGATTAGTGAAATATCAGAATTTATTTTTTCAATAGGTTTTGAGTGCTCAGAGAAATTTTATAGGTCGTTAAAAGGAACACAGAAAATAGTAATGTTATATCCAGATGGCGAGATTGTTTTTGTTGGAAAAGGAGACATAAATGGTGACGGGGAACTAACAGTTACAGACCTTGTTCAATTTATTAAATGCTTACGCTTACAACCGCAAAAATATATGGCAGCTAATGATATTAATGTTGACGGAATGATTAATATCATAGATTTTGCATTGTTGAAAAGGATATTGCTTAAAAGCTTCTTGTATAATTAAAGAGTAACTGTGTACTCATTCCATAAATTTCACACAAATAAATTTATATTTTATGTTGTCATAATCGTGATAAAAAACTATATAATTTATGTAAAATATATTTATTGTAATTGGAAAAACAGCTTGATTTTTTTTACATCAAGCTGTTTTTTTATATTTTCAATCCGAAATAGTTACGTCATTAGTTCCTCATTGTCACGCTCGATTGTTTTGTCAATGGACGGGTTACAACAGCGTTAACTCTTTCACCTTTTCTTTGAGCGTGTGTATAATGCGAAAGATGTCAACGTAAATTACGAACATGAATTAAATTTGCAACTTTCAAAATTGCAAAAATACCGTCAAAAATATATGGATATGTATACTGATGATTTAATCAGCCATGAGGAATTGAATAAAAAAACGGCTGTAATAAGCCGTTTTTTGTTTTTTGATTTATTTTGATGTAACATATTATATAAGCTAAACCCAAATCATTAATTTTAATTCTTAAAACACATTTTCATGCATATACTTTCAGTGTAATCCAATTTTTAACTGGGGAGTTGATTGCATGAAAGCAACACCTAACGACAGAGCGGTGGAACTCGGCGAATATATCGTCAAGAACAAAGCGACTGTCAGAGCGACCGCTACTAAATTTGGAATAAGTAAAAGTACGGTACATAAAGATGTATCTGAGCGATTAGAGAAAATTAAACCTAATCTTTACGAGCAAGTAAAAGAGGTATTGGAATTTAATAAACAGGAACGACATATACGTGGTGGTGAGGCTACTAAACAGAAATATGCAGCTGACAAGAAAAAGAAAAGACGATAAATTAAAAAAATCCTTCCTTTGCGGGTAGGATTTTTTGGCTAACTTGCATATAAAATCATATTTTTTTTATGAAATACATAGATTTTAATCAAAAACGTTGACGTAATGTAAAATAATGATATAATAATAGTTCAACTTGGATACTACTGTCTTGAAGTTAAGTAAAGATGGGCTATTTGTAGTTAATTGTATGAAGAGCAATCTTCAATATTAGATTTGAATTCAAATTTATTTGTAGATTTTTATTTTGCTTTTTGTAGTGTAAATAAAACAACAGTGATGTGCAGAGTTCTGCTCGTTGGGGTATAGGTACTGTAACAACTGACCACTGGACTGTCTCTCATGCTGTTATTTGTACTGTCATTGTTCTGTCGCAGTCTGTCGCAGTCTGTCGCGGTGACTGAACTTATTACTCACAAAAAAATATTTACTTGCAAAAAAACTGTAAAAATCAAGTTCGGGTCTATTAACTAAAAAAGCGAGGTATGGAAAGATGAAAGAGGGTATCCACCCAAAGTACGAGAAATGCACTGTAACTTGTGCTTGCGGAAACACTTTTGAAAGTGCTTCAACAAAAGGCAATATTAAGGTTGAAATTTGTTCAAATTGCCACCCGTTTTACACAGGCAAACAAAAATTAGTTGACAGTGGCGGACGTATCGACAAGTTTAACAAACGCTTTAATTTAAGCAAATGACAAGGATTTGCACCCCATAAGCCAGTTGCTTTGTGGGGTGCAATGATTAAAATGTGCATTTCGTGCTTGCATAAATGTGCGGTGTAGTGATTAAGAAACTGTTATTGCATAAATTTCCATTGATTTTCACGCCCTTCTATGTCAAAAATCCTGCCATATGCCAGTGGGTTTGGGTTTTTTCCTTGAAAATCATAAAAATCATTAAAAATGTTGAAAAACAAAAAAATGAACTATTTTACTATAAAATCTGAGGCGACTGCCAGTTTAATTGAGAAAAAATCTGAGTTTATCGCAAATATAACATCTTGTGTAACCGAAAATGAAGCGTTAAAGTTTATTGAGAAAATGCGTTCCGAAAATCGAAAAGCAAGACATAATGTCTATGCGTATATTCTGCGTGAGAATAACACGACACGTTACAGCGATGATGGTGAACCGTCTGGTACTGCGGGCGTACCTGTGCTTGAAGTGCTCAAAAAAAAAGACTTAACAGATATTTGCTGTGTGGTTACAAGGTATTTCGGAGGAATTTTGCTCGGAGCCAGTGGTCTCATCCGGGCTTATTCGTGTTCATGTAAATTAGCGGTTGAAAATGCCGTTATATCACATATGGTTGAGAGCATTGAATATGCTTTGCATTGTGACTATACAGAATACGGGAAAATAAAATATTTTCTTGAAAACCAGAATGAGCCACTTATTATCCTCAACGAAACTTTCGCTGAAAACGTCAAACTCCAATTGCTTTTTGAGTATAACAGTACATTACCCGAAAAATTAGTCGATATAACAAATGATAAAATAAAAATTTTTAAATTAAACAGTGGATATAGAGAGTTGCAGGTAACACCTTTCTGCACATAACATGTGTCCCACTTTTCTTCGTAATTTACATGTCATAATTTATAGGTTCTGAGTATCGCGAAGCAAACTCGTTTACGCGAGGAAGCTTAACTTAACTTTTAGTTTAACTCCGCGTTTTATCAGTTATCACCTGCCTGCACATAACTGGTATCCCACTTCGCGTGATATTTTACTGTTGTTTTTATTGTAATGTCGCGGGTGATTATTTTTATTAGATTATATCAATTAATCGTTATTTTTAACTCTGCGTTTTATTAATTTATGATAAAGTATAGTGGTCGCAAATCGTTTAAAATAAAAAAGTTGCAAAGGCTCTTAAAAGGTGCAAGATAATTAGAAGTTGCAGAGGGAATTATTGTGGCTCAAACAAAAAGTAAAAATATTAGAGAAGACCTTGAACTGTATGAAATGTCAACGTTGTCGGAATATGCTTCTCTTTCAAAAAGGGCAAAGCGTGTTAGACCCGAAGCGAAATGTCAGTATCGTACAGAGTTTCAGCGTGACAGAGACCGAATTTTACATTCTAATTCTTTTCGCCGATTGAAACATAAAACACAGGTTTTTTTTACACCATCAAGTGACCATTACCGTACGCGTCTAACTCATACGCTTGAAGTTTCGCAAATTGCAAGAACTATGGCAAGATGTCTACGTCTTAACGAAGATTTAACAGAAGCGATAGCTTTGGGTCATGATTTGGGTCATTCGCCTTTTGGTCATGCGGGTGAACAAATTCTCAATGAGATTTGTCCTCATGGTTATAAACATTACCTGCAAAGCATAAGAGTTGTTGAATATATAGAAAAAAATGGCGAAGGCCTTAATCTTACTTACGAAGTTAAAAATGGTATCGCAACCCATACTAATGGTATTGCAAAAACAAGAGAGGGTCAACTTGTCAGACTTGCAGATACCATCGCATATATGAACCACGATATTGATGATGCAATAAGAGCAGGAATATTAAAAGTAAAAGACATTCCTTTTCCTTTGATAAATATACTCGGCAACACTAAGTCAAAACGTATAACAACACTCGTTGCGTCAATTGTTGATAACGGAGCGGAAGTTATCGCAATGCCACCAAAAATCAGACGTGCTCATGATGAATTGAAAGATTTTATGTTCCAAAATGTTTATCTAACACCTATAATTTTGACAGAAGCAAAGAAATCTAAAAATCTTGTAGAGCAACTTTATGATTATTACAAAAAGCAACCAGAAAATTTACCCGATGATTATAAAAAAATAGCAAAAAGATATGATGTTGATAGAGCAGTTTGTGACTACATATCAGGTATGAGCGACAGTTTTTTAATTCGTTTATATAATGATTTGTTTATTCCGTTAACTTGGAAATGAGGCTAGTTAAGAGTGTGTAGTTGATAGTTATTTTGTCACTTGTGCAGTTTATATATGCACATTAATTGTTTATAATGCGAGTCACCCTTTAAAATTTGCAATAGAACTGAATTCTTAAAACTTATTTTTTATAGTTTTAGTAAGTAAGAGGGTGCGGGGTATCCCCCCCCCCGATAAGCGGGCAGAGTCCGCAACCCTGTTTATGCGGGAAATGTCGTCCGTATGACAAACACAATAACTATACACTATACACTTTACACTATAAACTAACTATATGATAGACGATAACTTTCTAAAAATAGTAACAAATGCTAATCCGATTGAAACAGTAATCGGAGAGTATGTTAATTTGAAAAAAAGCGGTAAAGTTTATATGGGACTTTGCCCGTTTCACTCTGAAAAATCTCCGTCTTTCACGGTTTATGGAAGTGACAGAGGTTTCTATTGTTATGGTTGCGGTGTTGGCGGTAATCTTTTTACCTTTATCCAAAAAGCTGAAAATCTTGAATTCATGGACAGTGTAAAGTTTTTAGCTCAGCGTGCAGGTATTGAAATGCCATCGTATAGCGGTGAAAAAGGTGTTTCAAAAGCAAAAATATACGAAATAAACAGAGAAACTGCCAATTTTTATTATAAAACGCTCTTAAATGGAAATAATAAAAACGCACTGCAATATCTTGCAAACAGAGGAATATCACCTCAAACGGTAAAAATTTTTGGTCTGGGTTTTGCACCAAACTCATGGGACAGCCTTTACAAGCATCTGCGTGGTTTGCAAAATAGTTTTTCTGATGAAGATTTATTGGCGGCGGGAGTAATTAAACAAGGTCAAAATAATGTTTTCGATTTTTTTCGCAATAGAATAATGTTTCCGATTGTTGATTTAAGAGGCAATGTAATCGCTTTCGGCGGACGGGTTATGGATGATAGTAAACCAAAATATCTCAACTCTTCTGATAGTGTTGTTTTTAACAAAAGAGATAATTTATTTTCTCTGAATTTTGCTAAAAACGCGTTAAATAAAATTGAAAACGGTGAAGAACCATCAAAGCCTGCGTTTGGTTTGGGCGAAAGCACAAGAAAAAATGTAGTCAAGAACACAACTGGTAACAGTTTTATCCTTTGCGAGGGATATATGGATGTTATTTCACTTTATCAAGCAGGATTTAAGAACGCCATAGCAACTCTCGGAACTGCTATAACTGATTCGCAAGCACGAAGTATGGCGAGGTATGTTAAAGAAATCATTGTTGCATATGACAGTGACGAAGCAGGTCAAAAGGCAACAGCGAAGTCTATAAATATTCTTTCACAGGCAGGTCTAACGCTTAAAACGTTAAAACTTCCCGATTGCAAGGACCCTGATGAATATATAAAAAAGCACGGAGCGTTAAAATTCAAAATTTTGCTTGAACACAGTGGTGACGCGATTAGTTTTGAACTTGAACGTGCAAAAAAGGATTTAGATTTACAAACGCCGTCGGGTAGGGCAGAACTACTTAAACGTCAAGTGCAAATTCTTGTAAATATCAGCAATGATAAGCAAAGAGCCGTATATTCGGCGGATGTTTCAAGCAGTTGCGGAGTTCCTCAGCAAATTGTAATGGATTCTGTTAATCTCACACTCAAACAAAAAGCAAAAAATGCAGAGCGTCAGCAATGGCGTGAAATTCAAAATAAAACGATTTATGTCTCGCCAGATATTCTGCCTGCAGAAAAGAATATTTTGTCGTATATGTTAAAATATCCTGAACAACAGAAGTTTATTGCAGAGAGAATTAATGTAGATGAGTTACATAGCGATATGGCAAAATCGCTATATGTTGGTATATTAAACCAAAATATTGATTTAAGCAATATTATGTTTTTAAATATTCCAACCGCGGAAATGAGCCTTTTAATTAAAATTGCGAATGAAGCGAGAGAAATAATTCAAAATGAAGAAACTCTCTCAGATAGCATAAATCATTTAAAAAAAGAGAAAAAAGATACAGAAATTACCGATGACTTTCTATTGAGTTTAGTGGAGAACTGATGTCTCCTTTGGCGACATAGGTAATAGTGAATAGGTAAGAGGTAATAAGTGTTGTGTCGACTACGCCGACGTTCGTGACGTGTAAACAAACATTTATTTTACAGTCGCGTTTTGCGACTTTTATAAGAATTTCTACTATAACTATCAAAACGCGACAGTAAATTAATTATTACATTAAAATAAGTCGCGAAAAAAACGTCGCCGCAGGCGACACCACACCTCTTAACTATTAACTAACTGAATCGCCCGCGTGAAGTAAACTATCAAATGAGTTAAACTATGACGCGAAAATGCCAGCGGGGGTTCCCCGCCCGCGTGAAGTAAACTATCAAGTTAGTTAAATTATGACGCGAAAATGCAGGCGGGGGCTCCCCGCCCGCGTGAAGTAAACTATCAAGTTAGTTAAATTATGACGCGAAAATGCAGGCGGGTGCTACCCGCCCGCGTGAAGTAAACTATCAAATGAGTTAAACTATGACGCGAAAATGCCAGCGGGGGCTCCCCGCCCGCGTGAAGCAAACTATCAAATGAGTTAAACTATGACGCGAAAATGCCAGCGGGGGCTCCCCGCCCGCGTGAAGTAAACTATCAAGTTAGTTAAATTATGACGCAAAAATGCAGGCGGGTGCTACCCGCGAAGGATGTTGAAAATGGATAAAGCAAAAGTTATTGATACTTTATTAGACGAGGGACGCATCAGCGGAAGTTTAACAGATGTTATTGTTGCAGATACATTTATTGAGAATAATATCGGACCAGAAGAATTGGATAGTTTTCTCGGCGTGCTTGAAGACGAGAGAATAGGAATTATTCCCGACGACGATGAGTTGAACATAGATTTACTTGCTGCTGAGGATTTTGACCTAAGCGGTTTTGATGGTATCGCTATTGATGACCCTGTAAAAATTTATTTGCGTGAAATTGGTAAAGTTTCTCTTTTGAACTCGGAAGAGGAAATTGCTCTTGCACAAAGAATGGGAGAGGGTGATTTGCTTGCAAAAAAACGTCTTTCTGAGGCGAATTTACGTCTTGTTGTTTCAATAGCAAAAAAATTTACAGGACGCGGTATGCAGTTTTTGGACCTCATTCAAGAAGGCAACCTAGGATTAATGAAAGCGGTTGATAAATTTGACTATACAAAAGGTTTTAAATTTTCAACTTATGCGACTTGGTGGATAAGACAAGCTATTACCCGTGCAATTGCTGACCAAGCACGAACAATACGTATTCCCGTGCATATGGTTGAAACAATTTCAAAAGTTAAAAAAGTTTCTTCGATACTTCTTCATGAAAACGGCAGAGAGGCAACTCCTGAGGAAATCGCGGAACGTCTTGAAATGGAACCTTCTAAAATCAGAGAGATTTTGAGAATTGCACAGGATCCTGTGTCTCTTGAAACACCTATCGGCGAAGAGGATGACAGTCATCTCGGCGATTTTATTCCCGACGACGATGCTCCTGCACCTGCTGACGCGGCTTCTTTGCTTGTTTTAAAAGACCAGTTGAATATTATTCTCGACACCCTTACTGACAGAGAGGCAAAAGTCCTTCGTTTGCGTTTTGGTTTAGAAGACGGTCGTGCAAGAACCCTCGAAGAAGTTGGCAAAGAATTTCACGTTACCCGCGAAAGAATACGTCAAATAGAGGCAAAAGCCCTTCGCAAACTTCGTCACCCATCTCGCTCCAAACGCGTTAAGGACTTTTTAGAATAACAGGTGGGTAGCACCCACATGCAGTTTTGCGGTGTAGTTTAAATTATTTGTTATTTCTATTTCGTGAGCGATTATTTTTAGGAAGTAGCATTTGCATGCAATTTCTCGGTAGACGCACCACATGCAGTTTCGCGGTGGGTATCACCCACATGTAGTTTCGCGGTGTAGTTTAAATTATTTGTTATTTCTATTTCGCGAGCGATTATTTTTAGGAAGTAGCATTTGCATGCAATTTCACGGTAGACGCACCACATGCAGTTTCGCGGTGGGTATCACCCACATGCAGTTTCGCGATGTAGTTTAAATTATTTGTTATTTCTATTTCGCGGGCGATTATTTTTAGTGGGTAACACCTACTGGTGTTTTTGTGGCTTATTTTACTGGGACATTTATTATAATGTCGCAGCGATTATTTTTAGTAGGTGCACTTGCATGCAATTTCTCAGTATAGTTTAACTAATTTTTTAGTTAGTGGTCGTGGTTTATGAGTAAAAAATTTAGTATGATTTATGAACTTATGAAATGTTATTTTAGATTAAGAAGTAGAAATATAGACAGGTGATACTTGTTATTACAGCTGAAAGGGAAGGGTAGTACCCAAAATAAAAATGCCAAATAGAATTGATTTTAATGAAGCTCAAAGAATTTCTAATGAGCAAGAGATAAAAGAACATCAACAAAAACAAAGAGAATATTATTCAGGTACGAATAGAATTGATAAAAAATTTCAAGATTTAGGTGAGAAAAAAGCACTAATTTCTTTCATTACAGGCGGACATTTTGGTTATGAAACAACTAAAAAACTCGTTTTGGAAATGGAGAAAAATGGTGTTGATATAGTTGAGATTGGTGTGCCTTTTTCGGACCCTGTTGCCGAGGGAGCTGTCATTCAAAAATCAAGTGCCGAGGCTCTATCACAAGGTGCAACACTTGCAGGAATTTTTAGGTGTATCGAGGACTTGCGTGTTGTAACACAAATACCTATTTTACTTATGCTTTATATTAATTCGATTTTTGCATATGGAACAGAAAACTTTTTTCAAAGGTGCAGAGAATATGGTGTTGACGGTGTAATTGTGCCCGATTTGCCATTGGAAGAATACGGTGAAATTTCGGAATTTGCTGACAGATTTAATGTCCACTCAATTCATCTTATTGCACCAACTTCAAAAGATAGAATAGATAAAATTACAAAGGACACAAAAGGCTTTATTTATTGCGTTTCAAGTAATGGCGTAACTGGTATGCGTTCAGAGTTTCAAACAGATTTTGACCAGTTTTTTTCTGATATAAAAAAACATTCAAGTACACCTGCTTGTGTTGGTTTTGGTATTTCTAATCCTGAACAGGCAAAAAAAATGTCAAAATTTTGCGATGGTGTTATTGTTGGTTCGGCAATTGTTAAAATTGTTTCCGATTACGGCGAAAATTCTATTTCAAAAGTTGCGGAATTTGTAAAATCGCTCAGAGATGCTATTGATAATTGATAATTGTTGTTTGAGTATTAAGCTGATGTTTATTGAAGGTAATTTTAATCATTATTAGACCTGTTTTAAAACCTGACTTTTTTATTTTGATTAAAGAGTTCGATGGCAAAAGCCTCTGATACGCAGAGCGAATCCTCACACCCCTATCTACATTAATGTCTAGAAATTAAACAAGTTATTAGACTTGTTCTAAAACTTAATAACCTATCTTTTTTTGTACTACTCTATAACGTTAAAAAATAAAGACGGTGTGGGGTGCGACAGTCTGCTTAGTCCAGTGGATTGTTACAGTACCGACTACCCACTTTTTTTTTAGAGAGAACGACCTCAATATTTACAAGTTAAACTATTTATTGAATTTCAAGAAATTAAACAAGTTATTATATAAGTTTTTAAAAAACAAATTTATTTTAAATACTGCCAAGTTTTGTGATTTTGGAATAGTGAGAATGAAACAGGAAATTTTAGATTTTGTCAAAAAATATGTTAAAAAACAAGAATGGCAAATCGGAGACAGAATTAACTATGCGGGACGAGTTTATGACGAGCAGGAACTATCAAACCTTGTTGAGAGTTCTCTTGAATTTTGGCTGACATCGGGACGTTTTACAGATGAATTTGAAAGCAAACTCGCAAAGTATATCGGTGTGAAATACTGTTCTTTTGTAAATAGCGGAAGCAGTGCGAATTTGCTTGCGTTTTGGGTTCTTACGTCTCCTTTGCTGGGCGAAAGACAAATTCAAAGAGGCGACGAGGTTATAACAGTTGCCGCTGGTTTTCCAACGACTGTTGCACCAATTGTTCAATATGGTGCAATTCCTGTTTTTGTTGATGTCACAATACCTCAATATAATGTGGATTGCTCGCAACTTGAAAATGCTTTATCGGATAAAACAAAAGCTGTAATGCTTGCCCATACTTTGGGTAATCCTTTTGATATTGCACAAGTTAAGGAATTTTGCAATAAGCATAATCTTTGGTTGATTGAGGATAATTGTGATTCACTCGGCTCGGAATATGACGGCAAAAAAACTGGCTCTTTTGGTGATATTGCAACAAGCAGTTTTTATCCCGCTCACCATATCACAACAGGGGAGGGTGGGGCAGTTTATACGATCAACCCGCTTTTGCATAAAATTATACGTTCACTGCGTGACTGGGGTCGCGATTGTGTTTGTGCAAGCGGACAAGATAATCTTTGCAAACATCGTTTTGACGGGCAGTTTGGTGAATTGCCAAAAGGTTATGACCATAAATATGTGTATTCCCACTTTGGCTTTAACCTTAAAGCAACTGATATGCAGGCAGCGATAGGTGTTGCACAATTTGATAAACTTGATGATTTTACTCAAAAACGCCGTGAAAATTTCAGATTTCTTAAAGATTCACTTGCTATGCTGTCAGACAAATTAATTTTACCCGAACATTGCAACAAAAGTAATCCGAGTTGGTTTGGGTTTTTATTGACTTGTAATAGTTTTGAGCGTGAAAGATTAGTACGGCACCTTGAAGATAAAAAAATTCAAACTCGAATGTTATTCGCTGGTAATATCATGAAGCAACCTTGTATGCAAAACATTCCACATCGTGTTATCGGTACACTTGAAAATACTGATATTATTATGAATAATTCATTTTGGCTTGGAGTGTATCCAGGAATGACAGAGGTTATGCTAAAATTTATGGCAGATACCATAATTCAATTTATAGTTGACAAAAGCAATTGACAATTAATTGTATTGTTTGTTTAACTCTTTGTTGCTAATTTATATTAGATATGTTATAATATTATCATATATAATTACTAAATGTTAAAAAATCATGAGTTTTTTAATTAATAAATATATTGACATTTTTACAGTAGTAATGCAAATCACCTTTTAAAACCTATTTTTTAACAGTACAGTATAAATATTACAATGAGTTGCAGGCTCCGCCCGCTTATCGGGGGGGTATACCTGCCCCCTTACTTACAAAAACTATAAAAAATAAGTTTTAGGAGTTCAGTTCTATTGCAAATTTTAAAGGGTGATTCGCATTTGTAATATTAGGATATACAATTGCTAGATGTTAAAAAAACATGAATTTTTAATAAATATTGACATTTGTACAGTAGTAATGCGAATCGCCTTTTAAAACCTATTTTTTAACAGTACAGTATAAATATTACAATAGGTTGTGGGCTCTGCCCGCTTATCGGGGGGGGGATACCCCGCCTCCTTACTTACAAAAACTATAAAAAATAAGTTTTAGGAGTTCAGTTCTATTGCAAATTTTAAAGAGTGATTCGCATTTATAATATTATCATATATAATTGCTAGATGTTAAAAAAACATGAACTTTTAATAAATATTGACATTTATACGGTAGTAATCTAGGACAACGATTTTTAAGTTTTAAAGGAAAATAATGACGAAAAAAGAGTATAATAACGAGAGCATATCAATGCTTAAAGGAGCGGACAGAGTTCGTTTAAGACCTGCCGTAATTTTTGGCAGTGATGGTTTAGAAGGCGTTAAACACGCCGTTTTTGAGGTTATATCCAACTCAATTGACGAGGCACGCAGCGGTCATGGGAGCACAATCACCGTGACAAAGTTTGCTGATGGTTCAATTGAAGTTGAGGATTTTGGCAGAGGTTGCCCCGTTGATTTCAATAAAAACGAGGACAGATATAACTGGGAACTCGTTTTTTGCGAGTTGTATGCTGGCGGAAAATATAATGAAAACGACTATGAATATTCTCTCGGATTAAATGGTTTAGGACTTGCTTCAACACAGTTCGCCTCTGAATATATGAATGTTACCGTTAAAAGAGACGGAACACTTTATAACATCACATTTAACAAGGGCGAGAATATTTCTTTTGAAAAAAAAGATATTTCTGAAAGGAAAACAGGCACAAAAATAAGGTGGAAACCAGATCTTGAAGTTTTCACAGATATTAACATTGATATTGAATGGTTTCGAGATACTCTTAAAAAACAAGCAATTGTTAATCCTAATATTTTGTTTGTTTTGAAAGCTGACAAAACCGAAGAGAAGTTTATTTATAAAAACGGAATTGCGGATTATATAAATGAAATTGTAGCCGAGCCTCTGACTTCCATTCAGCTGATTAGTGGTGAGCGTTCTGGACGTGACCGTGCAGATAAACCTGAATATAAAGTCAAATTGAACATAGCATTCACATTTTCAAACGCTGTTAAACAAATTGAACATTATCACAACTCATCTTTCCTTGAATATGGCGGTTCTCCCGATAAAGCTACCCGTCAAGCGTTTACTTCTTTTCTGGACAATTACCTTAAATCTAACAGTAAATATCAAAAAAACGAGAGCAAAATTGCCTTTACAGACATTGAAGAATGTTTAGTGCTGATTTCCTCAAATTTTTCAACGCAGACATCTTATGAAAATCAAACAAAAAAAGCCATAAATAATAAGTTTATTTATGACTATATGGTTGATTTTTTGAAACAAAATTTGGAAGTTTATTTTACTGAAAATCCTCTTGAAGCCAATAAAATTTGTGAGCAGATTATTGTTAATAAGCGTTCAAGGGAAAACGCTGAGAAAACTCGCTTAAATCTTAAAAAGAAACTTGCAGGAAACATTGACCTTTCTAACATGGTTCAAAAATTTGTTGATTGTCGAAGTAAAGACACAGATAGACGTGAGCTTTATATCGTTGAGGGTGATAGTGCGTTGGGTGCGGTTAAGCTTGCACGTGATGCCGAATTTCAAGCAGTTATCCCTGTTCGCGGTAAGATTTTGAACTGCTTAAAAGCGGATTATTCAAAAATTTTTAAAAATGATATCATCACGGATATAATAAAAGTACTTGGTTGTGGCGTTGAAGTTAAAGCAAAAGAAAACAAAGAACTCCATAGTTTTAATATTGAAAATTTAAAATGGAATAAAGTTGTAATTTGTACTGATGCGGACGTTGACGGTTTTCAGATACGAACATTGATTCTCACTATGCTATATCGTCTTGCTCCAACTGTAATCAGCGAGGGTTTTGTGTATATCGCTGAAACTCCGCTCTTTGAAATAACAGCGAAAGAAAAGACTTATTTTGCTTATACCGAAAGTGAAAAAAACTCAATATTAGGTAAGCTGTCTGGAAAATATACAATTCAGCGTTCAAAAGGTCTGGGCGAAAACGAACCCGAAATGATGTCTTTAACGACTATGAACCCCGACACAAGACGACTTATTAAGGTACTGCCAACAGACATTGAAAGAACTGCACAAATGTTTGATTTGCTGTTAGGTGACAACCTCCAAGGGCGTAAAGATTTTATATCCGTAAATGGTGAGCAGTATTTAGAAATGGCAGATGTGTCGTAATTATTAGACCATATATCATAATTATTTGCGAAATTTTAGGTTTGCTTTTTAGGTGTATAAGTATGAATTGAATAACAGTGTTGCAGGGATTCGCCACCAGCTTATCGTGGCTTTGCCTCTGAACCCCATTACTTGCAAAAACTATAAAACTACGCTTTAGGGCAGGTCTATTACAAAAAAACTTTTTACTGATGTTTTATATTTCTTAAAATAAAAGTTTTACAGTTGTTCGCATCTGTATTTTCGTGCAAAAACGTTTCATAATCGTCTCTTTTAACATTTTGTACAAAAAACATTTATAATTTGTTAAAGTTGAAAATTTATTAAAATGAACTTTACAATTATCCGTATTTAACATTTTGTGCAAAAAAGAGTTTAAAAAATTGGCTGTGTTAAATATTTTGTACAAAAAATGCTTGACAACTTGTTGAAATTGCACTACAATAAATAAAATTTAATGCTTTGATTTGTGAAATTATATAGTTGATATTTTAAATTAGTAGACTGTATTGATTGCGAAAAAAGAAGGAGATAGGCTTATGGCGTACACAGAAAAAATAAATGAGCAAGAGAAACCTTTTCAGGATTTGGTATGCGAATTAGCGGAAACATTAGGTGTGATGATAGGTATTGTTAATGTTTCTTCAACAATAATTGCTTGTTCTGATACGCAAAAAATCGGTACGCTTAATATTTCTTTGAATTTTGCGGATAGTTATGAGATATTTACTTGTAACGGTAATACTTATAAACCTTTCGGCGACCGCACAAAGGCTCCTGATTATGCAGTTTTTGTCGAGGGTCTTAATGTGCAGTCTGAAAAATATGCTAATATGCTCGCGATTGCTTTTGCAAACATAAAAATTTACTTTGACGAGAAATATGACAGAGATAATTTTATTAAGAATGTGGTTCTCGAAAATATTTTACCTGGCGATATGTTGGTTAAAATCCGTGATTTGAAACTCAACAATGATGTTTCGAGAGTTGTTTTCTTAATTAGACTGATTAATGGAGGTGAGGCGAGTGCTTTTGATATTGTCAGAAATCTATTTCCTGATAAATCAAAAGATTTCCTTTTTTCACGTTCAGATAAAGATATTGTGCTAATTAAAGAAATTAAATCTGTCCACACAGTCAAAGATTTTGAAAACCTTGCTGACACAATACTCAGCACTTTGAGCGGGGAGATATTCATAACTGCAAATATCGGTATCGGAACACCTGTTGTTGGAATAAAAGACTTATCTGTTTCTTTCAAAGAAGCGGCACAAGCACTTGAAGTCGGCAAAGTTTTTGATACAGAAAAACCTGTTGTGAGTTATGCGAATTTAGGCATTGCTCGTTTGATTTATCATTTGCCAGAAACACTTTGCAGGACTTTTCTTAACGAAGTTTTTAAGAGAGGTTCTGTTGAAAGTCTTGACCAAGAAACTTTGTTTACAATCCACAAATTCTTTGAGAATAACCTAAATGTTTCTGAAACATCACGTAAACTTTTTGTTCATCGTAACACACTTGTTTACCGTCTTGAAAAAATAAAAAAACTCACGGGTTTAGATTTGCGTGAGTTTGACCACGCTATTGTTTTTAAAATTGCGTTGATGGTTAAGAAGTTTTTGCTTTCTAAAAATAATAATAATAAATTTTAATGTATAGAGGTACGTTTAATAGTTGAAAGTGAACAATAAACCTGTTTTAAAAAAAACTTATAATAACTTTTTTATTTTTACAAATTAAGGCGGAGATGGTTGAGACAGTACGAGCTTTGGTATGACTGTTACAGCACCTAGGCGTATTGATAACTCTGTTGCATGAACTCATTTTGTTAAAATTAAAAAAACAAGTTTTAGAATAAGTCTGTTATATAAAGTGTAACTTTTTACTGTTAAAAAAACAAAAATATATGAGCGTTGAATTAAAAAACGTTTCTGTCACTTATCCTAATGGGTATGAGGCTTTGCATAAGGTTAATCTGTTTGTTCCCGACGGCGAATTTGCATTTATCGTTGGGGCGAGCGGGGCAGGGAAGTCAACATTAATAAAGTTGCTTTTGCGTGAAATCTCCGCAACAACAGGTGCGGTTAATGTGAACGATTTTGACTTAGTAAAAATTCGTAAAAGCAAAGTTCCGAAATTGCGGCGTTCAATCGGTACGGTTTTTCAGGATTTCAGACTTATTCCGACAATGGATGTGTTTGATAATATTGCTTTTGTTTTGAGATGTATTGACAAACCAAGAAGTTATATTAATTCCCGTGTGCCGTATTTGGTTAATCTTGTTAATCTAAATCATAGAATGCATTCTATGCCAAATGAGTTGTCTGGTGGTGAGCAACAGCGTGTTGCCTTGGCAAGGGCTCTTGCAAATGACCCAAAACTTTTAATCGCGGACGAACCAACAGGTAATATTGACCCCGAGCTTTCATATGAGATTATTGATTTGCTTAAAGGTGTAAATGACTGTGGCACAACAGTTATCATGGTAACTCACGAACACGATTTAGTCCAACATTTTGGTGGCAGAGTTATAAGCATCAGTGAGGGACAAATAGTCTTTGACGAGCAAATGAGCGGCAGATGAGTGCGAATGCTTCGCATTCACAGGTAACCCTGCCCGCACATAACACGTGTCCGTGACATTTCGCGTCATAGTTCAACTTAATTGTTAGTTTAACTTTCGCAGTCAAATAGTTTTAGTGTCAATGTTCGCGTTTTGTTTGGAACAAAATTATACTGTGGTTGCAAATCAATAGGGAGAAAAAAGTCGCAATGGCTCTAAAAAAGTGCAATTATTAAAATTTGCAGTGGCAAATATTGCGGCTCAGAATAAAAAATGAAAATAGGTAGTGTTAATTACCTTATAAATGAGGGACTTGAAAACGTTTGGCGAAATAAGATTATGGCATTTGCTTCGTATTGCGTGCTGTTGGTTTCGATTTTGCTTGTGGGTTTTTCTTTTCTTTTCGCGTTAAATATTAATGGCATAATCGGTGATATTGAGGGTAAAAACGAGGTGCTTGTTTATCTTGGAGACACTGATACAGGTGGCGAACTTATCCCTGCGGATTATGCGAGCATTGCAATAATTGAAAGTCAACTGCTTGATATGGATAATATCGAGAGTATTACTTTTTATTCAAAAGAACAGGGTTTTTTGGATATAAAAAAGCAAATGCAAGAGAATGGCGAAACAAATGTTGACGCAATATTTGCTGAAATTGAAAAACAAAACCCTCTGCCCGATGCTTATCGTGTTAAGGTAAAAGACGTTAATAAAATGGGCGAAGTTGTTAAAAATATTTCAAATTTATCTCATATTTACAGAGTAAATTCGCCTAATACTTTTGCAAATGTTTTGGTTGAACTCCGAAAAATTGTCACATTGATTTCGCTCGGTATGATGTTGGCAATGGGCTTAATTTCGCTCGTAATTATCTATAACTCCGCAAAAGTCAGTGTATTTTCAAGGCGTAAAGAAATTAACATAATGAAATACGTTGGTGCAACGAATGCGTTTATTCGACTGCCTTTCTTTGTTGAGGGATTAATAATCGGGTTACTCTCAGGAATTACATCAGTAGTAATTACTTGGTTCGCTTATGACTACATTATTTCCGCTATTTCAAAAGAAGAAACTATTCTTCTTATAATACAAAACGGGCTGACCCCTTTTGAAAACATTGCATTCCCAATCGCAATTGCTTATTTGGCAGCAGGTGGGTTAATCGGCTCACTGGGTACAACTATCAGTGTACGCAGACATTTGGATGTGTGATTATGAAAAAAATTATTGCGTTATTATTATGTCTTTCTTTGACTTTTGGCTCTTCGACTTTGGGTAATGTTCCTGTTAACACAGCAGAAGTTGATATATCAAAGGAACAAGAAAGAATTGCTGAAATTGACAAACAAATCAAGGAAAACAAAGTTAAAATTGAAAAATACAGACTAGACCTTGAAACGAAAAAAAATGATATTCAAGCTGAAATAGATGACCTTACTGATTTGCAGGAGAAAATATTTTTGCAAAATGACAACATTGTCAAAGTTCAAGAGGAAATTGACTTGTTTGATGCTGGCATTGCAGTAAAAGAAGAGGAAATTATAATCCTTAATTTTGCAATTGCACAGCAGGAAACAGATATACTTGATGAAATTGAGGCATTCAAAAGACGTCTTGTCGCTATGTATGTTACAAAAAATTCTGAGATGACTGAAATACTTGTTGGAACAAGTGATTTTATTGATATACTTGCGAGGATACAAATCCTTGAAAGTGTTTCAAAGACGGATAAAAAAATGATTATTAACTTAAATAATCATTTGAATAGTTTGAATGAAAATAGACAAAGTCTTGAAAATGCGAAAATCGACTTGGAAATCAAAAAGGCAAATACTCAAAGAAAAAAAGAAGAACACGTTGTGATGTTGGAAGAATTGAATGCGGACTTAGACGATGTTAACGGTAGAATTTACTCGCTTAGAAAAGAAGGTCAAAATATCGACTTAAAGATTAGTGGTCTTTATGAAGAAAATGAGAACTACGAGGCGGAAGAGAAACAAATCGAAGAAGACATTAAACGCAAACAGGCAGAAGCTGCAAAGAAAAATGCTCTCAAAGATATAGACCCGTCTCTGATTTATTCAGGCGGATTGTTGGCCTGGCCTGTTCCTGCGTCTTATATGGTTACAAGCGGTTTTGGACCTCGTTGGGGAAAAATGCATACAGGTATAGATGTTGCTGCTCCATATGGCACTCCAATTGTTGCAGCTGAAACTGGTGTTGTAATCATCGCGAATGTTGGCGGTTGGGGCGGTGGCTATGGTACTTATGTCGTTGTTTCGCACAATTCAAGCCTTGCGACTTTGTACGGACACATGTCATCGGTTAACTGTTATGAAGGTCAAGTTGTTACACGAGGTGATGTTATCGGATATGTCGGCTCAACTGGTGACAGCACAGGAAATCACTTGCATTTTGAAGTGCGTGTAAATGGTTCACGTCAAGACCCGACGAATTATCTTTAGATTAGTGTATAGTGTATAGTAACGGTGTCTGCGGACGGACGTTTACGCGGGGTAGCTATTTGTTTCATAAGTTAATGGTCGCGTTTTTTGAGTAACAAAAATACAGTGGTTGCAATCATTAACGCCAAAGCCATTTTGTCGCAAGTTAATTAAAAAAGCAATGGAGCAAACATTATAAACCTGCCCTAAAACATAGTGAGGACTAAAAAAAGGTGTTGAGGAGTAAAAAAGAATGAACAAACGTATTAGTTTGGGGGTTGCTATTGCTTTAATTGCTATTGCAATTACTGTGACTTTTCTTTTGACGTCTTCATATACCTTAAAAAAATTTAATGATGAGTATTCGGGTGTTAAGGCTACAGCTACTCGTTTTAAAGGTCTAGAAGAGTTAAATGAGTTAATCACAAAAAATTATTATTCAAATTTGGATAAAAAAATTACTGACAGCCTTTTTAATAATGCAATGATAGGGTATGTGAGCGGAATAGGGGATAAGTATTCTGTTTATTATTCAAAGGCACAAATTGACGAGGCGAATGACCCGCTTAAAAATTCCGTTTCAGGCATAGGAATAAGCGTTAAAGAAGACCCGCATGGTTATATAAAAGTTATAGGAATAATAACTGATACTCCCGCACAGGAATTGCTTAAAGTTGAGGATCTAATTGTTGAAATTGATGGTGAACGAGTGCAGGATTTGGGTTATACAGAGTCATTAAAACAAATACGTCTTAAACTTTATGACGGTGTTGCGATTACAATAAGACGTAACGGTATCGATGAAAAACATAATTTTACTAACCAAAATTTTGAACAAGCGTTAGTCAGCGGAGAAATGTTACATGAAAGTATCGCATATATTAAAATAACACGTTTTGAAAAAGGTGCGTCAGATTTATTTAAGTCAACTCTCATGGATTTACAAAGTAAGAACGCAAAAGGTGTTATAATCGATTTGCGTAATAATGGTGGCGGTGAAATTGCAGAAACTGAAAAAATGCTTGATTTGCTGTTACCTGAGGGCGATTTTGCCAAGGCAATGTTTAAAGATGAACACGAAGAAGTTATAGTAAAATCTGATGCAAATTTTTTAGGTTTACCACTGGTTTTGTTGGTTAACCACAGCACGGCAAGTTCGGCAGAGCTTTTCTGTGCGGTTTTAAGAGATGCACTTTCTGTCAAACTTATTGGCGAAAGAAGTTTTGGCAAGGGTATTATGCAAAAGCAATTTACACCTAAAAATGGGGGTTTGCTAATTTTAACAGTTGCAACAATTCGTTCAAATAAATCTCCGTCTTGGAACGGATTAGGACTTTTGCCTGATTATGAAGTTACTAACAGTAATGAAACTGGCTCGGAAGATAAACAATTATCAAAAGCATTTGAAATATTAAATAAAGGAGTTTATAATGGCTAAAAAGCAAATTTCAAGAGTGGGGTATGAAAAGTTAAAAAGACAGTATGAAGAATTAATCACTATAAAAAGAGCGGAGGTCGCTCAAAAATTAAAAGAGGCAAGAAGTTTCGGTGACTTGTCCGAGAACTCTGAATATGACGAAGCTAAAAATGAACAATCGCAACTTGAAGCAAAAATCACTCGTCTTGAATATGATTTGGAAAATTCTGAAATCGTTGACGAGGATATGATTTCAACGCAGGAAGTTGGTATTGGTTCTGTTGTGGAATTAAAGGAGAGTAGCGGTGCGACTAAGCGTTTTCAAGTAGTTTCAACTAACGAGGTTGACATTAAAAACGGTAAAATTTCTGACGAAAGCCCTATTGGTGCAGGTGCAATGCATAAAAAAGTTGGCGATGAATTTGTTGTTGTTGCACCAAACGGAGAGAAAAAATACACCGTTGTAAAAATTTCAAAAGAGTAGTATAATAGCAACAAAAAAAGCAAAAATTAGTCCGTTAAACATAGAATGCGTTTTGCCATAGTGGTGATAGTGTTCAAAATAATAAAAACGGAGGAAATATGTCATTTTATATTGAACGTGTTCAGCAAGATATTCACTTCCATTTAACTGAAATATTGCGTGACCTGAAAGACCCACGCATTGACAAATTGCTCACGATTGTTCATATTGATTTATCGGGAGATATGTCAAATTGCAAGGTGTATGTGTCAAGTCTAAGTGGAATTGAAAGGGCAAAAGAAAGTGTTTTGGGATTAAAACAAGCGAGTGGATTTATCAAAAGAGAATTATTTTCAAGGCTTAAAGCAAAAAAATGTCCCGATTTACAATTTATCGCGGACGACAGCATTGAAAAAAGCCGTGAAATGTTTTCAAAAATTGAAAAGTTAAACAAAGATGTAATATAGTAGTAATTGACTTTCCTGAACTCATAATTATTTGTGAGATTTTTAGGAGAAACCCATGTAATATGGTCTACTGAACATGGATAGAATAATGGGGGTTCGGGGCGACAGTATTCGATTAGTCCAGTGGTCTGTTATAATATCCAAGTACCGCTTATCAGGGGGTTCTGCCCATGCCCCCTTACTTACAAAAAAATATAAACAAAAAAATCACAAAAACATTTACGGGAGGACATAGTATGAAAATTGACATTGAAAAGACAGCCGAATTTTTGAAAGCAAATGACTTTTTTTACATTATTGCTCATACTTCTCCCGATGGTGATACGATTGGTTCGTCGTTTGCACTTTATTATGCTTTGAAACAATTCGGAAAGACCTCAAAAGTTATCTGTGCTGACGAGTTTGATGTCAAGTATGATTACCTTTTTAGGGAATATAAAATCGAAAAATTTGAGCCTAAAACTATTGTTACATGTGATATTGCTGATGAGAATCTTTTGGGCGACTTGCAACAGCAATATGAGGGGCGTGTTGACCTTTGTATCGACCATCATGTGAGCAATAAAGGTTACGCGAAAAATTCTTTTGTTGACCACACTGCCGCAGCAAATTGCGAAAATGTTTATAGAATTATCAAGGCGTTGGGAGTAGAAATATCACCTTTAATTGCCGAGTGTTTGTATACAGGAATAGTAACTGATACAGGTTGTTTTAGATTTTCAAATACAACTGCCAATACCCACGCTATTGTAGCTGAACTTTTGAAAATTGATTTTCCGCATTATGAAATCAATCGTCAAATGTTTGAAATCAAAAAAATGGAGCGACTGAGACTTGAAACAATGCTTGTTACCGAAATGGAAAGTTACTTCAATCATCGTTGCCATTTAGTTGTTGTACGTAAAAAACTCATGCAGGAACTTGGGTTATCAGACAGCGATTTAGAGGGTGTTACCGCTATTACAACGCAAATTGGCAGTTCTCTCGTTGGCATTACCATAAAAGAAAAAGATACAGATAAATATAAACTTTCTTTGCGTTCAACTGGGAATGTGAATGTTTCAGAAATTTGTCAAAAATTTGGCGGTGGTGGACATTTTAACGCCGCAGGTTGCACGATAAAAGGTACTGAAAAAGAAGTTAAAGAAAAAATTATCCATGCGTTGTCAGATATTTTAAGTTGGGGTTCTGTAAACGCAGAATAATCAAAAGCAGGGCAAAAACAGAGGATATTTTTTTTGAAAAATATATAACGGCATACGTGGTGCTTCGACCCATACCCCTCTCTATCTTAATTCGTATGAATTAAACTAAGTTATTATAAATTTTAGAACGGTGTATTGTTGAAGTTTTTATATATAAAACAAAACAGAAATAGATTAGAATTAGAATATTCTTGAAACTCATTTTAAAAAATTAATTAAATGGCGTCAGGGGTGGCACCTTGATACGTGGGGCTTCGCCCCACACCCCCCTCTATCTTAATTCGTATGAATTAAACTAAGTTATTATAAATTTTAGAACAGGTGTATTGTTGAAGCTTTTATATATAAAATGAAACAGAAATAGATTAGGATTAAAATGCTAAATGCAATTGAAATGATTGTTTGTATAAATAAACCAAAAGGCTGGACATCTTTTGATGTTGTTGCCAAAATACGCGGAATACTTC
>BNZF01000016.1 GCA_026000865.1 Clostridia bacterium
TTTTAGAACCACTGCAACTTTTTTCTTCACGTGAACATAGAATTGAATGTTATAATATTATTAAAAATTGGAAATATGAAAATGTTTTTGAAGATTTACAAGATGATTTACCTAAAAAACAGTTCTTAACAGAACATATAACAGGACAGGAAACGGCACAGGCAAAATCAGAGAGGACTGTTCATCTACAAAATGATACTGCTTTTGATTGGGAAAAATTACAGATTGAATACAGAGATTATCTTGATTTCTCAAAAATGTTGCAACTTATTCCTGTAATTGGAGCACCCATTGGCATGTTCGCGAATAATAAACTCATGGAGCAATTAAAAGTAACCGTAATGAATTGTTATAGACTTCGCAAATGCAGGTAGCTTTTGCCTGCACATAACATGTGTCCGTGATATTTCGTGTCATAGTTTCCAAAACTGTTAGTTCACTTCACGCGGGCGGGATAGTTAGGTAAATAGGTAATAGTTAATAGTGCGGAGAGCCTCCGCTGGCATTTTCGCGGAATAGTTTAATCATATCGTTAGTCTATTGTCGCGTTTTATTATTTTAATAAATAGTCATTGGTTGCAAATAGGTAAGGAGAAAAAAGTCGCAGTGGTTCATAAAAGATGCAATGATATTTAATTGCAAAGGCAAGCGTTGCGGCTCAAACTAAAAATATGAAGATATTCGGAACTGATGGTGCAAGAGGTGTTGCTTGTACAGAATTAACAACAGAGCTTTCAATGCAAATCGGTCAAGCGTTGGCGACTTTGTTATATAAAGAAAATGACCGAGAGGCTAATATCTGCATTGGTATGGATACAAGAATATCTTGTGAAATTTTGGAATGTGCTTTAATCGCGGGGATTACAAGTGCAGGCGGTAATGTTTTTAGATTAGGAGTTTTGCCGACACCTGCGGTTGCGTCAATCGTTTTAGTGAACGGTTATGACGCGGGAATAGTAATCTCGGCTTCGCATAATTCTTTTGAGTTTAACGGTATAAAAATCTTTGGACATAACGGTTATAAATTATTAGACAGTGCCGAAGAACAGATTGAAAGTCTTGTTTTGGATAATCCCAAAAATTTGAGAAGAGTTTCTGGCGAAAGGGTAGGGGAGATAATCGACAGAACTGCCAATGCTACACGCTATATAAAGATTATCGGCGAGATTGATAATGACGGTAAATCTGCTTATGACCTTAGCGGGATAAGAGCTGTAATCGACTGTGCGAATGGCTCCGCTTCGACCACTGCGAGAAAATTATTTGACGCAACAGGTATCCAACATCATATAATTTCAAGTGAGCCGAATGGTATTAATATTAACGATAAGTGCGGTTCAACAAATATGAAAGTCTTGCAAAGTGCTGTAAGACGTAAAAATTATGATTGCGGAATAGCTTTTGACGGTGATGCGGACAGATGTTTACTTGTTGACGAAAACGGTAATATGGTTGACGGCGACCATATGCTTGCGATTTGTGCAAAAGAACTTGGCTATACTGATATTGTTGTTACGGTTATGACTAATATTGGATTTTTTAAATTTGCGAAAGAAAATAATATTAATGTTCATGTAACGCAAGTTGGTGACAGATATGTGCTTGAAAAAATGCTCAGTGAGGGTTATAAAATTGGCGGTGAACAAAGCGGTCATGTTATTTTTCTGCCCGAAAGCACAACAGGCGACGGTCAACTGACAGCTCTAAAAGTTTTAAGTGTTATGAAAAAAACAGGTAAGACACTCTCGGAACTTGCAAGTGTTATGCATTCATATCCGCAGGTTTTGAAAAATGTAAAAGTTAGTAAAGAAGTCAAAGCAATTTGGCGTGAAAAAGTTGATTTATCAAAATATGAGAAGATACTCGGTGAAAACGGGCGTGTGCTTGTTCGAGAAAGTGGGACAGAACCACTTATCAGAGTTATGTTAGAGGGCGAAAACGCAGACGAAATCGCCACTTATGCTGACGAAATTATCGAGGAAATTGGTAAACTATGAGAATAGCAAATAATTGGAAAGATTATCAATTACTAGATGCTACTTGTGGTGAAAGATTAGAAAAATGGGGCAGTCTTACGGTTATAAGACCTGACCCGCAAGTGATTTGGCGAACTGCCCAAGGTTTCAGTTGGAAAAATGCAGATATGCATTATTATAGGTCAGAAAAGGGTGGGGGAGAGTGGCAAAAAGCCACTGGAACTAGAAATCAGTCAGAGATACAGGCAGGTGTTAACTTCAAAGAGATTATTACCTATTCAGAAGTATTGAAAAATAACTGTAATGACTATAAATTTGTAGTAAAACCTACTGATTTTAAGCATATGGGATTGTTTCCCGAACAGGCGGTGAACTGGGAATATTGCAATGATGTTGTGGGATTGAATATTCTAAATCTCTTTGCTTATACGGGTGCGATGAGTGTTGTTTTGGCAAAAAAAGGTGCGAACGTTACTCATGTTGACGCATCAAAAGGAATAGTAAATTGGGCGAAAGAAAATGCCGAAATTAACGGTATTTCTAACATACGTTTTATTGTTGATGACTGCAAAAAATTTGTAGAAAAAGAAATACGCCGTGGCAAAAAATATGATATTATTATAATGGACCCTCCATCTTATGGACGTGGTAGCAATGGCGAAGTTTGGAAATTTGAGGATAATATTTATGAATTTTTAATACTTTGCAAGCAAATTATCTCCGAAAATCCAAGATTTATTATGCTAAATTCTTACACAACAGGCATATCTCCAAGCACAGTTGCACATTGTGTGGAAACTGCATTTAACGAAAGAAAATATGGTAAAGAAAACCAATTAGGATTACAAAAATCATCTGTCTCACACGGACAAGTTACCTATGATGAGATAGGTCTTAAAATTGAAACAGGCGGAGTTTTGCCTTGTGGAAGCACGGTGATATGGTCGCCAAAGGCGACAAGTTAATAGGTAATAGTTAACAGTTAATAGGCGTTGTGTTAATGCTTTGCATTAACAAGTTAATGGGTAATAGTTAACAGTTAATAGGTGTGGTGTCTGCCTTACGGCGGACGATTACGCGGGGAAGTTTAACTGGGCGATTAGTTTCTGGACGCGTTTTGATAGTTTTATAACGAAACATTGATTGCAAGTTATTAAAGCTAAAAAAAGTTGCAAAAGTGTCGGAGAGTTTATAGTTAAAAGTGTAAAGTTGATAGTTTCGCGACATAATTTAACTTAATTAATGTTTAACTACGCGAACAATGATTGCAAATCATTAAGGCTAAAAAAGTTGCAATGGCTCATAAAGGATGTAGTGAATATTAGTCGCAGAGACGAGCGTTGTAGCTTAAAAAAAAAGTGGTCGCAAATAAGTAAGGAGAAAAAAGTTGTAAGGGTTTATATAACCCGCAATGACTAGAAGTCGCAGAGGCGAGCGTTGTGGCTCAGACTAAAAAAATGTTGAAAATTGAAAATGTTAGTTTTGCATATTCCTCTTTTGAGGAGAATGAAAATCCAGAGATATTAAAAAATTTCTCTCTTGAAATAAGAGAGGGACAGTTTTTGGCGATTTTAGGGCAGAATGGCTGTGGGAAGTCTACTTTGGCGAGAATGTTGAATGGCGTGCTTTTGCCGGTAACAGGTGATGTTTATGTTGATGAAAAAAATACTAAGAATGAGGAAAATTTGCTCTCAATTCGTCAGACTGTTGGATTGGTTTTTCAAAACCCCGACAACCAAATTGTTGCAACAATAGTTGAAGAGGACGTTGCTTTTGCTCTCGAAAATTTAGGTATGCCGACAAAAGAAATGCGAGAAAGAGTTGACGAAACGTTAAAAGCGGTTGGTATGTATGAATACAAAGACCATGCTCCACACAGACTTTCGGGCGGTCAGAAACAACGTGTTGCGATTGCGGGAGTAATTGCAATGCGTCCGAAATATATTGTGCTTGACGAACCGACCGCAATGCTTGACCCTATCGGACGTACAGAAGTTATGCAAACTCTTGAAAAATTGCGTAAAGATTTTGGCATTACAATTATTTTAATTACACATTATATGGAAGAAACACTTAACGCTGACAGAATTATTGTTATGGAAAAAGGGAAAATAGCTCTTGACGGCACACCGTCAGAAATTTTTCCTATCAGTCAGAATGATTTTGATGAGTTGCAAAATACTGTTGAAAATCAAAATCGTTTAGAGTTTTTGAAAAAGCAAGCAGAAATTATTCGAGATTTGGGGTTGGAACTACCAAAAAAACTTGATAACCGAAAGCTTCATGAATTAATACGACCGCTCATATCCGAAAATCCTATTTTGAAAATAGAAAATTTAACGCATATTTATGGTGAAAATACTCCATTTCAAAAAATAGCATTAAGTGATATAAATATTGATATAGAACAAGGCGAAATTCTCGGGATAATTGGACATACAGGCTCGGGGAAATCTACTCTGATACAGCATTTTAACGCACTGCTTAAACCTACTCGAGGAAAGGTTTATGTTGAGAAAGAGGACATTAACAAAACAAAAGAAACTGCTTATAAAACAAGGTTTAAAGTTGGTCTGGTGTTCCAATATCCTGAATATCAACTTTTTGAAGATACTGTTTATAAGGATATAGCGTTTGGACCTAAGAATATGGGTTTGTCGAATGATGAAATTGATAAACGTGTGAGAGAAACCGCGAATGCTGTTGGTTTAGATGAAGAAATTCTTGAAAAATCCCCTTTTGATATTTCAGGCGGACAAAAACGCCGTGCCGCAATCGCAGGAATTATGGCTATGCAACCGAAAATATTAGTCCTTGATGAACCAACCGCGGGACTTGACCCAAAAGGGCGAAATAAAATTTCTAACCTTATTAAAAGTTATCATAATTCCCATAATTCAACCATAATAATAGTTAGCCATAACATGGAAGAAGTAGTAAACTTATGCACGAGGGTTATACAAATGACAATTGAAAATTGATAATGGATAATTACGCGGGGTAGTTTAACTATGTTAATAAAGGTTCGATGGTTGCAAATTAATTAAGATAAATAAATACTCGTTTACGAAAAGCACATTGGCTACAATGATTTACGCCAAAGTCAGCAAGGTTACAGACAGATAAAAATAACGGTGGAGCAGTAAGAATAAATTACTTTGAAAACAAAGTGAGGACTAAAAAAGCAAATCGGTAAGGAGAAAGAAGTCGCAAAGGTTTTTTAAATGTGCAATGATTAAAAATCGCAGAGGAAAGCGTTGTGGCTCAGACTAAAAAAGGAGAAAAAAGTCGCAGTGGCTCATAAAATGTGCAATGATTAAAAGTTGTAAAGGTGACTATTGTGGCTCAAACTAAAAGATGCAGTTACGAGATATAACGATTGGACAGTATTTCCCGATGGAAAGTCCGATTCATAAAATGGATGCAAGATTTAAGATACTCCTTACGGGAGTATTTATTGCGATGCTGTTTTATGGAGATAGTATTTTTGGACTTGTGATTGGTGCGTTGTTTGTTGTTATTGTGACGTATGTTTCAAAGATTAGTTTTACTATGCTTGTTAAAAGTATTAAACCTATTGTGCCGATATTGATTTTTACAGGATTATTGAATTTGTTTTTTTTGCAAGATGGTGAAGTTTATTTTCATTGGAAGTTTATAAAAATTACTCAGTATGGTGTCGAGACTTCTGTTTTTATGCTTTTTAGAATTATTTTACTTGTTTGTGGTTCGTCTTTGCTCACATATACAACATCGCCGATTGTATTGACAGACGCTATTGAAAGTCTGCTTAAACCTTTGAAAAAAATAAAAATGCCAGTTCATGAATTAGCAATGATGATGACAATTGCTTTGAGGTTTATTCCAACGTTAATCGAGGAAACGGACAAGATTATGTGTGCTCAAAAGAGTAGGGGAGCGGACCTTGAAACAGGCGGGATAGTCAAGAGAGCAAAGGCATTGCTTCCGATATTGATACCACTTTTCGTTTCTGCTTTTCGCAGAGCAGAAGAACTTGCAACAGCGATGGAATGTCGATGTTACCACGGTGGCGAGGGACGTACACGTCTTAAAGTCTTGAAAAGCACTTACAGAGATTATATTGGTGTATTTGTGACATTGCTTTTTTTCGCAGCAATTATTATAATAAATAAACTTCCTTTTTAGCCTGATACACCTCGCTTGCCTTTGCAACTCTTTTAGTTTGATACACCTCGCTTTTTTCCTTTGGGCACTCATAAACGACCATTACATCTTTTTGGCATTTACACACTTAATTTACCCCTGCAACTTTTTTCTCCTTTTTATTCTGAGCTGCAACGCTTGCCCTTGCAACTTTTAATCATTGCATATTCAATCAGCCATTGCATTTTTTGTATAACTATCAAAACGCGACAGTAAACTAATTGCCTGTTTACAATAACTCGCGTAAACGTCCGCCGAAGGCGGACACCACACCTATTAACTATTACCTATCAACTTTTAATTATCCGACTTACTGTTTTGCAACCATTGCATTTTTTGTATAACTATCAAAACGCGACAGTAAACTAATTGCCTGTTTACAATAACTCGCGTAAACGTCCGCCGAAGGCGGACACCACACCTATTAACTATTACCTATCAACTTTTAATTATCCGACAATGGTTGCAAATCGGTAAGGAGAAAAAAGTCGCAAGGGTTTTTAAAAAGGTGCAATGATTAAATGTTGCAAAGGCAAATGTTGCGGCTCAAAATAAAAAAATGATTAAAAGTTGCAAGGATAAGCGTTGCGGCTCAAACTAAAAAAGCGGCTCAAACTAAAAAAAGCGGCTCAAAATAAAAGAGCGACTCAAAATAAAAAAAGAAAGCGGGTGTTTTGAACGAAACAACCTTTAATTACTGAAAAACCTACAAAAGCATTAGTTATGTTTGTATTGCCGATGATTTTTACAGGTATTATGCAACAACTCTATAATATTGTTGATAGTCTTATTGCGGGCAATATGCTGGGAGACGTCGAATTGACGGCTATTGGTGTTTCGACAAGTGTAATGTTTTTGTATCTTGCGGTGTCTACGGGATTTTCAATAGGTTGTGGAGTAGTCATATCACAGTATTTTGGTGCGAAACAATATTCACACATGAAAACCGCGATTTATACTGCTTTTATTTCTGCGATTGTAGTCGGTATTGCTTTGACTGTTATTGGCTCTGTTTTTATTGACCAACTGCTCGATATAATGAACACGGGCGATGAGATTTATAAAGATGCAAAAGATTTTTTCAGAGTATATCAATATTCGCTTGTTTTGATATTTGCATATAATGTCTGTGCAACTGTTTTTATTTCTTTGGGCGATAGTAAAATGCCATTGTTTTTTCTGTCTATTTCTATTGTTTTAAATATTATACTTGATATTTATTTTATAGCTGAACGTGGTATTGGAGTTGAGGGGATTGCTTGGGCAACGTTTAGTTGTCAGGTAGTTGCAGTTATTCTTTCTTTGTTTTTTTTGAGTGTGAAATTAAAAAAAATCGTTGGTAATGTGAAATCAAAACCATATAATTACAGAACTTTGAAAGTAATGTTAAAAATTGCAATCCCTTCCGTTTTTCAGCAATCGGTTATATCTTTGGGGTCGTTGCTTGTTCAAAGGCTTGTGAATAATTATTCGATAGATGTTACAACGGCATATTATTCTGCTATAAAAATTGACGGTCTTGCGGTTATTCCTGTTGTTAGCGTGCAAAATGCAATTTCAACTTTTACCGCACAAAATATCGGTGCAAAAAAATACGACCGCCTAAACGCGGGTTATAAAGCCGCACTTTCTATTGACTTTGTGCTTTGTATGTTGCTTGGGATTTTGATATTTACCTGTGCTCCGATGCTCATTTCGGTTTTTATTAAAGATAACCAAAGAGCAGTGGAAATTGGTGCAAATTATCTCCATACAGTTGGCGGATTTTATATGGTTCTCGCGCTTGCAAATACCACTAACGGTGTTATCAGAGGTTATGGAGCGATGAAGCCATTTATTGGCATAACCCTTATCAATCTCGGTTCAAGGGTGCTTTTTGCCTATATTTTAACACCGATTATCGGCTATAAAGGCATTTGGTGGTCAATGCCACTGAGCTGGGCAGTTGCTACCGTTTTTGCACTTTTAATTTATAAATATGGCAAATGGAGGAATGTCGGACAGTTAATAGATAATAGTTAACAGTTAATAGGTGTGGAGTGTCACTTCGTGGCACGTTTACGCGGGGAAGTTTAACTTAATCGTAAGTTTACTGTCGCGTTTTACGGGGGTAATAAGAAAACAACAGTTGCAAATCATTAAATCTAAAAAAAGTCGCAAAGGTTTATAGAAGGTGCAATGATTAAAAGTTGCAAGGGTAAATATGAAGTGTTCAAACCAAAATTGGTTGCAATCGCTCAAACCAAAGCCAGCAAGGTTGCAAATAGATTAAAATAAAAGAAGAGCAGTAAGAATAAGAATACTCTAAAACAATGTGAGGACTAAAAATAAAAAGATGGATAGAAAGCATATAAGAAATTTTTGTATAATCGCACATATTGACCATGGAAAGTCAACTCTTGCAGATAGGATTTTGGAATTGACAAATTCAGTTGCGTTAAGGGATATGGAAGACCAATTACTCGATAATATGGATATTGAACGAGAACGTGGCATAACGATTAAGGCAAGAGCTGTTAGGTTGGAATATAAGGCGGATGATAATGAGACTTATGTGTTTAATCTGATAGACACACCTGGTCACGTCGATTTTAGTTATGAAGTGTCACGTTCACTTGTTGCTTGTGAGGGGGCAATTTTAGTCGTTGACGCAAGTCAAGGTATCGAGGCTCAAACTCTTGCTAATACCTATCTTGCTGTTGACAGCGGGCTTGAAATTATACCTGTAATCAATAAAATTGATTTGCCGTCCGCTGACCCAGACAGGGTTTGCCATGAAATTGAAAACGTCATAGGCATACCTGCTCTTGACGCACCTCGTGTTTCTGCTAAAAGCGGGCTTAATATCAAAGAAGTTTTAGAGCGTGTTGTAAGAGATATTCCTCCGCCAAAAGCTACTGCACCTATAAATGTGCTTCAAAATAGCGGTGAAACTGAATTACAAAAAGAGCAAACAGATGTTACACGAGCGTTGATTTTTGATAGTTTCTATGACCAATATAAAGGCGTTATTATTTATGTACGTGTGTTTGAGGGTAGTCTTAAAATCGGCGATAAAATAAAACTTTTCATAACAGGTGCGGAATTTGACGTCGTTGAAGTTGGTTATATGACTGCTGGCAACTTTGTTAATGTTGGTGAAATTTC
This sequence comes from Clostridia bacterium, assembly GCA_026000865.1. GTDB lineage: Bacteria > Bacillota > Clostridia > Oscillospirales > Ruminococcaceae > BNZF01. The sequence goes on from BNZF01000016.1 coordinate 9,309, forward strand.
TGCGGGTGAAGTTGGTTATATTACGGCTTCAATCAAGAGTATTCGTGATGTAAGCGTTGGGGATACCGTTACAACCGCGAGTAATCCTTGTAAAGAAGCCCTTGCTGGATATAAAAAAGCAAACCCGATGGTCTTTTGCGGTATTTATCCATCTGACGGTGCAAAGTACAGTGATTTGCGTGACGCTTTGGATAAATTACTCCTAAATGACGCTTCGCTTTCTTTTGAACCTGAAACTTCTATCGCTCTTGGATTTGGTTTTAGATGCGGATTTTTAGGGCTTTTGCATATGGAAATAATTCAAGAACGTCTTGAAAGAGAATATGACCTTGATTTAATTACAACTGCTCCTTCTGTAATTTATAAAGTTGGTTTAACAAACGGCGAGACAATTTTTATCGATAACCCGACAAATTTTCCAGACCCGTCACTAATTAAAGAAGCAGAAGAACCTGTTGTTACAGCGGAAATACTCGCACCGAAAGAATATGTTGGAAATATTATGCAACTAGCGGAAGAACGCCGAGGTACGTTTATTAACATGAAATACCTCGACGAAACAAGGGTAGAATTGCTCTATGATTTGCCACTTAACGAGATTGTATATGATTTTTTTGATGCATTAAAATCACGAACAAAAGGCTATGCGTCTTTTGATTATGAACTAAAAGGTTATACGCCGTCAAAATTAGTTAAACTTGATATTTTGCTTAATGGTGAAATAGTTGATGCTTTGTCGTTTATTGTTTTTGCTGATAATGCTTATTCAAGAGGCAGGCGACTATGTGAACGACTAAAAGATAATATCCCCCGACAACTCTTTGAAGTGCCGATACAAGCGGCAATCGGAGGAAAAGTAATCGCCCGTGAAACAGTAAAAGCAATGCGTAAAGACGTTCTCGCAAAATGTTACGGCGGTGACATTACACGTAAGAAAAAGCTACTTGAAAAACAAAAAGAGGGTAAAAAACGCATGCGTCAACTCGGTTCTGTCGAAGTTCCGCAAGAAGCATTCATGTCCGTTCTTAAACTCGATGACTAGCAAGGGAGTGTGAATGCTTCACATTCAGCGGGGAACCCCCGCTGGTGTTTCGCGGCGGGGAACCCCCGCTGGTGTTTCGCGGCGGGGAAGCCCCGCTGGTGTTTCGCGGCGGGGAACCCCCGCTGGTGTTTCGCGTCATAGTTTTACTGTATGATTAGTTTAATGTCGCGTTTTGATAGTTATACAAAAAATACAATGGTTGCAATTCATTTATGCTAAAAAAGTTACAATGGCTTTTAAAAAGTGCAATGATTAAAAGTTGCAAAGGCAAGCGTTTCCCGACTATGCGTAAACGCTACGTCAAGGTTCTGATTCTGCCACTGGCAGGAACCTTCCCAGACTAAAAAAAGGAGAAAAAAAGTCGCAAGGGTTCATAAAAGGGCAATGATTAAAAGTTTCAATGGTCGTTTATTAGTGCCCAAAGAAAAAAAAGCGGCTCAGACTAAAAATATGATAATTGATTGTCACACACATATATATCCCGCTAAAATTGCGGAAAAAGCAACTGTTGCAATTGGTGAATTTTATAAAATGCCAATGGCAGCGAGTATAGGCACAGGTGAGATGCTGATTGAGAATGGAAAAAAAGCAGGAGTTGAAAAGTATCTTGTATGTTCAGTTGCGACTATTCCTGCTCAAACTCGTTCGATTAACAGTTTTATTAAGTCAGAAGTTGACGTTCACCCTGAATTTTTTGGGTTTGGAGCATATCATCAAGACAACGAACCAATAGAAGAAATCGAAAATATTAAGTCACTTGGGTTGAGAGGTATTAAAATTCACCCAGATTTTCAAAAATGTAATATTGACGACCCTAAATTCTATAAATTATATGATGTTTTGGAAGATAATTTACCAATTTTGATGCATATGGGTGACAATAGATTTGACTATTCTCACCCAGCACGTCTTTCAAAAGTATTGAATGATTTTCCAAAATTAAGGGTAATCGCTGCTCACCTTGGAGGTTATCAAGCTTGGGGAGATGCTGTTAATCTCTTGAATAAGTTTGTAAAAAAAGGTAATATTCGTTTTGATGAATGTTCAAGTCTTGCGATTTTAGAGCCTAAAAAAGCGAGAGAAATCATACGAACTTATGGTGCAGAGAATGTATTTTTTGGCTCAGATTTTCCGATGTGGAGCCATATAGAAGAGTTGAAACTTCTCGAAAAACTTGAATTGACGAGTGATGAATTAGAATGGATTCATTGGAGAAGCGCAACAGAATTTTTTGGATTGTGAGGATTATTATGAAAAAATTTACTTGCCCGTATTGTGAAAAAGAAGTTTGCGGTCATTTGAAAAAAGCGTTTGCAGGTTCGTTGAAATCGAAAGGGATTAAATGCCCGCATTGCGAAAAGCGTTTGACAAATGGAGTTGTCAGTGCATATGTCAATTCTGGTATTTGGTTCGTTGTCGGGGTTTTTGAAATACTCAATTTCCTTTTTGTAACTTATTATGCTACTAATTTTATTTTGCTTTTAATTTATGGATTTATTTTAAGCAGGCTATATGACGCTTTTTTTGGTGAGTTAGAACCATCTCGGCGTATGGATTATATGTAGCGGGCAATGCCCGCATATATTTCACGTCATAGTTTAACCATACTGTTAGTTAATTCACGCGGCAGGCAACGCCTGCCTGTGTTTCGCGTCATAGTTCAACTTAATCGTGAGTCTTACCACGCGGGCCCGCATATATTTCACGACATAATTTTACTGAATTGTTAGTTTACTTTCGCGTTTTGATAGTTATACAAAAATATCTTAAATAAAAAAGCTATCATTTGATAGCTTTTTCACTATTTTATTGAAGCAGTTTTCACAAATTGTTTTGTTTGAAACAAAAAACACCCATGGTTGCAAATCAGTAAGGAGTAAAAATTCGTAAAGGCTTTTTAAAGGTGTAGTGATTAAGAGTTGCAAAGGTAAATGTTGCAGCTCAAACTAAAAAATGTTGTAGTTCAAACTAAAAGATTGGTTTTCATAAATTGTTGTAAAACTTTTGGAACTAGTATAGAACCATCTTTTTGTTGGAAATTTTCAAGAATTGCGGCAACTGTTCGACCAACTGCAACTCCTGAACCATTGAGAGTATGCACAAACTGAGCTTTATCTTTTGGTGAGTTTTTGAAACGTATTCCTGCACGGCGTGCTTGATAATCGGTGAAACAAGAGCAACTTGAAATTTCAACATAGCGGTTATATGACGGCATCCAAACTTCAATGTCATAAGTTTTCGCGGAAGAAAAGCCAATATCACCACTACATAATGCGACTACTCTATATGGTAAACCTAAACCTTGTAAAACTCTTTCCGCGTCAATAGTGAGACTTTCAAGTTCGGCAAAAGAAGTTTCTGGATTTGCAAATTTCACCAGTTCAACTTTGTTGAATTGGTGCTGACGAATTAAACCTCTTTGGTCGCGTCCCGCAGACCCCGCTTCTGCACGGAAACAAGCAGAATACGCACAGTATTTAATCGGCAACTGTTCGGCTGATAAAATCTCATCGCGGTGAATGTTGGTTACAGGCACTTCCGCTGTTGGAATAAGAAAATAATCGTTGCCGATATTATCTTCTGCATTTACGAGTTTGTATGCGTCTTCTTCAAACTTTGGTAATTGACCAGTTCCTGTCATTGACGCTCTATTTACCATATATGGTGGCAAAATTTCGGTATAACCGTTTTCTGTGTGAGTGTCAAGAAAATAACTGATAATTGCTCTTTCAAGTCTTGCACCTAACCCTTTGTAGAAATGAAATCTTGCCCCTGTAACTTTCGCGGCAGTTTCTGGGTCGAGTATATCGAGGTTTTTTCCAAGTTCCCAATGCGGTAATGCATCAAAATCAAAGACTGTGGGAGTTCCCCATTTTCTAATTTCAATATTATCCTCATCAGATTTTCCGCTTGGCGTTGTTTCATGTGGCAAATTTGGTATGTTTAATAGTAAAGAGCGTTGTTTGTTTTCTAACTCGGTTACTTTAATATCCAAATCTTTAACTTTTTCGGATATTTCTTTCATTTTTGACATCAAGTCAGCAGTATCCTCACCATTTTTTTTCATAGCGGGGATTTTTTTTGAAGCAGTATTTTGTTCAGCTTTGAGGTTGTCCGTTTCTACTGAAATCGTCCGTCTTTCTTTGTCAATTTTAACAATTTCGTCAACGTAATGGGCATAGTCTCCATTACGAGTAGCGAGTTTTTCTTTAATGAAATCAGGATTATCTCTTATTAATTTAATGTCTAACATTTTTAATTGTCCTTATCTTTTTGTACTATTTTTTGTACAGTTTTTTGTACTATATACTATATACACTAATAGACCTATCCTAAAACTTGTTTCTATATTTTTTTGTAAATAATTGGCTAAGAGGGAGTATATCCCGATAAGCGGGGTGGAATCCCGCAACCTCGTTGTACTATTTATATGTTCTATACGTTATACGCCTTATCGTCAAAAGGGTTTCCATAAAAATATCGCAAATAATTATGATTTGAAGAAATAAGTATTATATACTAATAGACCTATCCTAAAACTTGTTTCTGTATTTTTTGTAAATAATTGGCTAAGAGGGAGTATATCCCGATAAGCGGGGTGGAACCCCGCAACCTCGTTGTACTATTCATACGTTATACGTTATACGTTATACGCCTTATCGCCAAAAGGGTTTCCATAAAAATATCGTAAATAATTATGAGTTGAAGAAACAAATATTATATACTAATAGACCTACCCTAAAACTTGTTTTTTATATTTTTTTGTAAATAATTGGCTCGTGGGGATTTTTATAAAAAGAAATTGCGTTAAATGTATCAAATTTTTCGGGTAGCAATTATTGGAGTTGGTTAAGAATTTTCTTCATCTTTTTTGTACTTTTCAAGCAGTAATGCAATATGGTTTAAATCTTCCTCATCAAAAAATTCAAGCGTTAATTTACCTTTGTTGTTAGAAAAATCAACGCTGACTTTTCTGCCAAGCTGTTCTTTGAGATTAAATTCAACTTCTTTGAAAAAAATAAATTTATCTTTTTCGGTAGGTTTAACCGATTTTTCATTTTTCTTAGGAGAATTTTCTAAACCTGCAATTAATTTTTCGAGTTCACGAACAGTCATTTTATCATCACAGCAACGCAAAGCAAGTTCACTTTGCAAGGTCATGTTATCAATCGACAGCAAAACTTTTGCATGACCTATTGAGAGAGTGCCATCCTCAATTCTCATTCGCACATCGTTTGGTAAACTTAGTAAACGCAACAAATTTGCAACAACAGAGCGTGATTTTCCGACAGCCTTAGCGATTTCTTCTTGTGTCATATTATAGCTTTCGGCTAACACTTTATATCCGCCTGCTTCTTCAATTGGGTTGAGGTTTTCACGTTGTATGTTTTCAATCAAAGCAATTTGCATTGTGTCTGTGTCAGACAACTCTTTGATTATAACAGGTACTTCTTCAAGTCCCGCCAAAGTTGCCGCACGAAAACGTCGCTCACCCGCAACAAGTTGATAACCATCGTTATATGGTCGAACAACCAGCGGTTGCAAAATTCCGTGTTCTTCAATTGACTTCGACAGTGATTCAATAGCTTCTTCGTCAAAAGTTTTACGGGGTTGCTGTTCATTACGCTCAATCTCTGAAAGGCGTAAGGTTTGTTTTATTTCATTCAAGTTGTTCTCGATAATATCGTTTGAATTGTCCTCAAACAACGCAGAAAGACCTGACCCAAGACCGCCTTTTCCCATATTTTTAGTTTGAGCCACAACGCTATCGGAGATTTTATAGTTTATAGTTAATAGTTATGAAGTGCCACTACATGGCACAGTTACGCGAGATAGTTTAACTAAATCGTTTGTTATTGGTCGCGGTTTAATAGTTCTGCAAAAAACACGTATCTTTTAACTATACACTTTTAACTGTGGGCTAACCGACGCCTCTGCGACTTTTTTCTCCTTTTTAGTCTGAGCTACAACGCTTGCCTTTGCAACTTTTTTAGTCTGAGCCACAACGCTTGCCTTTGCAACTTTTTTAGTCTGAGCCACAACGCTTGCTTTTTTAGTCTGAGCTGCAACGCTTGCCTTTGCAACTTTTAATCATTGCACATTCAATCAGCCACTGCAACTTTCTTAGCATAAATGATTTGCAACCAGTGTCTTTTTGTAAAAGTTAACAGTTACCCAGTCGGCTGACGCCGACGTTTGTGCGGGGTAGTTTTACTATATGATTATTTTAACTCCGCGTTTAGCAGTTTAACTCTTAACTCTTAACTCTAAACTCTTAACTCTTAACGCCGACTGCGTTCAAAACTAAATCTTTAATGATGCTTTTGTCACCGAGAATTTCTAAACCAAGACTTTCATATGCGAGAGAACCTTTGCTGTATCTGTCATAATATAGGCAAGGTTTACCATAAGACGGAGCTTCGGAAAGACGGATATTCCGAGGTATTCTAGTTTTAAAAACTTTACCTTTAAAATGTTCCTCGACTTCGTTCACAACTTGTAATGTAACATTTAATCGTGGGTCAAACATAGTAAAAAGTATGCCTTCAATGTCAAGGTTATGATTATATTTTGAGCGAATAAGTTTTACAGTATCAATTAGTTGAGATAAACCCTCTAACGAGTAAAATTCACACAACATAGGTATCAAAATTGTGTCAGTCGCGATAAGTGCGTTGAGTGTTACAAGCGATAATGACGGCGGACAATCAATCAAGATGAAATCATAATCATTCTTAACATGTTCTAATTGCATTTTAAGTCTGTTCAAACGGTTTTCGATTTTTGCCAAATCCATTTCCGCTCCTGCCATAGCAGAAGTTGATGGTAAAATGTCAACATTTTTCCAAGGAGTATTTCTGATTGCTTCTTTAATGTTAATTTTACCGATTAAAACCTCGTAAGAAGTGTTTGAGATATTTTTTTTCTTAACACCAAAACCGCTTGTTGTATTGCCTTGTGCGTCAATATCAACACAAAGCACTTTTTTATCTTTCATTCCAAGAAAAGCGGCTAAATTAACACAAGTTGTGGATTTTCCAACTCCGCCTTTTTGGTTCACTATTGCAATAATTTTATTATTCACAAGTAACGTGTTGCTCATTTTTCACAAATATTAATATTTTACTATCACGAATATTTTAACGAGCCTAACACTTTCCTCCTATTTTCATTGCTGGTGTCGGACAATTAATAGTTGATAGTTAAAAGGTACGTATTTTTTGTAGGACTATTTAAAACGCGACCATAAACTGATTGTTTAAGCTTATCCGCGAAACATGGTCCACCCTGTTAATTATACACTTTTAACTATCCGACCCCATGTTGTTCTAATCGTATTTCATAGGTCTGCCTTAAAAAATCTCAAAAACTATGAGTTTAGTTTAGTGATTATTTTTCATTGAGCTTAAATTTATCAGCTAGTGTTTTTGTAAATTCTGGATTAAAAATAAACTGGTCTTCCATAGCATAAGTTCCGTTTGGATTAACAAATTCAGCGGGAGCCGAAGAGTGTTCAAGCAGATATTTTACCGCCAAAACTTGACCATAGAAATATGCACTGTCAATGTCCGTGTCTATTAAATCTTTGAGAGTGATATATTTATCCTCAAAATTTTCTGAAACTTTTGATTTTGACGATTGATTAATAAGCCCAGTGAGGATTGTACCTGCTTTAATGACGCGTTCTTTTTCGCCGCCGCCATAATACGCAAAGAACATCAAATCGTTAATGTCGCTACTTGTAAAGAGATATTCCCCTCGACCGATTGTCGATTCAAACTCTTTTGGCACAAGGAAATTAACTCCTCCAAAAACTTCTGTGATTTTCGCGAAAGTATCAGAATTGCAGTGCAAATATCTGTCAATTTTTATGCCTGTTGCGTTTTCAACGGCTTGCTCAGTTTTAACAACACCCATATTAAGGTAAAAAGAATCAAGAGTATCTCGTTGGTTGCTGACATTAGTAAGAGTTCTTTCTGGTAAAGGCATGATGAAAATTTTCCTGTCAGCAGGCAAAAATCTCATTAAAATAAAGGTATATGGTTCCTGTGCAGCAGAACGCGGGTCAACAATCAAAAGCATTGTCATATTATCAGCGGCGGTAGGTGTGTAACTCTCGGCATCTTGAATATTTCCGCCTGTATCTAAATTATTATTGCGAACATAATCAAGCATATAAACGGTAAAACCGCCTATACCCAGTAGAGATATCAGAAATGTCACCATAAACGGAATAGCAATGCTCCCTGATTTACGACGATTATTTTTCTTCTTAAAAAAATTTTTAAAATCCATAATTTTTATTGATACCTAACTAATTTTATTATAATATAGTTTAGTATTTTTTATAATATTTTACTGTTATTTTTGTGATATATGCGACATAATAGCATTGATTTGTAATATAACGGATAGTGAACATGCTATTAACAACAACTATCAACCGTCCGTGTTAAGTAAACTACGATAAATGGTGTTGTAAATGATACATCCATAAATCAACTATCTGAATCGCCCGCGTTAAGTAAACTAACGATTTAGTTAAACTATGACGCGAAATGCAGAAGAGTGCTACCCGTTTACTACCTATCCACATGTTATGTGCAGTCAGGTGTTACCTGCAAAATCCAAGACAGTATTTACAATACTTTCAGAAGTAAGTCCAAAAGCTTTCAGTAAATCAGCGGCATTTCCACTGTAACCATAAACATCGTTTATTCCAATGCGTTTAACAGGTACGGGATTTTCTGAGATAGCTTCGATAACTGCGGAGCCTAAACCGCCGATAATGCTGTGTTCCTCGACTGTTACCAGTTTTTTAGTTTCAGATGCTGCTTTTTTGATTAATGTGGTGTCAAGTGGTTTAATGGTATGAATATTAATCACACGAGCATTTACACCTTTTTTTGACAATATTTCACTAGCAAGAAGAGCTTGTTTTACCATTAACCCTGTTGAGATAATGGTAATATCATCGCCGTCTTTGAGAGTAACACCTTTACCAAGTTCAAATTTATAATCAGGTTTGTTAATTTGAGCACTAGCAAAACGCCCAAACCGCATATAAACAGCACCATTATAATCAAGAGCCACTCGAACAGCGAGTTTAGTTTCAATATCGTCACAAGGATTTATGATTACCATATTGGGGATAGTTCGCATTAAAGCAATATCTTCGTTGCATTGGTGCGAAGCACCGTCTTCGCCAACAGATATTCCCGCGTGAGTTGCACCAATTTTAACGTTGAGTTTAGTGTAACCAATAGAATTTCGGATTATTTCATATGCTCGTCCCGTTGCAAACATTGCAAAACTGCTTGCGAACGGAATTTTGCCTGCCGCTGCGAGACCAGCTGCAACGCCCATAAGATTTTGCTCCGCGATACCGCAATTGATATGGCGTTCGGGATATTTTTTTTTGAAAATATTGGTTTTGGTTGCCGCCGAAAGGTCGGCGTCAAGCACGACTAAGTCTGGATAAAATTCAGCAAAATCTCTTAAACTTTCGCCGTAACTTTCACGGGTCGCTTTTGGTTTATCAGTAATCTGCAAATCAAATTGCACTAATTTTCCACTTGTACTATTATTAATATTAACAGTCTCTTTGAGGTTATACGAGATTTTTGTTGCAAATTCTTGTGCTTTTTGTGAGAGGTCTTTGTGTTTTTCAAGATTTTCTGAGATTAAATTCAAGTCGGACATTGCAATGTCATATTGTTCTTTGTTGGGAGCAGCACCATGCCAATCCACATTATTTTCCATAAAAGAAACATCTTTGCCTTTGACAGTTTTTATTATTACAACAGTTGGTTTTGTACTGTTAGAATAATTTTGGTTAGTTTTATCTTCAAAATTTTGTTCGCTAAATTTGTCAATTTCAGAGAATATTTTTTCCAATTCATCAAAATCATGTCCGTCACAAGTTAAAACATTCCAACCAAAAGCTTTAAATTTTTCGTCAATAGGGTAGGGGGAACAAACTTTGTCAATTGGACCGTCAATTTGCAGCCCGTTATTGTCAACAATAATTATTAAATTATCCAAATTTCTGTGCGAAGCAAGCATTGCCGCTTCCCAAACAATTCCTTCTTGCAGTTCACCATCACCAAGCACAGCATATACGTTGTATTGTTTGTTGTCAAGCTTTCCTGCAATCGCCATTCCAACAGCGGAGGAAAAACCTTGCCCAAGAGATCCGCTCGCCATGTCTATGCAAGGAAAATTGATAGAGGGGTGCCCTTGCAATTTTGAGCCAATCTGACGAAGAGTTTTAATGTCCTCTTTTGGAAAAATTCCCATTTCAGCTAAAATCCCATAAACAGCAGGAACACAATGCCCCTTGCTTAAAACAAATCTGTCTCTGTTTGGATTATCAAAATTATTTTTATCAATTCTAATTTTACACATATACAGATAAGTAATAACTTCGGCAATTGAGAGCGAACCACCAGGGTGACCCGATTTAGCATTAAAAGTCCCCTCGATAATGTGTTTTCTGACTTCATTTGCAATATATTTTAGAATGTTTTTTTGTTCAGCCTGCATTTAATACCTCAAATTACATATAATATTACAGATAGTGCTTTGCGATAATTTGTGTAACTTTTATATAAGGATAGATGATGCCTTTTAAAAAAGCTTCATAACACGTTATGTTTAGTGTGGTTTATAAACATTTATAATATTCTAATTATAAAAAGTTTTCAAGTTGACTAAAAAATATTATAACCTGAAAATTATATATTTAGAGAATATAATTTGTCAAGTTAATTTTTTCTTTTAAAAAATTAAGTAAAAATTAAGTATAAAAACAATTGAATGTGATATAATAGTGACAGCATTACGAAAATCAAGTTCGCACACAAAATTCATAATCTAAATTTTAATAAATGTTACCATGTCTTAAACAAATTGTCAATTTTTTTAGTTTATATGTGTTATTTATACAAAATATGAACAGAAAATTAAAATTTTATTGTGCAAGTTGTATGAAAATTTATTACAAAAAAGTTTATTTGTTGCAATGTGATAGTTGTGTGATATAATAGTGACTGTAAATCGTATGCTTTTAATTTTGAGTGTACAAAAACAATAAATATAATTATCTTGGAGGTAATTAAAAATGAAATCTAAAAAATTATTGGCGTTCTTAACCGCTACAATGATGGTTGCTTCGGGTGCTGCTATGGTAGCTTTCGCTGCTGAGGGTGACCCTGCTCCTACTGACCCAGGCACTACTGACACTGGCTCTACTACTGGTTCTTCTGCTACAATCTACGATGGTTACTATGTTAGCCAAGGTGGTACTTGGACATTTGACAGCATTGCAAATGCTGGCGTAAAAATTCTTACAATTGCTTCTGCAATCGGTACAGAACCTGTAACTGACTTCACACTTGCTGGTATTGCTGATGCTTCTGACCTTACCGCTTTCAAAGCTTCCGCTAACTCAGCTTACTTTGCTGCAAAGGGTGTTGCTCTTACACGTTTTACCACAAAGAAAGACAAAGACAATAAAGAATACAAAGAATACGCTCTTATCGCTTATCCTAACGCAGGTCCTAAAACTTTCACAATTACAAAAGACATAGTTTTAATCGGTGACCACGGTCAGGGCGAGTTCAACTCTGGTGAACAAGGTGTTGTTGACGCTGACACAAATCCTTTCAAATATGCTCCTGCTGGTTTAGTTTTGTCAATTCCTGCTGACCACCCAACTTTTGTTGTAGGTCCTAAAGGTCTTTACACCTATACAACACAACCTGGCGAAATCACTGAGAAAAACGGCGTTTGGGTTGCTGGTCCTGACAAGAAAGTACTCAAAGATTTAGTATTGGAAGCTGACGGCAAGAAACTCATCGTTAAAGCTGTTGGTGCTGGTACTACTGACCCTGGTACAACAGACCCTACCCCAAATCCAAATCCAGGCACAGATACTAACCCTGCAACTGGTTCTGCTGGCGTAGGCGTTGCTCTTGCAGCTCTTCTCGCTACTGGTTCAACTGCTGTAGTTCTTAAAAAGAGAAGCAGATAATCATTTCTAAGTAAAAATTTGTAATCCTTGCGATTACGTTATATGCTTACGATTTTACAAGTCCGCCACATTCATTCGAGTGTGGCGGTTCTTATTATATCCATTTTATTGTTATATTTTTATTATAATGGTACGGGTAAACACTTCGTGTTCCGTCTATGCATAAACGTTAAGACGAGGCTCTGATTCTGAGCAAGGAGCTGTAACCGCCTGCATTTTCGGCGTACACTGCCCGCATATAGTTTCGCGAGCGGGCAATGCCCGCAGGCAGTTTCGCGAGCGGGCAATGCCCGCATATAGTTTCGCGGCTTAGTTTAATTTTATTGTTAGTTTAATTTCGCGTATGATTTGTTATAAGTAAATAATTTTATGAACTATAAACAAATCGCCCGCAGAAGTGCACTAACAGCTAAGTTTAAACTATGCCACGAAAATACAGGCGGGTGCTACCCATACTATTATAATAAAAATATGTTTGACAAACAGTAGAAAAAAGCATACACTGTATAAAATAAACATAAAATAAACTTTTGGAGGACTTATGGCTATTTATGATTTTACAGTAAAAACTGTAAACGGCGGTGATTTTTGTTTGTCGGAATATAGAGGGAAAGTATTGCTTGTTGTCAATACTGCCACTGCTTGCGGGTTCACACCACAATATGAGGGATTGCAAAATTTATATGAAAAATATAAAGAACAAGGATTTGAAATTCTTGACTTCCCTTGTAATCAGTTTGGACACCAAGCCCCTGGGACAGACGAGGAAATCGGCAGTTTTTGCACACTAAAATATCACACAACATTTCCGCGTTTTTCCAAGATTGAAGTCAACGGCGAAAACGAACACCCTTTGTATACTTGGCTTAAATCAGAAAAAGGAGGTATCGTCGGTTCAAAAATCAAGTGGAATTTTACAAAATTTTTAATTGACAGAAATGGTGAAGTCATAGAACGTTTCGCACCGACAACTACTCCGTCTGCACTTGAAAAGGAAATTACTAAAAATATTGATAAAGAAAAATGATATTTTATAAACAAATTGCCCAGCGGGGCGGGCAATGCCCGCATAGTTTCGCGAGCGACGGGTAGCACCCGCAGGCAGTTTCGCGAGCGGGCAATGCCCGCATATAGTTTCGCGACTTAGTTTAATTTTATTGTTAGTTTAATTTCGCGGATGATTTGTTATAAATAAATAATTTTATGAACTATAAACAAATCGCCTGCGGAAAGTGTACTAACAGCTAAGTTATATGTTTTCGCGACATAGTTTAATTTTATTGTTAGTTTAATTTCGCGAATGATTTGTTATGAGTAAATAATTTTATGAACTATAAACAAATCGCCCACGGAAAGTGGACTAACAGCTAAGTTATATGTTTTCGCGACTTAGTTTAATTCTATTAGTTTAATTTCGCGGATGATTTGTTACAAGTAAATAATTTTATGAATCATAAACAAATCGCCCGCGGGAAGTGGACTAACAGCTAAGTTATATGTTTTCGTGGCTTAGTTTAATTCTATTAGTTTAATTTTGCGGATGATTTGTTACAAGTAAATAATTTTATGAATCATAAACAAATCGCCCGCGTGAAGTGTGCTAACAGCTAAGTTAAAATATGTCGCGAAAAAGCATGCAGGTGATACTCGCCACGCAAGTAAAAAAGTATACATAAATTGGGCTGTAAAATTACTTGACAAGTCAAAAAATGCGTGTTAAAATTGCTATAATACTTATTTTATAAAAAAAGGAGCAAAAAAATGTTAAGAAAAAGACTAGTTGCGTTAGCAACAGCCTTGACGGTTCTGACGTTGGCATTAATTTCAGTTTTGCCTGCGTTTGTTTCTGCTGAAGTTGACGGCGGAACGACCAAAGCACATACCTATAATTCTGAAATCAGCCGAAGCGGGGCGAATGTAGTTGACCTATCACTGTCTGAATTTGGACTTGCTGAAACTGATATCATCAACAAAATCGAGGTTGATGTTACAGATTTAGCAGATGAGGGGTATCATAAATACCAAGGTGTTCTTGGTATCACCCCAAAAACGACCTATAATGGCGAAACAAAAGACGGGTGGATTAGCAAAGACTTTAATGATGATCAAGCTGCTAACACGTATACGCTCGTATTTGAGCTTAGCGAAGAGCAAGCGAACGGTGCGTTGACTTCTGGTCAAATTCACCTTGGTTGTTGGTGGAGCGGTTCGCCGACAATGAATATAGGCGAAGTTAGACTTACAATAAACGGCACTTATGAAGAAGATGGCACAGATACTGACGGTTCAGATTATGATACCGTGCTTCAAGGCGGTACCGAGAAAACGGCAACTGTTGGTGACAAAACTCTAAACTATTCGACTTCTGCAACAGTTGAAATTCCTCTTGCAGATTTAGGCATTCTTGCAACTGATACTATTAATAAAGTTGCTGTGACTTTGCAATCTGACAATTTTGCTGCAAGCCCACGTTATAACGGACGTCTTGGTTTGAGTGCGTTAGACCCAGATGCTAAGGACGGCTTGGTTGCTACTCCGCAAATTGATGCTGACCAAACAGCTAACCCTTTCACACTTACTTTTGAACTTTCAAAAGAAGAGTCTGCTGATGTTAATGTGGACGGTGTTCTTCACCTTGATTTCTATTGGTCACAATCAGGTGCTACAAATTTAACAATTCAAACTGTTAAATTCTTGGTGAACGGTCAATATGTTGACGTTCCGAAAGAACCAGTAGACCCTCCTGTTGTTGACACTTCAAAATATCTTGATTACGCTACTGCACTTCAAGCGTCACTATATCTTTATGACGCAAACTATTGCGGTCCTTTGGCAGGAGAATATTCCGCTTTAACTTGGCGTGATGATTGCCATACAAAAGACATTTTTGACATTACCGTTGATGGTGTGACGTATAAAAATGTTGATTTAACAGGCGGTTTCCATGACGCAGGCGACCATGTTAAATTTGGTTTACCTGCTGCATATTCTGCTTTTACACTCGGTCTTGCATATAATCAATTCCCAGCTGCTTTCGATACAACTGCTCAAACTTACCACCTTCAATCAATAACTGAATATTTTGCTGATTATTTCAAAAAATCAATAATTCGCGATAATTCAGGAAAAGTTGTTGCATTTGTATATCAAGTAGGTACAGGCGGACCTGACCACGACTACTGGGGTGCTCCCGAAAAACAAGCAAACGACAGCGGTCGTGTTGCATATATTTCAACTTCTAAGAATATCAATGCTGATATTATTGGCGGAACAATCGCGGCATTGGCAATAAACTATATCAACTTTGGCAATAAAGATGACCTTAAAGCTGCACAAGACCTCTATGAATATCTCCACTCTTTTTATGATGTAATTT
Organism: Clostridia bacterium; assembly: GCA_026000865.1. Lineage (GTDB taxonomy): Bacteria > Bacillota > Clostridia > Oscillospirales > Ruminococcaceae > BNZF01. The sequence goes on from BNZF01000016.1 coordinate 24,762, forward strand.
TGGCAGATACTTCTGATGACACTGACGACCTTGAAGTTGTTTCAAAAGTTGCTGAATATTCTCGTTGGGAAGATGCTGCTAACCAAAATAGTCCTTGGGATTATATTTCTCTTGCTGCTATTACCCTCAAACTTGCAACAAACTCAAATAGCTATGACGATTTCAATGACCCTAAGGGCATTGCTCCAAACAAATCATATTTCCCTGCAAACTGGGATGGCGTATGGCCTTATTACCACGTTTTAGCAGGTGCTACCAATGTTATTGCAACTAATGATTTAAATGCTTGCGGTGTTGGCAAAGAATATACAACTCAATATGACTTTATTCAAAAATGGGGTTCAGCACGTTTGAACGCTAACCTTCAATTTACTGCTCTTATGTATGACAAAGCAACGGCAACCGACACATACAAAGAATGGGCAAGAGGTCAAATGGATTATCTGTTTGGCAAAAATGATGATAAACAAGCATTCATTGTTGGATATAATTTCCGTAATGATGTAAAATATCCTCTTTATCCTCACCACAGAGCTTCTGATGGAGGCACAAAATCTCCTGGTTCTTGGAATGAAAACTGGTATGATATTCTTCCAGACGGCACTTGGGCAAAAAAAGACAGTATAACTTATGTTACAAAAGCTCAAAAGAATGTCCTTATTGGTGCGTTAGTAGGTGGTCCTGAGCATGCAAGCGGTGCATATGCTGACTCTCTCAATAACTACGTTGGCAACGAAGTTGCAATTGACTATCAAGCAGGATTTATCGGTGCGTTAGCAGGACTTTTCCTAGCTTATCAAAATAATGGCACAGATACTATCATCAAATCTGCATCTCAATTAGCAAAAGGCGTTGATTCTGACTACTTCACAGGTGCACCTGTTGATAGAACACCTAAACCTCCAAAAGCACCAGATAACGGTGGTTCAACTGACGGTGGAACAACTGGCAATATAGATAATTCAACTAACCCAAGCACAGGTGACAGTGGTTCAGTTCTTCCTGTTGTAATTTCGATTTTCTTTGCGAGTGTTGCAGTGTTAACATTCCGTAAAAAAAGAGCAGGTCAAACTGAATAGTCTAAATTTATAGTAATGTTTATAAAGGAGAGCGTTTTTGCTCTCCTTTTTTATTATGAGAAACACAGCAGAGTAGGGGAGTGTTATATAGTAATTCTACTTGTGTCGTCCTCCCGTACGGCGAAAAGGCCATGCTCTTGTGTACTTTGCACAGCATATATGCCGTGTGCGAAATTTATAAGCAGATTTCAAGGAAATTTATAATAAAACTATTTTTTATAGTAGAAAGTAGTAAAACAAAAAGTACAACAAAATTATAACTTTTTAGAGGAGTAGGGGAGCAGTAAAAAAGCATAACAAAATTATAACTTTTTAGAGGAGTAGGGGAGTAGTAAAAAAGCATAACAAAATTATAACTTTTTAGAGGAGTAGGGGAAGTAAAAAAGCCATAACAAAATTATAACTTTTTAGAGGAGTAGGGGAGTAGTAAAAAAGCCATAACAAATGTTATGACTTTCTAAACTTGATACATTTAAGCAGATTGTACTTTTTGTTCCTTGTTTTGAGTACGAATACATCTTGTGCAAGCGTAGATATGTTGAGGAGTGCCGTCAATTACAGTTTTAATCCTCTGAACATTAGGTTTCCAAGTACGATTGGTTCTTCTGTGTGAGTGAGATACTTTAATTCCGAAAGTAACTCCTTTTCCACAAATATCACATTTAGCCATTTTCACACCTCGATATTTTTCAGTCATGTTCCGACTTTTCAAAAGCAGACAAAAGCGTAGGACATAAAGTCAAAAACAGTCCACTAAAATCATTAAAAAGTCAAGTTCACTATATTAGAACGTTAATATGTTTAACACACAAAACATAACTAAAATTTTAGCATAGCTAAGAGACAATGTCAAGCATTTTTTCTACTTTTTTCGATAGGAATTATAACTCGATATTCTATACAATCATCGTGGCAAATTTTTGTTGAATTTGCTGGTATGCCAATTGCTTTCATAGTTTCAACGGCTTTGTTAATCGTGTTGATAAAAAGGCGAACATCTTTCAGCATACTTGCTTTTTTGGCAAAATCAGCTTTGATTTTTTGTTTTGTTAAAAAATTGTCAATTAATTGTTCTGATTTTTCAACATTTAGGCTTTGTTTGACAATTTGTTTTAAGATTACAAGTCTGTCTTCCGTGTTTTTTAGTCGAATAAGACAGCGTGCGTGGCGTTCGGTCAGTTTGTTTTCAATAATTATTATGCGTTCTTCTTCTGTCAATTTCAAAAGCCTTAGCTTGTTGGCGATAGTGCTTTGGGCAAAACCGAGCTTTAAAGCCGTGTCTTCCTGTGTCAGACCATACATCTCAATTAATTGTTGCAAAGCCATCGCTTCATCAAAAAAAGATAAATCTTTGCGTTGAATATTTTCAATTAACGCCATAATCGAGGCGTCTTTGTCAGACATATCCACAACTATACAGGGAATAGTTTCAAGCTGCAACATACGTACCGCTCGCAATCTGCGTTCACCTGCAATTAGCTCATAAAAATCGCTGTCTTTTTTGCGAACAGTCAAAGGCTGCAAAAGTCCGTTTTGGCGAATACTTTCCGCCAAACTTGCCAAATCACTTTCGTCAAAGCTTGTCCTTGGGTTGTGTGGGTTCGGTCTAATCCAGTTTAGTGGAATTTCGATAACTTTGTTTATTACTTTTTCTTTTTGCTGAAATATCATAATTTGCACGTCCTTATGTAGTTTTTCAAATTATAACATTTTTTGATGATGAATTTTGTCGGTTTGAAGTATGTAATGAAAATCTATTTTTTGAAATTAAAAGTAATTTTTTTTATAATTTTATATCAATATTTAGTTTTTTTATAAATAATATTGGAAATAAATTACATAAATGTGCAAAATAGGTATGATAATAAAGGTTTTCATATGATAATAAAGGTTTTCAAAAGAAATCTGTGTTTGCGATAGTTTTAAATATCAATTAATTCAAGTTTTGTGAGAGTTTGTTTTGCTAATGTTGAGAAGGAACTTTCTTTTGCAGAAAAGAAAGTTTTAAGAAATAAAACTTAGAATTTCTTTTGCAGAAAAGAGAGTTTAAGAAATAAAATTTAGAATTTCTTTTATAGAAAAGCTGGAATAAGAAATAAGGTTATTAAACTTTTTTTATAGAAAATCTTATATAAGTAAAATAAGATTACTAATTTAATCCACATAATATCTAAAATCCAATTTCGTCAAATATATGTTTGACGATAATTAGACAGCCAAACACGAAACAACAAAAAAATAAAAAGCAGAACGGCGGGCGTAGCCCGCCGTCGTACCTGCTGTTTTTTTTTGTTTTTCCTTCTTAACTTGGCGGTCAAATTTCGTCAAACTGGGGGATTTGACGAAGTTGGAAACATTTTGAAAAAGAAAAAAAAACTAACAAACAGTTTTTTTTTAGCTATTGATTAATGTTATACTTGACATTATGACACATTGTGAGGTTGCTCGTATGCGTATATCAGTCTTTGAATATCTGAATAATTTGTATTCCGTTTCTGTTTTTGGCGAACGTTCATCTTTTCCTCTCAAAGCGAAAGAATTAAGCGGAACAAAAGATTTTGTTTTTCGTGAAGTTAGTAGTCTTGCTCGCACTAGGAAAACCATATTGGAACTTGGACTTTGTAACGAATGGCAATATTTTGTGACTTTGACACTTGACCAAAAAAAAATAAACAGATTTGATATAGATAATTTTAAAAAAGAGTGGACTAAATTTGTGCGAATATATAATGAAAAATATAATTGTAAATTAATGTATTTGCTTGTGTTTGAAAGGCATAGAGATGGTGCTATCCATGCTCATGGTCTGTTCGGTGGTATTTCCGAAAAAAGTTTACGCCTAAATAAAAATGGTTATAATGAAATTAGTAGTTATAGGGATAAATTCGGGTACATGTCTCTTAGTAAAATCCGTAGCAATATTGGTGCTGGTTTCTACATAACCAAATATATTTCTAAGAGTTTTCAACGTATGTGCGTTGAAAACGGTAAAAAATGCTTTATATGCTCACAAGGCTTAAAAAGGAGTGAAAGAATATTATGCAGTCATATATGGACAACGACTTACAAGGATTATATTCTGACTGGTGGTACATTTGTCCGAAAGGTGTGGATACAAGGGGTGGAATGTCTTTTGGCATTGCTGGAGAAACTGAATCCCATGCTGAAGTTTTTGATTGTTCGTGGGGCGGAGTTTCGGAAGAATTCCTCCCTGACGGATGGTGGTATAGTTCGTGACAACCCGCTCGATGACGCGACAGGAAATTTTTATGTTGCGGAACAACTTGCGTTACCCTTATTGTCTAATGCTGAAAATTGCATTTCATACTGGGTGTCGCGTTGGTGACTTGGTAAAAATGCGTTATGAAGAAATACATTGTAATTGTCGTGGCTATTATACTTGGTGCTACCGTGAGGAGAAAACGGAAAAAAAAAGAAGTGTTTATCTGCCGCTTTGCTGTGTTCCTCCCCCTGAAACTGGTGCTATTTATGTTTTTGGGTCTTATGGAGTTACTGGTCATTACACTAAATATTCTTATCAACGCGAAATAATACGTGTTTCCAAAATATTGGGAATGAAGCCTGTTGTAAATTCACATTCTGTTCGTAAGTCTTATGCGTGCCTTAAATATCAAAAATATAGGTCTATTGCCAAAGTGCAAAAGATTTTAAACCATGATAACGTTAGTACGACATTGGCGTATCTTACAGATGTCCTTGTGCTTTGAATGATACTTTTTGTGTAAAGTAACATTATAGCTAGATGATGCTTTTATGAGCCTGTCAAGGGCTTGAACTTTGCGTAGCAAAGTTTACAAATTGTTCACACGCACTCGTGTGAACAAATTGTATCCTTGACTGAGCGAATAAAAAAATATGCTATTGCATAGGGGCATGAAATGCAAAGCATTTCCATGCCCTATGATTACAAAAAAAAAAAAAAAAAAAAAAAAAAAAAAAAAAAAAAAAAAATAAATAAAAAAATAAATTGGAATTTTTTTTATTAAAAAAAAATTAAAAAAAAAAAAAAAAAATTTTTTTAAATAAAAAAAAAAAAAAAAATTTTAAAAAAAAAAAAAAAAAAAAAAAAAAAAAAAAAAAAAAATAAAAAAAAAAAAAAAAAAAAAACATTTAAAAGCCAAAAAAAAAAAAAAAAAAAAAAAAAAAAAAAAATGTGTGGAAAAAAAATGAAAAAAGTATCTATTGATGTCCTTAATTGGGATTTGTCTTACTTAAAAAGAATTGATACAAAATACGATGAGCTTCTGTCTACTGAATACAAAAAAAGTATTTTTCGTATGAAAAAAATCCTCGAAAAAACAATTGAAAAAAATTGTACTCTTAAACAAAAAGAATATATTGAAATGTATCTCTATCAAAAAAAGTCAATTCCTGAAATTGCAAAAATCAAAGGTTTGACTACAAGTACTGTTTCGATAACTATTAACAGAGGATTTAAAAGGGCTGAAAGAGTTATTAATTCTATTCCAAAAGAATATCTCCTACTCTGAAAGAATATCTCCTACTCGGATTTGTTACGTCACGACCACTGCGGAAGGAGACGCAGGGGACCTGCGTCTTCTTCCGCAGTTGGGTGGCGGGTGGGGTCTGGGCGGTAACAAAAAAAAAAAAAAAAAAAAACAGTTTACAAAAA
>BNZF01000017.1 GCA_026000865.1 Clostridia bacterium
CTCTACCATAAGCCTTATTTTGAGCTTATTATTAAGACTTTTTAGCACTTTCTAACACAAGAAAACACTGCCATACGGCGGTGTTTTTTACTTGTATAGGAGTGTTTTCTTTGGGATTACTCCTTTTCCGGCGAAACGAAAGACCGCACAGAGCAGGTGCAAATGTTTCAACAAAATCCAAACGTGACCGTGTTCATCGGACAAATCGCCACGGCGGGGCTTGGCATAACGCTCACAGCGGCAAGCACAATGGTTTTCTACTCGGAGGATTTCAATTACGCAAACTCCGAGCAAAGCAAGGCACGAATCCACCGCGTCGGTCAAACGCAAAACTGCACCTACGTCTATCTGACCGCAAAAGGCACGATTGACGAAAAAGTTCTCAAAGCACTCAGCAACAAAGCGGACTTAGCTAAAACGCTCATAGATGATTACAGGCAGGGCAAAAACCCGTTTGATTAAAGGAGCAGAGCTATGGACGAATTACTACAACTTGCGGATAAAGTCCGCGAACTTCGCGATACAAAAACCGAGCAAAAGGCGGTGCTTGACGCGGTTGAAACCGAACTTAAAGACACGGAGCAGCAACTCACCGAGGTTATGACCGCCGCCGAAGTACCGAATTTCACTCGCGGCGACAAGCAGTTTATCTTGACCTCGACCACTCGCTGGTCTGCCGAAACGGACAAAAAAGAGGAACTATACAACGTGCTGCACGAGCAAGGCTATGACGAGCTTTTTACCGTAAACACGCAGACCCTCGGCAGTTTTGTCAAGGAACAAGCAAGCGAATTCGCCGATGAACACGGCGAGGACGGCTTACCCGATTGGTTGTTAGGAATGGTTAAATCTTACGACCAAGTCGGTATCACAGTAAAGAAAGCAACTAAAAAATAATGGAGGAATTTCTTATGACTAAGAAAAACGAAAACACGGCTCTGGCGGTTCAAAGCGACAATGGTTATCTTGCGCTCGCGAACTTCGATTTTGACACCGACATCAGCGAGGTGCTAGACGGGCTGAACATCTCTTTCGGCAAAATCAAGATTCAAACAGGCGCGTATGAAGTGCCGAATGAGGGCGACGACACCGAAACCGTCAAAGAATTTTCCGGCGTGATTCTGTTCCACCACACGCTGAACGCCTATTACGCCACGAAATACACCGGCGGCTCGAACCCTCCCGATTGCGGCAGTTTTGACGGCGTTACAGGCGAGGGCAATCCGGGTGGCAACTGCAAAACGTGCCGTTACAACCAGTTCGGCACAGGCGAAAACGGCGCGAAAGCCTGCAAAAACCGCCGCAGAGTGTACATTCTGCGTGAGGGTGAAGTGTTCCCGCTCCTGCTCTCCTTGCCGACAGGCTCGCTGAAAATGTTCACCAAATATATCAAAGCGCAGCTGTCCAAGGGCAGAAAAAGCAGCGCGATTGTCACCCGCTTTTCGCTGAAAAAAGTGACCAACAGCACAGGCATCGCGTTCTCGCAGGCAAACTTCGCTCTCGACCGCGCACTCACGCCGGAAGAATACGCGCTGATTGCCCCGATGACCGAGCAGATAAAATCGTATGCCGTCCGTGTCGGTTTCGACAACGACAGCGCCGCGATTGACGAGGAGGCAACCATTGACCTCGAAACTGGTGAGGTCATTGAACCTCTCGGAGGTAACCGTAATGTATAAAGTTGTAAGGACAACTGCCGAGGTACTCGCGTACCTCGGCACGGCGAAAGCCGTAGCGTTTGACTTTGAAACCGCTCCCGACGAGCAGTACCGCAATGAGGAAAAATCTGCGCTTGACCCGCACAAATCGCACCTCGTGGGTATCAGCTTTTCCATTGATGAGGAAACAGCAGTCTATGTTCCGCTCACGCACGAGGTCGGCGAAAACATCACGGATAGCGTGGAGTTGTGGCAGTTTCTTTCGGAGCTTTTCGCAAATAAAAACGTGGTCAAAATCGCACACAACCTCGCGTTTGAGTCAATGTTCCTCTACGCTCGCGGAATTGTAGTGCAAGAGCCGTGCTACGACACAATCGCGGCGAGCCAGCTCACGCTCAAAGGCAACACAGGCTACCGCTCACTCTCAGACAGTGGCTTGAAAACGCTCGCGGCTGATATTCTCGAATCACCGCTGCCGTCATTCAATCAAGTCACCGAGGGTAGAAACTTTGACGAACTTGACCCCGCCGACACGGAAACAATCCGCTATGCTTGCGCGGACAGCGATTTCGCCTTACGGCTTTATCATCTGTTCAACGCTTGGTTCGACCGCTATATGCCGAAACATCGCTATGTCGTGGAGAAAATCGAAAGTCCGACAGCCGTGTTCGTGAAGTACAATGGCTTGCTCGTTGACAGGGCGTTAATGGATGCCAAAGGCGCAGAGTGCGCCGAGCGGCTTGCAAAGCTCAAAGAGGACATTGCGTTTATCTGCGGTGATGTGGAAATCGGCGCGAACGCCTCAACATCGGCGTTCAAAAAATATCTGTACGACGACTTAAAACTTCCCGTACTGAAAACAACGGCGAAATTCCAAGAGGCGGCAGACGACCAAACAATGATAATGCTCGCCGAATGGTGCGAAATAAACCGCCCCGAACTCGTGCCGCTGTTCAAGTTAATCCACGAATACCGCAAGGTCGGCAAGCTGAAAAGCACTTATATAGACGGCTACACACAGCACATTAACAGTGCAACAGGACGCATTCACGCCGACCTTATGCCGCTTGCAACTGAAACAGGGCGGTTCGCGGCAAGAAAACCGAACCTCCAAAATATGCCAAGGGCAGGCGCAGACGATGTGGGTATCAGAAACTTCTTTGTTGCTCCAAGCAGCAAGGTCATTGTATCGCTCGACTTGTCGCAGATTGAACTTCGTATCGGCGGTTTCTATTGCCGTGATGAGAAAATGCTTGAAACTTACCGCACGGGCGGCGACATTCACAACAGTACCGCCGATGTGGTATTCGGAGTGCAAAAGCACTACAAAGAGCAACGCACAATCGCAAAGAACGTAAATTTTGGAACTTTCTACGGACTGTTTCCGAGCGGGTTACAGCGAACGCTGAAGTTCAAGGCTGGACTGGACAAATCGCTTGAAGCGTGTGAGCAGATTATCGCCAACCTTAAAGCGGGTTATCCGAAACTATCCGAGTGGCAGAGAGAAACGGTCAAAAAAGCACAAACAGACCGCTACACCGAAACGTGGCTCGGCAGACGGAGGTATCTACCGAACATCAAGGCTAACGATTGGAGCAAGCGCAGTTTCGCCGAACGGTGCGCGTTAAATACGCCGATTCAAGGCACGGCGGCTGACTGTCTCAAGCAGTCGATGGCGTTAATCGTTGCAGGCTTGCCGGAACGCCCGTGGCTGTTACCTCTACTACAAATTCACGATGAACTCGTGTTTGAACTGCCGGAAGATAAGGTCAGTGAGGCAACCGCGTTTATAAAATCTTGTATGGAGGCACAACCGTTTCCCGAACTAGATATTCCGATTATCGCCGAGGCAAGCGTTGGACGCAGTTTCGGCAGAATGTCTGAACTATGAACCACCGCCGAAAGTACGCAGTCCTCACGAGACGAAGCTCCGTGGGGGTTGCGCGAAAGGCGGAATCACAAAATTTGAGAGGAGAATCACTATGAAAATAGGAAGAACAATGCAGGAACTTGCGGTTGAACTCAACCGCCAAAACACCGCCAAGCGTGACTTCGTGGTTAACTCCACGGCAATGGAGATGTCGGACAACGGCTTTAACTTTAAGCTGAACCGTTACTTTGACGGGGAACTTGCCAGTCAGCCGACTTTCGGCACAACCGACCTTTTCCACAGGCAGGTCGGTTCAGTGCTGAATATTCCCGCTAAGTATTACGACAAGATGCGCTCGGAGTACCCGTCACTGCTTGCCGAGAACGTCAACGGCTGGCTCGACAAAAAAGACAGCCGCCACACCATCAGAACCTTGGACGGCACAGCGCGGGCATTCCTCTCCGACCGTTACCGCCGTATCGACAATGCGCAAATCGCCGAGGCGGTACTGCCCGTAATTTCCGAAATGCCGGACGCGCGGGTGGAATCCTGCGAGGTCACAGATGACCGAATGTACCTTAAAGTGGTTAATCCAAGGCTCGAAGCCGAAGTCACGAAAGGCGACGTGGTTCAAAGCGGAATCGTCATCAGCAACAGCGAGGTCGGTCTTGGTTCGGTCAGCGTGATGCCGCTGATATTCAGGCTCGTCTGCACAAACGGCATGATTGCCGCAGACAGCGGTCAGCGCAAATATCACATCGGCAGGCAGAATGAGGAAGATTGGGAACTGTTCTCGGACGAAACCTTAATCGCCGACGACCGTGTGCTTATGATGAAACTTGCGGACACGGTGCGGACGGCGGTCGATGCGGCAAAGTTTGCGGTGATTGTGGACAGGCTTCGCGAAAGCACCGAGGCGAAAATCACCGCTCCCATAGTCGATGTAGTCGAGCTGACAGGAAAGCAATATGGCTTCACAAAATCCGAAAATGACGGTATTCTTCAGCACCTTATCACAGGCGGCGACTTGTCGCTATACGGATTATCTAATGCCGTAACCCGCACAGCGGCAGATGTTGACAGTTATGACCGCGCTACCGCTCTTGAGGGTTTGGGGTATCAGATAGTTACGATGCCGCCGAAGATGTGGCGAGAAATGAACGAGGTGGCATTATGAGCAAAAATCCAAAACTCAACGCCGAGGGCTATTTTGACCCGACCGCGTTTTACGGCATACGCGAAGCCGACAAACAGCTTGATATCAAGCATTTCACCAAGCGCAACAAAGTGCCGCGCGTGTATATCGTCAGTCCGTTCGCGGGCGATGTTGGCACGAATATCGTCAATGCCCGCCGCTACTGCCGTTTCGCTCTTGAACAAGGGTACAACCCGATAGCGAGCCATCTCTACTACACGCAATTTCTCAATGACGATAGTCCGGCAGAACGCCAAACGGGGTTAAATCTCGGACTTGACCTGCTGCGCGGTTGCTCGGAGGTGTGGTGGTTCGGCGACACGGTCAGCAAGGGAATGTACGCCGAACTCTGCCAAGCAAAAGCGTGGCGTATTCCCTCAAAACACTATGATACTAATTGCAACGAAATCAAATAAAGGAGATTTTTACTATGACTAAAACAATGGAACAGCGCATCGAAACGCTATCCCTCGACCAAGTGACGGCGGCGGAATATCAGCGGGCGACAAACACCAAGCAAGTTATGCGAATTGTGAACAACTTCAATGAGGCGAAACTCGGTATTCCCGTGGTCAGCGAACGTGACGGCAAGTATTACATCGTTGACGGTACGCACCGTGTTGCGGCACTCAGACGGCTCAATTACGAGAACGCGATGTTCATCGTGCTTGAGGGTATGACCTATGAACAGGAAGCGGACTACTTTCGCCGCCAAAACGAGAACACCCGCCAACTCACGATGTACACAAGGTTCAAGGCGGGGCTTGAATCAGGCGATGAGGCTTGCCTTAAAATCAACGCCGTGGTCGAGAAGAACGGATTCACTATCGGTACGACCGCTCGGCAGTTTAATACAATAACGGCTATCTTTGCACTGATGACGATTTTCGATAGCTACGGCGAGGACGTTCTCGACCAAACACTCAAAACAATCTGCACCGCTTGGGACGGTAATCCTCAAGCCAAAAACCGTGAGTTTTTAGTCGGCGTATCGGAGTTTGTGCATCGTTTCAAGGTGACGGACTTCGCGGTGCGTATCGGCAAAGTCAGTCTTTCCGCGATTTGGCAGGAGTATCTCCAGTGGGCGCAGTACCAAAACCGCGCTACCGCCAACCGTGAAATGAGGACGGCTCTGTGCCGGATTTTCGTCAAGCATTACAACAAGGGCATACCGAGCAACAGCAAGCGTTATCTGAAAATGGAGGGGTGGCTGTGAAAATCGAAATCAGAAGAATTAAAGTCGCAGAGCGTATCCGCAAGACGGTGAACAAGATTGATGAACTTGCGGCGGATATTCGTGAGAACGGCTTAATCACTCCGATTGCTGTTATGCAAAACAGCACGGAAGGCAGCAGTTTGCCGGATTACCAACTTCTCGCCGGACTGCGGAGGCTTCGAGCAATGGAGTTGAACGGCGAAACAGAGATTGAAGTCAATGTCATACCCGCCGCCGATGCGGAAGCCGCTTTGAAGATTGAGTTTTCGGAAAACGAACAGCGTGAGCCGTTCACTTATTCCGAGAAAATTGACTACGCTCGGTTGATAGAGGAAATTGAGCGGGTTAAGGCACAGGAACGCAAAGTTGAAAGCGGTGCTATTTACGGACGCGGTCACGAGAAAAAGGTTGAGGACTGCGGTTCTCAACCTATCAAGCGGCAACCTCAGACCCGCGACATTGTTGGCGAAAAAATCGGTTTGAGCGGCAAGCAGTACGACCGCGCCAAATATATAGCGGCGAACGCGCCGCCGGAAGTAATAGACGAACTTGACCGAGGCGAACGCTCTATTCGCGGGACGTATGACGAGTTGCGAGCAAAAGAAAAAGCCGTGGCCACTCCCGCCGCTTCGTTGCCGCAAAAAGCGAGTATCTCAGTATCAACGCCTGCCGCCCTGCCAACGAAAAGCAAACCGCCCAAACCTACCGCCGAGGAGTTTCAAGCCCTCAAGGTCAAGAATGATGAGTTTGTCGGCAAGTACGCCGAAGTGGAACACAAGCGCGGTATGCTTGAAACAGAACTTCACAACACGAATTTACAATGGCAATGCGAGCGCGAGGGTAAAAATGACCGCATAGCGGAGTTGACGGCAAAGGTCACGGAACTTGAAAACGCGCTCGCCGCCGCGAACGACCGCATTAAAGAATTGGAGGAACGATATGAACCCGATAAACATTCCGCTGAGTGAGTTTTTACGCCCACTCTTTGACCCGACCGATATCGCGCATATCCGCATTTTTGACGACCGCAAGACAGGAACTTTTAAGGGATTGAAGCTGTCGTGCGAGGAGGGAAAGATTTACGGTCTTACAGACACGCTCCGCAAGCACAACGAGCAGAATCGCGGAATCTTCTTTGTCGTGAACTTCGGCGGCGACACGGACGGCGAGATTACTCGTATCAACGCCCAGTTTGTCGAGAGTGACAACGGCACGTTCGAGGAGCAATGGGAGCGCGTTCAAGCATTTCAGTTGCCGCCATCGTTGGTGGTTAAGACACGCAAAAGCCTGCATTGCTACTGGCTCATCAAAGGCGGCAAGGTCGAGAAATTTCGTCACATTCAGAAACAACTCGTGGCGCAGTTTGACGGTGACCCCGCTTGTGTCAACGAGAGCCGTGTGCTTAGACTTCCGGGCTTTAATCACTGCAAGCAAGAACCTGTACCTGTGGAGTGCGTACTTTTCGCTCCCGAACGCCGCTACACGCAGGAAGAATTATCGGAGGCATTGCCGCAGATTCCCGATGAGCAGACTTCTGTCACATTGCAACAGAAGTTACAAGGCTCTCGCAAGGGCATTCAGCAAGTCGGCAAACGCTGTGATTTTATGCAGTTTTGCAAGGCTAACGCCGCAACGCTGAACGAGCAGTTGTGGTACGCAATGGTCACGAACTTGGCGGTTTTTGAGGACGGCGACAAAGCAATTCACGCACTGTCGAAACCGTACCCAAAGTACAAGTATAACGAAACACAAAGCAAGGTTCAGCATTTCTATGAATCCGGCACAAAGCCGATGACTTGCGTTAAGATTGCTGAGTGCGGGTTTAAGTGTCCGAAACTTGATACAGGCGGTTGCGACTGCAAATCTCCCGCCGCGCTTGCGTTCAAGCCGTTGACTACTGCGGAACTTTTGAATTGTTTGAATAATCTTGAAAAACAATCAAGCCCGATTGAAAACATTCAAACGGCGAAGCGTTTTATAACGGATTACCTCTACAACATTGACCCGCCGACCGCAGAAACGCTGATAAATTACGACCTTAAGGCAAGGTTTGATTTCAAGGCAGGCGACCTCCGTCCGCTGTTGCAACTGCACCGCGAGATATATAAACGCTACTCCGACAGCAAGGAAGTACGCCGCGAAACAAGCGGTACGGAACTTCCTGAATGGTACGAACCGACAGACAAGGGCGGACTGCGTTTCCTGCCGTCCGTGCTTGCCGACCATATGGCTAAGAATATCGCTGTGTTTTATGGCGCGGGCAGTTATTACTTCTACGAACACGGCGTGTACGAAATGCGCGAGGATTTGGTGGCGTTTGCGGCGGTGCGGAGCTTTATGCTCAAGACCGCTAAGACCAACGAAATCAGCGATGCCGAGAAACAATGGCGGTCGGGTATCCGCAAGCAAGTGCGCGAGATTAACGCTAATCCGTTTATCGTGAATGTTCGCAACGGCCTGTTTAACGTGCTTGACGGCTCTTTCAAACCGCACACAGACGAGTATTACAGCACGGTGCAGATTAACGCAAATTATGACCCTACGGCAACGTGTCCGCAATTTTTGAACTTCATCAGCGATATTCTGCCCGAAAGCGAAATGCCGCTGATACAGGAGATTTTCGGCTATCTGCTTATTCCCGTGAACAAGGCGCAGAAATCATTCGTCTTTGTCGGCGCGGCGAATGCGGGAAAAAGTACGCTGTTATCAATAGCGCAGGAGGTGTTACTTGGTAGTGAAAACGTCAGCAACATTCCGTGGCAGGCACTCGGCGACAGGTTCAACAAAGCGGAACTTTTCGGCAAGTTAGCTAACATCTTCGCCGACTTGCCCTCAAAAGCAATTGACGATGGTGGTATGTTCAAAAGTCTGACAGGCGAGGATTATGTGACCGCCGAGCGGAAAAACAAAGACCCTTTCAACTTCCGTCCGTATGCACGGTTGCTGTTTTCCTGCAACGACATACCCAAGAACTACGCTGACCGTTCGGACGGCTTTTATCGGCGCTTGATTATCGTGCGGTTCGACAAGTCCGTGCCGACAGAACGCCGTGACCCTAATTTGCGTGAGCGTGTTGCCGCGGAGCGTGACGGCATACTCGCGTGGGCTTTGGACGGGCTTCGCCGCCTGATGTCACAAAATTACACGTTCAGCGAAACCGACCGCACTCGCGGCGAGTTACAGCGTTACAAAGTCGAGTCGAACTCCGCGCTGATGTTCCTTGAGGAATGCTGTGAGGTCGGCGAAAACTGTGAATGCGTCCGTGAAACGCTGTTCGAGAAGTACGGCGATTACTGCGTTAAAAATGGCTTTAAATCTATGTCACAAACCACGTTTAACAAAGATGTGGAGAACAGCGACGGACGCATAAAACGCGCTCGCGACAAGGTCGGAAGCCGACATATTTGGCGAGGAATTAAACTGTTATGACGTTTTGCCGACTTTGCCCACACCTTTCACTTTCCTTACGCAAGGACAAAAACCAAAGCATAAAAGCGCGAATTAAGATTTAAGAAGACCCCTGTAAAAATGCTCTATAATAAAAGAATATATAGGGGTTGTGCAACTCGGCAAAGTCGGCAAAAGTGCGATAATAAAGGGGTTTTTTAGTTTGATATATATCCAAAAACAGAAAATACTCGGCAAGAAAGGTAAAAAAATGCACGAAAAAACCATCACAAACGCAATTTTGCGTTACCTCAAAACCGTAGCCACGTGCTTCTCGTGGAAAACCCACGGCAGGAATTCCCGACATAATCTGCTGTATCAACGGACGTTTCGTAGCGTTCGAGGTCAAGACGGAAAAAGGGACACTGACAAAGCTGCAGGAATCAACGCTCCGAAAAATCAATGCCGCAAAAGGCAACGCATACAAAGTCACAGCGTTTCAGAAGTCAAAGAAATCATTAAAAATTTGGAGGAAAAACATGACTGCTAAGGACTTTTTATCGCAAGCATACCGCATCGACCAACGCATAAACAGCAAGCTCGAACAGGTTCAGTCGCTCCGAGATTTAGCGACTAAAGCTACCGCGACGTTCTCAGATGTGCCTCCGAGTGGGACGAGAAATGTGCATCGAATGGAAGATGTTATCTGCAAAATGATGGATATCGAAGTTGAAATAAACGGCGAAATAAGCGGTCTGCTCGACTTAAAGTTGGAAATAAAAACGAGTATCCAAAGCGTAACTGACGTGGAAATGCAGACAATTCTCGAAATGCGGTATCTGTGCTACGAAAAGTGGGAGAACATTGCGTCTGCATTGCACCTCGATTTGCGTTGGATTTATCGCTTGCACGACCGAGCTTTGAAGCAAATAAATATAACTCGCCACTAAAGACCATTGAAAGCCACGCCGCAAAAGTGATATAATTATAATAGCGAAAGAGCGAAATGAAATGGGGGTGAGCGAGTTGCCCAAAACTCCACCACGTCCCTGCGCTCACAGCGGTTGCCCGAATTTAACGGACGATTATTTCTGCGAGAAACACCGCAAAGATAATGCCAAAGAATACAACCGTTTTCGGCGTGACCCCGACACAGCTAAACGCTATGGGAACGAGTGGCGTAAGTTACGAGCGAGGGTGCTACAAGCAAACCCGCTGTGCGAGCTTTGCAAACAGCACGGCAAGTACACGCCCGCAACCCTCGTCCATCACAAGCGCAAGCTGACGGACGGCGGCAACAACGACTGGCAGAACCTGCAACCGCTCTGTGACAGTTGTCACAGCAGTGTCCACGCCAAGCAAGGCGATGGGCTGAACAAGCGGTGACGATTGATTTGATTGAAAACAATCAATTCAATCAAAGACAATCAAACGCAGTCAAAGAAATGGCTTAACGGTGCGGTTTTAGACGGCGGCGACCGGAGCCCGGCTGGCAGGGGTGGTCAAATCCCTGCGGGCGTTACGCTCCAGAGCGCGTTCGGCCTCACACGGAAATTTTCGCGGTTTCAGACAATTTTTTATTGAGCGGTCATTTTCGGCTGAAACTGTGATTCTGCCTAAATCAAATAACCCAATATTCAGACACAAAATCAATCGGGAAATCAAACCCGATTGATTTTTTATGTGCTTTTCAAACGAAATCAAAGGGAGGTGAACGCCGTGGCAAAAGACGGTACAAATCGCGGCGGAGCGCGTCCGGGAGCGGGGCGAAAGAAAAAGCCGCTCGCTGAAAAACTACTCGAAGGTAATCCGGGGAAACGCCCGCTCAAGGTCACGGAGTTTTACGGTCGGGGGTGTGCCGCCACACTTCCTGAAAGCGGGGAGTTAAAACCGCCGGACTTCCTCAAAATCGCAAGCAAGGAAACAGCCGAGAACTATCCGACCGCCGACCAGATTTATTTACAGGTATCGGAATGGCTCAAAGGCACGGGTTGCGCTCACCTCGTCAGCCCGACGCTGATTGAGGACTTCGCTATCAACCGCCGCGCCTTTTTCGAGTGTGAGTATATGAGCAAGCGGCTCGGCAGAATCACAGGTGGCAAACGCTCGCCTTATGTCGATATGGCGGCAACCTATGCCGGACTTATGCGAGTGGCGTGGGACAGAATTTGGAACATCGTCGCTCAGAACACCGAGCGCAACTATGGCGCGGGCAACGCTGATGACGCTATGGAAAAATTACTCACAGGGGGTAAGGTATGAATTACGAATTGAAATCTATGCAGCTTGTGGAGCTAACGCCGCACCCGCAAAATCCGCGCATACACCCCGAAGATATGCTCAAAAAACTGTGCCGCTCGATACAGGAGTTTGGATTCACGAATCCTGTGTTAGTGTCCGAGGACAATATGATTTTAGCAGGACACGCCCGCTGCACCGCCGCCGAAAGGCTCGGTATGACGAAAGTGCCGTGCATCGTGTTGCCGCTCAAAGGGTTGTCCGCTGACGCTTATGTAATCGCCGACAACAAGCTGAACGAGCTGTCCGTTTGGGACGAGGCAAAACTCGCCGAGTTGTTCAACGGCTTTGATATCGCCGACTTTGACGCGGAATTGACAGGCTTTTCGATTGACGAGATTGACGCGCTGTTCGCTCCGAAAGGCTGTGTCGAGGACGAATTTGACGAGAAAAAAGCAAAAAAGGAAGTCGAGGACAAAGGAGGCGCGGTCACGCAGACTGGCGACATTTGGCTGTTGGGGGAACATCGCTTGCTCTGCGCCGACAGCACAGACCCCGCAAGTTTCGACACGCTTCTTGACGGCAAAAAGGCAACGCTCGCCGTCACATCGCCGCCGTATGGCGTGGGCAAGGAATACGAGCAACACGGTTTAGAGCCGTGGTTTGAAACGATGCGTCCGGCGATTAAGAACATCTGCCGCCACGCCAATACCGTCTGCTACAACATCGCCGACCTGTTCACCACAGGCAGTCAGTTCATCGAGCCGACATTCGCACATTCGGTGACAATGTTCGCCGACAATGGCTTTCGTCCGCTGTGGGTGCGGATTTGGGATAAAAAGAAACAGGCGTTGTCCACCTCCGCTCCGTATCATTTGGCGACAACAAAGCCAATCAGCGATTCGGAGTATGTTGCGGCGTTCGGCAATATTGACACGCCCGAAACTGAGGAAACCGACATCTCCGACCACAGCTTTATCACTGCTTTTGCCAACAGCAACTACAAATTCGTCAAGCGGCTCTCCAAGCAAGAACGCCGCGATTGGGGCTATTCAAGTCTGTGGAGAATTTTGTCAGTTCAAGGTAAAAAGGACAAAAACGCACACCACGCGACCTTTCCAGTCGAACTGCCGTGGCGTTGTATCAAAATGCACAGCGACAAGGGTGACGTTGTGATTGAGCCATTTTCCGGCACGTTCACAACGGGTATCGCCTGCGAGCAGACAGGGCGCAAATGTTACGCGATTGAGCGTGACCCCGCCTATTGCGACATTGCTGTCAGGCGTTATCGGGAATTTGTTCAGGACGCGGAGATTTGCTTGCTGCGCGGTGGCGAAACAATATCAGTTGAGGACACGGGGGTGCTGTCGTGAATATTCAAAAAATGGACATCGCAGACTTGAACGCCGCGAAATATAATCCTCGCAAGAAGCTGAAACCGGGCGATGCGGAGTTTGAAAAGTTGAAACGCTCGATTGAGAGCTTCGGCGTGGTAGAACCGCCGATTTTTAATATCCGCACAAAGACGGTAGTCGGCGGTCATCAGCGGCTCGCTGTTATGAAAATGCTCGGCTACACCGAAACGGACGTGGTGGTCGTTGACATCAGCGAAGCCGAAGAAAAGGCTCTGAATGTTGCTCTCAACAAAATCAGCGGCGAATGGGACGAACTGCTCCTCACCGATTTGATGTCGGAACTGCGGACAATGGGCTTTGACACCGAGTTGACGGGCTTTTCGATGGACGAAGTCGAGAAGATGTTCAATGGCGACGGCGAAGTCAAAGCTGAGAAAAATAAATATGACCCAGACGAGGCGGTGAAAGAACCGCCTTTTGTTTTGCGCGGAGATTTGTGGCGGTTGAAAAATCACCGCTTGCTCGTTGGCGACAGCACTAACGCCGCCGATGTTGCTCGTCTTATGGACGGCAAGAAAGCTAACTTGTTACTGACCGATTTTCCCTACAACGTGAACTACGAGGGCAAGGCAGGCAAAATCCAAAACGACAATATGTCGCAGGAAGATTTTTATAAGTTCCTGCTGACTGTTTTCACGAATGTCGAGGCGGTTATGGACGATGAGGCGAGTTGCTACATTTTCCACTCCGACACCAACGGCGAGTGGTTTCGCAGGGCTTTCCGCGAGGCGGGGTTCAAACTGTCGGGCGTGTGCCAGTGGGTGAAACCATCGCTCGTGCTTGGGCGTTCGCCATACCAATGGCAGAACGAACCAGTTCTCTTTGGATGGAAAGCAAAAGGCAAGCACAAATGGTATGCCGGACGCGCCGAGACCACGATTTGGAACTTCGATAAAACCAAGAAAAACAACTTGCACCCGACAATGAAACCCCTTGACTTGCTTGCCTATCCGCTCAAAAACAGCACCGCCGCCAATGCGATTGTGCTTGACGTGTTTAGCGGTTCGTTTTCCACGGGTATGACCTGCGAGCAGCTTAACCGCGTTTGCTATGCGATGGAGATTGACGAACGCTACGCCAGCGCAAGCATTAAACGCTTTATAGCCGAATACGGAGCGGACGGCGTGACAGTCGAGCGAAACGGCAAAATTCTAACTTTCACGGAGGTGACAGAAAATGGCTGATAAATTAACAATGCTCTCGCTTTTCAGCGGCGGCGGTATGTTTGACGTAGCCGCCGAGTGCGTGGGTATAGACACTGTTATGATGAGCGAAATCGAACCGTTTCCGATTGCGGTCACGAGAAAGCACTTTCCGAACGCTGTTCACCTCGGCGATATAAACAAAATAGACGGTGCGAAAATTACCCCTGTAGACATAGTTTGCGGGGGTTTTTGCTGTCAAGACGTTAGCACGGCGGGGAAAATGGTCGGTCTGCACGGCGCACGCAGCGGTCTGTTTTTCCAAATGACACGCATAATCCGTGAGATGTTGGCGGCAACGGACGGACAGTCGCCTCGCTACCTCGTTTTTGAAAACGTGCCGGGCTTGCTAAGTTCAGGCAAAGGTGCTGATTTCCGAGAAGTTATGGACGAAATCGCCTCGCTCGGCTTTATCGCAGACGCAAATATTCTTGACGCACAGGAGTTTGGCGTGGCACAACGGAGGAAACGGGTTTTTATAGCTTGCGTAAACAAAAAATATTATGACCCCGCCGACTTTGCCGATGTTACAAATAACCGTGACAAGCGTATGCAGAAAGCCTTGGACGCTTGGGCGAGCATCGCCTCCGAGGGCGGCGACACCTTCCACGGCATAGCGAGCCGACCGCACGAGGTGCGTCGACAGAAACTTTCGGAAATTTTGGAAAGCAACGTGGACAACCGCTACTATCTTACAAAAGCGGCGTGTGCGGGGATACTCCGCCGAGTCGATTCAAAAGGCAAAGAAATACCGCGACTGCTCCGCTCCGCTTTGGAAAGCCAAGCGGAGCTTTTTACTGCCCCAAATACCGCCAACGGCGAACCGATGACCTTTGAGGCGGGCGCAACGGCGCGTCTGCCGAAGGGCAAATACTGGTCGGGCATTGCTCCGACACTCCGCAGTGACCCCGGCGATAATCTCTGCTCGGTGGCTTTCCAAGCGGGCAGTATGTCGAGATTATCTGGCAATCACGCGTGGGAGGAAGTTTCGCCAACGCTCCGAGCCGAAGCCCACAGCGGGGATAACGCTTGCTCTGTGGCAATACCGATTGACGAGCGCAACGCCGTCCGCAACGGTGGCAGTCAAGGTGTTGGCGTTGGCGAGGACGGACAGCCGAGCTATACAGTCACCGCCGAGTATGCTGGAGCAGTCGCTGTCGAGAATCATTTGCAGGATTTCCGACTTAAAATCACGGGCGACACGGTGCAGTCGATGTGCAGAAATATGGGCGGCGGCGGTCAGAATGTTCCGCTCGTGCTGAATCAGCGTGAGCAGGCGATGACGGTCGGTGAGAACGTGGCGAACACGATGTCTGCCACGCAATATAAAGCACCCCAAGCGGTCTGCGTACAGGGCAATATTATAGGTAGGAAGCCTGAAAACGGCGCGAACGGCAAGGGCGTAAATGACGAGATTTCCTATACGCTCACCGAAGTCGACCGCCACGCAGTTTGCTATCAAGATACCGCTCCTACGCTCACAACAGAGCTTTCGCACCAAAACGGCAACGGCATAATGACGGGCGGCGGCGCGGTGGTCGAAGAAGTGTACTCTATGACGGCGGGAAGTTTTACGCAGGTCAACGACAATATCGCTCCAAACCTTATGGCACGAGATTTCAAAGACCCGCCTTTTGTGAACGCAAAGCCTGCTTTTGGCATTGACCGCGCGGCATACAATCAAGGCGCGAACGCTCTGTACAAACCGCAGATTGATGTTGAGGGCGTTCATTCACTCACGGCACAAGGACCCGCTGCGGTGTCTGCGCCTCCAGCGTATGTGGTTAGACGGCTCACGCCAACCGAGTGCTTGGTGCTTATGGGGCTACCGAGAGATTACGCCGCCGACCTCGGCATTGCAGAGCCAACCGAAGAGGATATTGCCTTTTGGCAAAACGTCTTTGAAACGCACCGAGTTATCGTGGGTACGTCAAGCAAGCCGAAAACACGAAACAAAATCGCAAAGTTCCTCAAAAATCCGTACAGCGATAGCGCGTGCTATCGTCTTGCGGGAAATGGCGCGGTGGTTTCGGTCTGCGAGTTTGTGCTTGAGGGCTTGACTGTTCATAACGCCCGAAGAAACGCACAGTAATCCGAGATTGATTGTGCTTATGGTAGAACTTCATAAAAGTGTGGAAATTGACTTGCTATTAGTCGCGAAAAGAGCGAATATGGGTACAACGGAAGCGGAGCAAACCCGCACGGAATCTACCTTTTATGGAGGAACGCACTATGAAACTTATCGAAGTAGCAAGGCAACAAAGAGACCTTTTCAACGAGGGCATCGCTTGGATAGCGGTGTGGAAACAGGCACAGAAAAACGGCAAGAGCAGTTGGTTCACGGAGGACATTTTCCCCGACGGCGGTACGGAGAATGACGAACCGGTTTTCGATGACGAGCAAAAGGCAAGGCTTGCCGAAATACTCGCCCTCGACAGCGACGCGGTTTTGCTGAATGGGAGCTTGCACAGTTGGCTCGGCTCGGCTGACGAACCGCTGAATGCGACAAGCATTTCAAAAGGTATTGAGAACCACTACCTTATGCACGACTTCCTCATCAGCAGATACTTTTCGGACGAGGAAGAACCTAAGTTGACCGAATCTGAGCTTGCCAACATCGCCGAACGCGAATACGCCATTGAACCCGACTTCCACGGCGAACCTGACACGATTACGATTGAACTGCCTGCCACGAATGTCAAAGAGGACATCCTCCGCGACTTGCTCAACAGCAAAAACTCGCTGATTGACGCGGCTCTTGGCGAGGACTGCGCTTGGCAACACGAATACGGCACAGACGGATTACCTCTCACAGATTTGCCGATTGAGTTTGCGGACGGCAAGGTGAAATTTGAATGGCTGAGGTTTGGAGCAGACAGCGACGCGGTCACGGCTTGGAGTACCTTCCTCGCGGCGGCCTGCAAATTCAGTAAGACCGCAAAGCGAGTCACCGCCAAGGACGGCGAGGTCGAAAATCAAAAGTTTGCATTCAGAGTTTTCCTCACGAAACTCAAATTAGACGGGGCTGAAAACAAGTGGACAAGGCGGTATTTGCTTAGAAATTTAACAGGCGATACCGCCTTTGCTACACCCGAAAGCAAACAGCGGTGGCTTGAGAAACACGGCAAAAAAGCCGAGAACACGGAGGTACAGAGCGATGAAGTTTCCGAGTAAAGAAACCGTCAAAATGGTGCGTGAACAGTATCCCCAAGGCACGAGGGTTAAACTCATTTCGATGAGCGACCCCTACAACACCGCCCTCACGGCGGGCTGTCGCGGCTCGGTAAGCCACATAGACGATACCGCCACGGTTTTCGTGGAATGGGACTGCGGCAGTCGGCTCGGCTGTGTTTACGGCGAGGATAGTTTCCGCAAGCTGACACGGTCGGAGCTTATCAAAGAGCAAGCACGGGCGGTCACCAAACTCCCCGATTGCCCCAATATGTTCAGCAAGAACGAGGTTTTCGAGATTGCCGTGGAGCAAGGCTACAACGAATTCACCGATTTCATTTTTACTCACAGCGACCTCTACGGCGAGTTTATTCTGACGGGCGAGTTGCCCGCCGAAATCGACACGGAGGAAACCATATAATTGTGCGTTATAGCCTGCACGAAGGCTGAAAAATCGTGTAGTTTACCCGCTTGATATATGTCTGAAACGACGCTAATATGGTGTCACAACGAAGGGCAAAAGCCCCAAAATCAAGGAGGACAAGACAATGGCAAGACCAAGCGGGTGCGTAAGCAAGGCGGTTTACAGCGGACTGATGGCAAGGCGGCACAAGGACACGGCGGAGTACATCATCCACGAGGGCAAGCGGTACGAGTACCGCAGCGACACGCAGATTTTCCGACACGATGCCACACGGCTCACGAGGATTAAGAAAGCCGAGTGGCTGGCAATCAAAGCACAAAACGAGGAGGCAAGCAAATGAGCTACAGGGAAATGATTAAGGAGCAACTTGGAAACGGATATACCTTCACAAAGGCTTACAACGCTTTTGAAAACGGCGAATTGCGGATTATCGCCGAGGACGAAAGCGGGTGGGAACACCGCTACATTTTGATTGACGGTCAACTGACCGAGAAACCTTAACAACGAAAAACACCGAGGTTCACCCCGATTAGGGGCTGTTCCTCGTACTAATAGATTTTTGCAGAGCCGATAATGGCTCTTTTGTTTTGCCCATTTTTCAGAACGGAGGTGGTTTTTGTGACGAAACGTAAATCTGAACAATCAAATATCCCCGCTCTCGCGCAAAAATTTATGCTCCCCACGAGCCGCTACGATGAGCAAAAAGCGTCCTATGTCGAGGCGTTCATCGCCGCTCTCAAACACACCAAAGCCGAGTGGAAAGGTCAGTCGTTTGTACTATTGCCGTGGCAGGCGGATATAATCCGCACCGTTTTCGGTGTTATCGGAGCGGACGGCTACCGCCAGTTCCGCACTTGCTATGTTGAAATCGGAAAGAAGAACGGCAAGACAATGCTCGCGGCGGCGTTGGCTCTCTACTTGCTTATCGCTGACAAAGAATTTGGAGCGGAAATATATTCTTGTGCCGCAGACCGACAGCAAGCCTCGCTAATTTACAGAGAAGCCGCAGAGATGGCGAAAAACTGCCCTGCTCTCGCCAAACGTGTGAAAGTGCTTGATTCGCAAAAGCGTATCTCCTACAAGGAAACAAACAGCTTTTATCAAGTGCTAAGTTCCGAGGGTTATTCCAAGCACGGTATCAACCCTCACCCGTTTTGTATGACGAAACCCACGTTGCTGACCGCGAAATGTTCCGCGTTATGACACACGGTTCGTCTGACGCTCGCCGTCAACCACTGCACCTTTTTATCACCACGGCGGGCAACAACACGCACTCTGTCGGCTATGAGCTTCACCAAAAGGCACTCGATATTCGTGACGGACGTAAAATCGACAGCAGTTTTCTGCCTGTCATCTACGCCGCCGAAACCGAGGACGACTGGACAGACCCGTTCACTTGGGCGAAAGCAAATCCGAGTATGGGCGTGACAATCCCCGAAGATAGTCTTCGCCGCGCCTGCGAATCGGCACAGCAAAACCCGACCGAGGAGAACAGTTTTCGGCAACTGCGGCTCTGTCAATGGACACAGCAAGCCATTCGTTGGATGCCGATGCACATTTGGGACGCTTGCAGTTTCCCAGTCAGCGAGGAAAGTTTAATCGGCAAGCCGTGCTACGCGGGGCTTGACCTCTCGTCCACGACAGACATCACGGCGTTGGTGCTTGTGTTCCCGCCGACTGCCGAATGCGACAAATATCAAGTCCTGCCCTACTTTTGGCTGCCGGAAGATAATATTGATTTGCGCGTTCGCCGTGACCACGTTCCGTATGACATTTGGCGCAGTCAAGGACTGTTTAATGTCACCGAGGGCAACTGTATTCACTACGAATACATCGAAAATTTCATAGAACGCTTGCGGCAGAAATATGACATCAGAGAGCTTGCCTTTGACCGTTGGGGAAGTTCGCAAATTATGCAGTCGCTCCAAGATAATGGTTTAGTTGTTGTACCCTTCGGTCAAGGGTACAGGGATATGTCGCCGCCAACAAAAGACCTTATGCGCCTTGTTTTGAGTAAGCAAATCGCCCACGGCGGCAACGTGGTTTTAAGATGGATGATGGACATGTCTAATAAAACACTGACCCACTGTTATAAAGGAAATATTGAAAGTCTCAATGGCAGTTAAATACAATAATTAAAACTTTTATCGCTAAATGAAATTTATTGTTGACAAACTGATGTTAAGACGATATAATCCTATGGTAAATATTTATGAATTCGAGGTAGTTATGGGACGTTTTAGTAATTTATTTTTCAAAGAAATCAAAGGTCTTTTCACAATACAATTCGTTTTGCCGTTGATTGTGATGTTTGTGGTTTTTGGCGGGTTAGGTAATATCATAGGCGATATGACAAAAGAAAGCATATCAAGTGCAAATGAAGTCAATATTCTTGACCTTGATAATACAACTTACAGCCAAAATATGCTCTTATATCTTGAACAGCAAGGTTTTAATGTTAACAAGAAAAACGCAAACACCATCACTATGGAGGGTGTTGATGTAAATAACAGAAGCAAATTGCTTGAAATTTACGACTGCAAAACTCTTGTGGTTATACCAAAAGGATTTACGGAAGATATTACCGTTAATCACAAAATAACCGCTGTTGAGCAAATTTCAAAAGTTACAACAACTTCGACTTTGGGCAATATTTCCGTCGCAGGAGCGGGGGGAGCAATTAGCGTGATTAATACTTATATCTCAACAGAGTTAATCAAAAATTCTTCTAATGTTACAGACGCTGATATTGCTTTTATCGAAAACCCTATTTACACGGAAGGTGTTACTGTTGTTGACAAAAACTATGAAAAAATCAGCATTGATAGTGTAATCGGCTATCTTTCAACACAAGGTGTTGTTATACCTTTGGCGGTAATGATGTTGGTTATGTTTACATCACAACTGATTATTTCTTCAATTTCAACAGAAAAAATTGACAAAACTTTGGAAACCTTGCTTTCAACTCCTGTGTCAAGATTATCAATAATTTGGTCAAAAATGTTAGCGGCAACTGCTGTTGCAATTATATCAGCGGTTGTGTATATGCTCGGGTTTAATTCTTTTATGGGAGGAATTACCGATGCAGCAACATCTTCCATGGTTCAGGATATTACTGGCAGTACCGTTACGATGAAAGACGCTCTTTCAAATTTAGGACTTGCACTTGCTCCTTTGGACTATGTTTTAGTCGGAATACAAATGCTGCTAACCGTTTTGATTTCTCTTTGCTGTGCTTTAATGCTCGGTTCGCTTGTTAATGACCCAAAATCTGCACAAATCGTTATAATGCCGATTATGTTCGCAACTCTTATTCCGTATTTAATCACAATTATGGCTGACATTAATACCTTGCCAATGGCTATTAAACTGATTATCTATGCAATTCCTTTTACTCATACTTTTATGGCAATGCAAAATATTATCTTTGGTAACTGGACGATTTATGCTTTTGGTTTATTATATCAAATAGTATTCTTTGGTGTTGCACTCACCATCACAAAAGGATTATTTACTTCTGATAAGATTTTGACTGTTTCTCTTAATTTTGGTCAAAAGAAAAAATTCAGAACTAAATCAAAAGTTACTGAGGAGTAAGATTTTTTAACAAATTTTCAAATAACTCAAATAATTAGTATAATAAACTATCTATAAAACCTTAAAAAAACCGTATATTTTTTACAAATAAGACGGCTACTTGCAATTGAAAGTTATTGATAGTGGCTTTACTGCCACCCATTTATCAGGGGCGAAGTCCCCGAATACTTTAATTGTTAAAAATAGCTCTCAAAACAGATTAATAAGGACAAATATGCTAATACTTGCAATTGAAAGTTCTTGCGATGAAACCGCCACTGCAATAGTTGAAAACGGACGTAAAATTCTTACGTCCGTAGTTGCGTCACAAATTGATATTCACAAACAATATGGTGGTGTTGTCCCTGAAATTGCCTCACGGCAACATTGTGAAAATATTTTGCCCGTTGTAATGGAGGCAATGCAAGGTTATAGCTTTGATGATATTGACGCAGTTGCGGTGACATATGCTCCGGGTCTGATAGGTGCATTGCTTGTTGGAGTGAGTTTTGCAAAAGGTTTTGCAAAAGCAATTGAAAAACCGCTCATTCCTGTTAATCATATGCAAGGTCATGTTGCAAGTTTGTATCTGCATGAATCCGATAGTTTAAGTACCCATGAAAAAGACTTAGCTCCTCCGTATCTTGCTTTAATAATAAGCGGTGGTCACACACATATTGCCGAGATATTGGATTATACAAATTTCAATATAATCGGGAGAACACGTGACGATGCGGCGGGTGAATGCTTTGATAAATCTGCAAGAGCGTTAGGTTTTCCATATCCGGGCGGTGTGCATATTGACAAAGCTGCGAATGAATATAGCGATTTGCTTAGAACAACTTTGGATACGACAGAAACCTTATATATGCATACAGATGCTACCTGCTGTTACCACCTGCCAAAACCAAAAGTTGAGGGGTCGGAGTTTGATTTTAGTTTTTCGGGACTAAAAACAGCGGTGCTTAATACTATTCATAACGCTGAACAACGCGGTGAAACTATCGACAAAAACAAAATGGCTTATTCTTTACAAAAAACTATTTCCGAAATTCTTGTTGAAAAAACTTTAAAAGCAGCGGACAAATATGGTTATAAGACTATCGCCTTGGCTGGCGGAGTTGCAGCAAATTCAGGTATAAGAAGTGCGTTCACTTCTGCTTGTGAAGGAAAATATCAACTATTTTTGCCAGAGAAAAAATACTGTGGTGATAACGCCGCAATGATTGCCTCACAAGCATATTATAATTTTGAGGCTGGTATAATCGCTGACGCTTATTTGAATGCGTATGCGAGTGTGCCGTTTTGATGCTATCATCTGAAAAGTGCGTGTTTTTGAAATCTGTTTTGCTTAGCTGTGAATTTCACTTAACACCCGAAAACAATATACGATATAAAAATATTTTTCTTAAAAAGTTTTTAACAAGAAAAGCAATAATAAAGCAAACACCTATTCCATATATTGTTGCATAAATTGCTTCTATTAACGCGTTGCTTTGCAGAATAAATTTTGGTATAAAAACAAAATCACGAACCAAAAACATATGAATACAATAAATGTCAAGAGAAAATTCACCAAATAAAATTAAAGGTTTTTCGATTAATCGGTTAGCTGTTCGATTCATTAAATTGTACATTGTCGCCACACCTGTTATAGCCCAAATATAAGCATATAAAGTCATTAAATATTCATTAAAATTTACATTTGAATGAATCGGTTTAAAATATAAAACACCGAAAACAGAAAAAAAAATATAAAATAATAAAAATGGCAAACAAAGTTGTTTCTTAGAGATAAATTTACGGATTTTTTTATAGTTTGCGAAATAATATCCAAGAATAAAGAGCGGATAGAAATGTGCCCAATCTCCGAATGAAAAGAATTTATTTGGTAATAGAATTATTAAAAACCAGATTATAAAATGTGAAATTATTCCGATTTTGCTTTTTAAAAACAAATCAAAGCTGAAAATTAAATATGTTAAAAATAAAATTAAAAGATACCATAATGATGGAGATAATATAAAACACTGTTTGATATTTTGCAATATATTATAAAATGAAAATCCATTATGTAGTAAACTAATCAAGGAATTAAAACCAATTGCGACAAGCGTCCAACACAAAAACGGAAGCATTATACGCTTAAATTTTGAACTAAAATACACATTACTTTTATGTTTTTTTCGAGATGAATTGTCAAGATATCCGCTTACGAAAAAGAATATAGGCATATGAACTGAATAGATGACTGAGGTATATGTATTATTATTCCACAAAAGATGTCCGATTACTACTAAAATTATTGCTAGACCTTTTAATTTATCAAGAGAGATGTCTCGATTTTTCACCTGAGTTTTGGAAATAATTATATCCATAAATTTTCCTTTATTTTTGAACAGCTTTTATATAGCGATTAATAAAAAGCTGTTTTGTTAAGCACTATTTCGGGCATATGATACCCATATAATTAGTAAAATAATTTTTAGCGATTTACTACATTAGTATACCATAAATTTTTTTGGTGTCAAATAAATTTTAGAAATATTATTTACTTTTTTTAGCATGTGTCGATAATATTCCTGTGTTGTATAATGACAATCTATTTTTTTAAAAATTATTATAATTTTGGTCTAATACCTTATATAAACAATCCACAGTAGCAATTTAATTTTGGTAAAACCGCCTAAATAACGCGAATTTCAAATTGTAATTTCACATTATAAATAAACTATTAAGAGGGAAAAAGTTAATGAGTGTTCATGTTTACGACAGTTGGTCAACAGATTACAAAAAACCTTTCGGTGCAATTAGAAAAGGCTCAAAATGCCAGTTTACAATAAGACTGCCAAAATATATGAAATTGGATTTTGCACCTGTAATGGTGTTTTACAGAAACGGGTTCAAAGAGCGTTTCATAAATATGACTTTGCAGGCAGAAACTAAAATTTCCGAGGATGGCTGGTCGTCCGTTGAAGATAGCGAATATAATATATATACAGCTGAATTTTCCGCAAATCATATTGATGTTCATTACTATTATTTTGCTGTAACAATTGGCGGAATACGTCAATATATCAAACGCAACGACCGACATATCGGCAGTCTTGACGGCAGAGATGTTTTTCAATTAACGGTTTTTGATTCAGAATTTGAAACACCCGATTTTATTAAAGGCGGAATAATGTATCAAATTTTCCCTGACAGATTTTACAAAAGTGGGAAAGAACATGAAAACGTTCCCGCAGACAGAGTTTTGCGTGACGATTGGCAGGGAACTCCCTGCTATGAACCCGACGCGAAAGGTCATGTTTGGAATAACGACTATTTTGGCGGAGATTTGCTTGGTATCAAAGAGAAATTGCCTTATCTTAAAGATTTAGGTGTTACCTGCATTTACCTTAATCCGATATTTGAAAGTCATGAAAATCACCGTTATAATACAGCAAATTACGAACACATTGACCCGCTTTTGGGTACAGACGAGGATTTTAAAGAGTTTTGCAGTGCTGCAAAAGAGATGGAAATAAGTGTTATACTTGACGGCGTGTTTTCGCACACAGGTGCGGACAGCGTTTATTTTAATAAATTCAAACGCTATAATACAGCAGGAGCATATCACTCAAAAGAAAGCCAATATTTCAACTGGTACAGTTTTCATAATTGGCCTAATGCCTATGACGCTTGGTGGGGAATTGATACTTTGCCGAATGTTCGAGAGGAAAATCCGTCATATTTAGAATATATTTGTGGTGTGGACGGAATATTGGACCGTTGGCTAGATGCTGGTGCGGCGGGTTATCGTCTCGATGTTGCGGACGAATTGCCTGACAAATTCTTAAACGCTTTGCGTAAACGCGTTAAAGACCAAGACCCCGAAAACCTCATTATCGGTGAGGTTTGGGAGGATGCTTCAAATAAAGAAGCATACGGCAAAAAACGCCGTTATCTGCTTGGAATGCAACTCGACAGCGTTATGAATTATCCTTTTAAAGACAGTATTTCAAAATATGTTTGCGGTGGTTCGGCAAATGAATTTGTTGAGGAAGTCGCTACTTTATTGGAAAATTATCCTAAGCCTTCGATAGATGTGCTCATGAATTCGCTCTCGACCCATGATATTGAAAGAGCGATTAACCGTTTTGGCGGTGAAAATTGTGAAGGTAAAACAAAAGAATGGATGGCTGAGAAATTCTTAACGCCGTATGAATACACGCTAGGTAAAAACAGATTAAAAGTTGCAATGGTTTTGCAGTTCTTTTTGCCTGGTATTCCCTGTATTTATTACGGAGATGAAATTGGTATGCAAGGATATAAAGACCCTTTCAACAGGCGTTGTTTTACTTGGAATACAATCGACAGCGACCTTGTTGATTTCACTAAAAAACTCTCTGAGTTGCGTAATTCAACAGACGTTTTCAAAGACGGAGCAACCCGTTTGAATGCCTGCGAAAACAGCATTATCGGACTTATTCGTTATAGTCCGAATTACGCAAAAGCTTGCATTGTTTATGTCAATCGTTCAAGCAATCCGCAAACAATTTCAAAATCTCAAAATATTTTTAACTATAACACATATGATTACAAGTCAGATGGTGCAGAGGTCAAAGACGGTGTTTTAACTTTACCGCCATATGGTTTCGCTTTTGCAAAAGTTGATAACCCTATTCAAGCGTCAGTGTCGGAAAATTAATAGTGCAGATAGCCCTGCTTGCTTTCTCGTCATAGTTTGACTAAATCGGTAGTTAACTCACGCGGACGGGTCGTTGTAAGTAATAGTTAAGGGTTAATAGTTGTGGTGTCCGTCCTACGGACGACCTCTCCCCATAAATGGGTCGCCACACTATTTGTGCCACAAAGCACGTGTGCCTAACGGCGGATATTTTTTCGCGACATAGTTTTACTGTATCGGTAGTGTTTTGCAACTTTTAGTATACAACAAAAAGCCCCTTACTAGGGCTTTTTCATAACTAATAATTAATAGTGCAGGTAGCACCTGCTTGCTCTTTCGCGTCATAGTTTTACTGTATCGGTAGTGTTTTGCAACTTTTAGTATACAACAAAAAGCCCCTTATTCAAAGAGGGCTTTTTTATTATGGTTAAAGGCTTTTTTAATATTATTAAAAATTTCAAAACGCGTCCATAAACTAAAAATTTAGTCAAACTACCCCGCGAAACTGTCCACCGAAGGTGGACACATTAACTTTCAACTTTACACTTTTAAATATAAACTTTTCGTCTTGCCCGCGTGAAGTAAACTAACATTTTAGTTAAATTATGACAAGAAATGTCACGGACACATGTTATGTGCCAGCGGGGCTTCCCCGCCGCGAAATGCAGGCAGGTGCTACCTGCCGTTATTTCATTTCTGCTTTTCTGAACATGAAATAACTCACACAGTAACCAATAGCAACGAATACTAACGCGGTGAGACCGACATTTACCAAAGTAGGTGGAACAACGCTGTCGGATACTGTCTTTACTGAATGGTTAAGATTTGTTATGAAATAAGTTGGGAAAAATTTCATAATCGGTCGCAAAAATTCAAGTGATTTAAGATTAAACACCATCAAAGCAACAAGCATTGTGCCGATTAAAAATAACATATTAAAAGTAGTAGTGAGGGATTGTTTTTTGCAGACAAACGCAAACATTATGAACAGAGTAATTATCGCGATAGAAAGAAAACCGTCTTTCATAAAATATCTGAAAAAGTTCCCAAACACCCAATCAGCGACATTGTCACTATTACTAGCTTTGTCGGCTTTGCCAGACAAAACGTAAATGAAGTAACTAATTAAAGGATAAATTACTCGGATAAGGAGCGAACCTAACAATGCAACAACCCATTTTGAAAAAAGAATTTCCCCGCGAGTATAACCTGCGGTAACAACACGTCGGATAGTGCCTTTGCTAAACTCTCCGCCGATAAATGACGCACAAAAAATTCCCGCGAATATAAAAGGTAATTGTATATCTTGAAAAGTAACAACAAATATTTCTTGTTTAGTCATACCGCCCATAGCAAGATATGCTAACGCAATCAACGCACCGCACGCGACACTGAGTAAAAGAGAAATTTTAAAACTACCACTTCGGATAAGACGATAAAATTCACCATGTATTAATTTTAACATTATTTTGCACCTCCGATAACTGAGAAATAGTAATCTTCCAAACCGCCGTTTTCAAGAGTTGCAGATATTCCTGCCTCGGTAAGTAGATTTATAGCCTTTGACGCATCCTCAAAGTTTTCTAATTTGATAATACTTTGCTGTGACTTCGCTTCAATTTCCTCAGCTGATAATTGCTCAATAATCTTTCCTTTATCGATTATGATAAACTCAGAAGCAGTCTGTGCAAGTTCAGAAAGAATATGGCTTGAAACAAGAATAGTAAGCCCTTGGTCTGTTGCAAGTGATTTAATCAGCTTACGCATTTCGGCGATACCAGTCGGGTCAAGACCATTAATCGGTTCATCAAGTATAAGAAATTTTGGGTCGCCAATAAGTGCAATCGCAAGCCCCAATCTTTGACGCATACCAAGTGAGAAATTTTTCGCTTTTTTGTGACCAGTATCCGAAAGTCCAACAAAATGTAGCAATTCTTCTGCTTTTTTCTTATCAGGGCGATTGCGAACAATTTGTTGCAGTTCAATATTTTGGTTCGCGGTCATATCAGGGTAAAGTGCAGGAGATTCAATTACGCATCCAATTTTTTCACGTGCTTTTTCCGCCCCTTTTTTATTACCAAAAAGTTCAATCGAACCACTCGTTGGATATCCCAACCCTGCCGCAAGTCTCATGAGAGTAGTTTTACCAGCACCGTTTTGACCGATTAGCCCATAAACCTTTCCCTCCTCGACCTTTATACTTACATTTGACAATGCGTCCTGTTTGCCATATCGCTTAGAAACGCCATTTGTTTGTAAAATAGTCATATATTTCCCCTTTTCTTTTTATTTTGAGCCACAACATTTACCCTTGCAACTTTTAATCATTGCAACTTTCAGAAATCCTTGCGACTTTTTTAGCCTTATTTAGTCTGAGCCACAACGCTTGCCTTTTGTAACTCTTTTATTTTGGGCACTCTGAATTTACTCTTGCAACTTTTAATCATTGCAACTTTCAGAAATCCTTGCAACTTTTTTAGCCTTACTCATTTGCAACCAGTGTACCCTGCATACACTGTCCACAGCACTTTTTTCTTACAATCAACATATTAGCTTATGCAAACTGCCCACATGAAGTGAACTAACGGTTTGTTAAAACTATATCCTATATCGCGGAACGCAAGACGATGTTATCTGCTATGACGTGAAAAAGCATGCCAAAGCTACCTGCTAATTATACATATCTAAAATCCTTTGTCAAGCAATATAGAAAAAATTTGTCCATTATTATGAGTAATTTCAACATTATTTTAAGTACAAAAAAAACATGTAACCCTCAATAATATTCATATGTTAATAGCAATTTGTGAAATAAAAAACCGAGAAATCTCGGTTTTTTACTTTAATATTAGACCCGTCTATTGACCTATTATTTAACAGAATTCGTTTTGATATGCCATTTTGTTTTTGGGTCTTGACAAGATAAGAGTGAAATGATACACTCTAATTGAGGTTAGAACAATGAAAAACAAGTATTGCTATCATACGAAAAGTTCTGAGCGAAAATTCCGTGAAATTTTAAGACTTTTTGCGACTGATTTAACTGCCGCTGATACGGCGAATTTAACATCTATATCAAGAAACACAGTTAATAAAATTTACGAAAAATTGCGTTTTAGAATTTTAGAAATTTGCGAAAAAACATCGTCAATTCTACCTGAAAAAGAAGAATTTGAAGTCGATGAAAGTTATTTTGGACCACGTCGAGTTAAAGGAAAACGTGGTCGAGGTGCGGGCTCAAAAATCATTGTTTTTGAACTTTACAAACGCGATGGAAAAGTG
>BNZF01000018.1 GCA_026000865.1 Clostridia bacterium
TTTGTGAACACTTTCGAGGAGTTTCACAACATTAAAATTGACATTTCTACACGTATTAAAAATACATTTGAAATTCAACCTGTTCGCTGGGTCGTCGAGCGAACTTTTGCTTGGGTGAATAATTCGCACAGGCTTTCAAAGGATTACGAAATCTCGACCGATTGCGCCGAAACAATGTTCATTATCGCCCATTTTAATACCCTCTTAAAGCGGTTTTAGGCTATTGGTACGGGTACTTACATAAACCCACAGAACGCGACTATAAACTAACGATTAAATTAAGCTTCCCCGCGTAAACGTCGGCGTCAGCCGACACCACAACTATTAACTATACACTTTTAACTATCAACTTGTGAATGCGAAGCATTCACATTCCCTTTTAACTTTCAACTTGTGAATGCGAAGCATTCACATTCCCTATTAACTATTACTTATTAACTATTAACTTATGAATGCGAAGCATTCACATTCCCTATTAACTATTACTTATTAACTCTTAACTGAAATAAAGTATTGTCATAAGTATGGATATTATACAAAATAACAAAAATTATACTATTGACAAAGTTTTTCCCTGTGATAAAATATATATGTATAATCACAAAACACATAAGAGGTAGAGTGCAAAACATAACCTACTGCACTAAATAAAAAAATGTCACGTAAATTTAACACAACAATCGGAGTATTAGCGTGTGTCGCGATATTGTTGGCGACAGGCGTTGTTGTTGCGGTTGTAGATAAAGAAACCTCAGCTAAGGCAGTTATACAAACCGAAGTTATTAAAACATCTACGACAACAACAGCTCTCACAAATGCGTTAACCACAACAACTGCACCAGTAACAACAACTCTTTCAACAACAACTGAAACTACAACAACCACCGAAACAACAACGACTGAATTAGAAACAACAGCAGAAACGACCACAACTGTTGCAATTGATATTGAAGCCATAACTACAACTACCCAAAAAGCTCCGTCTAGAATTTTCCCTGACTACATATCACAGCGAATTGATGATTATCCGTCTAATGTTTCACCTTATAATTACCCTAACAGTTATCAAATTTATGTTCCAAGTGTTTATCAAAATCCAACTCTGCCGACAGGTTGTGAGATTACCGCTCTAACAGCGTTGTTGAATTACCATGGCTATAATGTATCAAAGACTTATATGGCGAATAATTACTTAATTCAAAGAGCAGAGAAACAAAGCGATTTTAACAATGCCTTTATCGGTTCACCTTATCTTTACTCTGGATATGGGTGCTATGCACCTGTAATAAAATATGCCGCTCAGAGTTTTCTGCTTGATAACAGCGGTTATTTAGAAGCTTTTAACCTCACAGGAACAGATTTTGAGGAGTTATTGGGACTTGTTGCAAACGGCTATCCTGTTTTATGTTGGATTAGCTCTGAGTTAAAAGAATTCATTCCGCGAGGCACACTTTGGGAATATGAGGGCGAAGCGGTAACTTGGCTGTCGGGTGAACACGTCGTTGTTTTAACTGGTTATGACCTTTATGACGGAACTGTCAGCGTTATGGACCCGCAAAAGGGCAACGTAACCTATGACCTTAATCTTTTTGCATTGCGTTACTATGAACTGGGAGAAATGGCGGTGACGTTATATTAGCGAACAACGTTCGTTAATATAGTTGAAAGTTGATAGTTATTGAGTGCCACTCCGTGACACAGTTAATAGGTAACAGTGTTACCCCATTCACTGTTACCTATTAACTAATGCAAGCAAAATTGCAAATCATTTGTGCTAAAAAAGTCGCAGAGGTTTCTAAACGTTGTAATTGTTAAAAGTTGCAGAGGTAAGCGTTGCGGCTCAAAATAAAAAATTATTAAAAGTCGTAAAGGGCAAGATTGCGGCTCAAAGGAAAAAAGAAAAAAGTCGCAAAGGCGTCGGATAGTTTATAGTTAAAAGTGCAAAGTTGATAGTTTCGCGGAGAAGTTTAACTTAATCGTTAGTTTATGGTCGCGTTCTGTGGGTTTATGTAAAGTATATTGGTTGCAAATCATTTATGCTAAAAAAGTCGCAGAGGTTTCTAAACGTTGTAATTGTTAAAAGTTGCAGAGGCGTCGGATAGTTTATAGTTAAAAGTGTAAAGTTGATAGTTTCGCGGAGAAGTTTAACTTAATCGTTAGTTTATGGTCGCGTTCTGTGGGTTTATGTAAAGTATATTGGTTGCAAATCATTTAAGCGACAAAAGTTGCAGTGGCTAATAGAAGTTGTAATTATTAAAAGTCGCAAAGGGCAAGATTGCGGCTCAAAGGAAAAAAAGAAAAAAGTCGCAAAGGTGTCGGATAGTTTATAGTTAAAAGTGTAAAGTTGATAGTTTCGCGGAGAAGTTTAACTTAATCGTTAGTTTATGGTCGCGTTCTGTGGGTTTATGTAAAGTATATTGGTTGCAAATCATTTAAGCGACAAAAGTTGCAAAGATGTCGGATAGTTTATAGTTAAAAGTGTAAAGTTGATAGTTTCGCGGAGAAGTTTAACTTAATCGTTAGTTTATGGTCGCGTTCTGTGGGTTTATGTAAAGTATATTGGTTGCAAATCATTTAAGCGACAAAAGTTGCAGTGGCTAATAGAAGTTGTAATTATTAAAAGTCGCAAAGGGCAAGATTGCGACTCAAAATAAAAAAAATGATTAAAAGTCGCAAAGGTCAAGAATTGCAGCTCAAAATAATTAAAAGTCGCAAAGGTCAAGATTGCGGCTCAAAATAAAAAAAGGAGAAAAAAATGTCACAAACAAAAAAGATAACTATCGGAGGGCTTTTGGTTGCAATAGGTATTTTGTTGCCTTATTTCATTTCGCATGTGTGGGGTATGAAGGGCAATATGCTTTTGCCAATGCATATTCCTGTTTTACTTGCGGGGTTGCTTTGCGGACCTGCAATTGGTGGAATTGCGGGACTGCTCACTCCATTTTTAAGCAATCTTTTTACTGGTATGCCTCCAACTTTTCCGATGTTGCCGATTATGCTCGGTGAATTGCTTACATACGGCGTTGTAAGCGGTTTACTGCGTTCAAAACTTAAACTCCCAGTACTGCCGTCTTTGCTAATTGCAATGGTTTTTGGAAGAATAATCTCGGGCATTACCGTATTTTTAATGCTTGATTTTGACTTATTTATGTCAGCAGACAAAGCGAATATACCTTTCGCAAAGTCCCCGCTTGCTTTTGAAATAAGTGCGGTTACAACTGGCATACCTGGAATTATCGCTCAAATAATTCTAATTCCTGCCATTATTTTGGCGTTAAGAAAATACACAAACATCGAAAAATGTCCAACCGCAAAAATGGCGAAACATCTAATTGAAAACAATAAAGCATCTTGCGTAATTGTTAAAAACGACAAAATCATACATCAAGCAATTGGAAACGGTGTTAAACCTTTGCTCGAACTATATCAAAACAATGCTGACCTTGTTAAGGATGCGTTTGTTGTTGACAAAATTATCGGCAAAGCAGCAGCAATGCTAATAGTTTTGATGGGTGCAAAAAAAGTTTACGCTTTTTCAATGAGTGAAAGCGGTGAGAAATATCTCAAAGCACATGGCATAAAAACCGACTGCAATGAGAAAATTGCTTTTATCAAAAATCGTGCAGGAACAGGTATTTGCCCGTTAGAGAACGCTGTTATGAATATTGATGACCAAAAAGAGGGATATGAAAAACTTTTGGAAACAATCAAAGAAATGCAGAATAAAAGCGGGGAAGCCCCGCTGGTGTTTGGTGCTTAGTTTAACTTTACGGTTAGCAACTCACGCGTGTCGGAAAGTTTATAGTGTAAAGTTGAAAGTTAATGTGTCCGCCGTAACGTGAACATAAAAACTAATCAGCAAACTTCCTGTCGTTTCGGAGGTTTGCGTGCAATACGTTCGCAAAACAGAGTTTTCAGTTAATGGTAAATCTATAAATATGAAGGAGTGGCTTCGCCACGAATGGGCGAGAACAGGTTTGCTTTTTTCAAAAACAAACGAGGCTTGCGATGTCGTTGATGCGGCAACTCGGAAATATTTTACAAAGTGCCATTTGTGGTATATGCCCCCTGCCGAGGCGTTTGAGAAGATTGCCAATTATGTAAATATACATGGCAAGCCAGAAGGGCGACCATATTTTAGCGTGGATGGGGGACACACAGTTTCACGTGATGAGTGGCAGACTTATATGGCAAAGTTTTACTGCCCTATGGGTTTAACTAATGTGTGGTCGGAGTCCCAGCTCAATGGGAAAGAGCGAGTAAAAAATGGGACAAAAGCCGTCCATTACAACCAAAAACCGCTTAAACTGATTGAAACAACAATCAGCATATCGTCTGATGAAAATGACGTTGTTTGGGATCCGTTTGGTGGGCTATTCACAACGGCGATAGCGTGTTATCGACAAAAACGAAAGTGTTTCACGGCTGAAATCCGACCGGATATGTACAGGCAAGCATTGGACTACGCCTCATCAGTCATTAATCAACCGGAGCAACTCTTCGTCGAGAACATTGTCTTGGCGGGACAATATTCGTGACCACTGACGTATTTTGTGACCACGATATACAGTATTCACCACACTTGTCTTGAACTCTTCGAGTGAAGTGTGCTCTATCCTGTCCATCTTTGCAAAATTAGTGTCCAATCGATAACTGAAATTGCCGAGAAGCCCTTGTAGTTTTATCTGATAGTCGTGGGAAGTGCTGTAAACTTTGCCATCATCGCCCCACGAATCAACTATCTTTTTAGCACGTTCAAAGTCTGCCGGACTACCTTGAAACTTGTATTTGTTTGTATTTGTTTGTTGTAAGTTTATCGTTCGGCTACTTGTGTCTTCTGGCTCGAAAACAAGATAATCGGGCGGTCTATGGTAATGAGCATAGCGAGTGGCGGCAACGCTTGATGCACTGCCAATCCAAGTATCAACAATAACAGGTTTACCCCACAGAACAAATTTTGGCAACCACGCAATCATAGCCACGTTTATTTGGTCATCGGCAAAGTGCAGAACACTGTCTTTGAACCGAGCGGTTATTTCCGTTGCAAGAGGAAACCACGTTTTTATTTCAATTCTGGGGTTTGGCAACACAGTTTCGCTTTTGAATATTGCGTCTGGAAAATCGGTGTCTTGTCTGTGCCAACTGCCGATGTTATTCCAATCATAAGTGTTAAGCAAATCGACTGTGGAGAATTCTATCATATTTCCCAATAGTGGCGAGAGCTTAGAGATGACTTTTGCCAATTGCCGAGCGTGGTAGGTTTTGCAATGTCTATTACAGGCAAAAAACGACCATTCAATAAAAGTATCTCTTTGCTCGCTATGGATAAAACTTCTGTGTATTTCATTTAGATTGCCTCCATAATTAAATTTGTCATCAACATTAGTTAACTAAGCCATAAATTTCGATTGGTAAAACCATAAATCAAAAAGGTGTATTTGTCAAATTTCACGGGGTCCACGACCTTGTTCTATTATATTACTATCTGTGTTTAACGGAAAATTTGGTGGTGTATTCTCGCACTATGTCTTGCCCCTTCAACTTATACGTTGTCAAAAGTGCATTCACTTTGTTTTCTGACTGCCAATTACCACTTTGGACGAGTGCCTGAATAAAACCTTTGATTGCACTTTTCATATTGTCCAATAATAGAGGAGTCATTATACGCATATTCGCTACTGGAGAGCAGGCAAAATCGAATTCACTGGAATTATGTATCATCATAGGCGTACACGAATATCCAGAGCCAGAATATTCAGACAAAAACCAGTTATTAGAGCCACTTAGCTGATTGCAATCCCTTTTATCAATGGTGTCGGATATTGTCCCACTTTTACACTCAATTACTATATACCTGCCATTTCCTATCGCCCATAGGTTGTCTGGACCTTTGCCGATTTCTTGTTCTGGGCGAGAGGATTCAAAACCGATGAGTTCCCCGATTTCGCAGAGAGAATTTTCAAAACTACTTGCGTTAGGTGAGAATATAAGACCGTCCAAAACTGCATTAATGCGAACAACACATTGATTTGGGTCAGAGCTGATTTTAGAAAGACTTTCAAGCAGAGCTTTCGCTTGTTCACGGTTATTTATCAGCTTATTATATTGGATTCCGTCAATAGGCGGTAACACTCCCCCATTAAAGCCTCGCACCGATTTAAGAATTTGCTGTGCTTTTGAACGGTCGATAAAATTTGTATATTCAGCTTTTATTTGCATCAAGAAACCTTTAGACTTGCTATCGGTTTCAGAATTAATAATATCATCAAGAATTTCTATACCCCTTGTCCATTGCCCAATTACCGCTTGTTCAAAGGCTCCTCGCAGGGAAATTGTCGTTGCATCGATATTTGGGGTTGTCCTGTATGTTATAGCGGATAAGCGTTCTTTGCTTTTTTCAATCCAAACGATTTCACGGTTCAAGGAATAGTCAGCCAACTCGAAAATCTCATCTACAGTAGGATTGGGCTTTTCATTTTTAAGTAAATCCCACAGTTCTTTGGAAAGACAATATTGTTCACTGGTCGCATTACTAAAAAAAGAAACACCGTTCCCACGGATGAGTACATCCGCCAACTGACTGCCCATCAGCATCACGCAGCAGTAATCACTGTTTGAACGGACACCGCGTCCCATACCCTGCTCAATTTTCTGAACTTGTTCTCTTAGCAGAATATTACTGGTCGGGTCGATGTCTTGAACATATCGGTCATAATCACTTCGAAGCGGAGGCAATCCATCAATCACAAGTATTCTGCAGGCATCATCAGGGAGGTCAATACCATCATAACGATTAACAAGCACAACCAATCCAAGTTTTGAGTTTTGTTTTAATGCATTTACCGCTTTATCAATATTTTCCTTTGTTATAGTCATCGTGCATTCAGCATCCCAAAATGTCGCACGGTCACGTGACGGAACAATAACCACCACATTATGTTCATTTGAAAGGGTTATAACTTTCGCCTTGATGTCTTCGTCTGTAACAGCTTTATTTAAGTGAGTAGGGAACAAAATAAGTCTGTCTCCAATGTCATTTGCTTTTTCAGGGGTGATGATGTCAGATATCTCCTCTTTTTTGAGACCTATAGCCGAAACAAATACGCCGTCATCAGCAAGAGTTGCACTCATGAAAATACGACGCAAGGCATTTTCAAAGCTACTGATGATAGCAATAGCTATACCTTTGGGCATTATTTCAATCCCACGGGACGTAATCACACAGTTGCACGATGACAAGCAATCAACAATCAGCGGTAAGTTGAAAAAGAAAAAGTGGGTACTGTCATTTTCATATTCATGCAAAAGGCGGTAGATTTCGCTCTGTTTATCCTGCCAAATCCAAAATGGAAGTATTTCTGTTTCCCTTGGGTCGCTCATTTCTACAACGTCTGTATATGCGCGTTCGTTATACGATTTCCAAGCATCTGTAAAAATAGCAACCATTTTGTTATATAGTTCGTGTTGTGTAGGAATATAAAGAGAAAATTGGGTGGTGATTGTATCCAAACACGCATGAACGTCATCAAGTAAAACGCTACCAATAGGATAGGTGCGTGTTCGGCTTATACCAAACACACTTTTCCCGTTAACCAACTTATGGACGTTAATCACGAGAATTGCACGTTTTTCTGCGTAATCATAGTCATCCTCATCGGTCACCGCTAAAATGCCCAGCTTTTTCGCTTCTTCGCAAACTTGAGTCACGAGGTAATTATCGGGAACAACATAAACCGCTGGACCCTTTCCTTCGTTCAGACAGCTTTGCAGAATCATAAGACTAACAACAGTTTTTCCACTGCCTGTGTTCATTTTTATAATTGTGTTTTTCTGTTCACGCTTGTCAAACCATTTTTTCCATACATCCGCCTGCACATCGCGTGGATACTCGTAACGTTTATCTTTTGACGGAAGTGCCATAAAAATTTCGCGTGGTTCTATCGGTTGGTTTTTTGCTGTACTGCTAAGCTTTGAAAGAAGATTAGACATTTGGTTGTACCTCCTGCAAACAAAAATTTTACATTATTAATTCAATTTTTTGAGAGGACAATCTCAAAGTATACAGTTTCTGCACATTCACCAGTTGTTGTAATTGTACTAATTGCCTCAATCTCAAATATGCCATTGCAAAGTTTCTTCAACATATCCTCATTGGAAATCGGATAAGAGACCATTTTTGCAATGTAATCTTTTGCCGCCTGCTCCACCTTTTCTACGGGTATACCTCTTTTGTATGCTGCGGAAACCGCATTTCTTACAAACTCCACTTGCTCTGCTGTATCTGGGATAACAGGGGCACCCCCACGCCATCCCTTTCGGATTGTAGTAATATACTTGCCGTCATTCATAAGGGAGTCCGCAATTTGTGCAAGCACACACCTTTTCGTATCATAATCAAAGCGGGTTAAGAAAGCATCATTAACGATAACATCATAGATGCCGTCAATACCAGTTAAAACATCACTTTGAAATGTCCGCCATCTGTAGCTTTCCGTATTGGCAATGAAATTGCAAACGTGTAGTGGTGTTTCGCAGATGTCACTTATGCTTAAATTCTTAATCCCTACTTGTGTGCAGAGGTAGGGCATCGAAAAGTCAGCCGTTCCGAGGACGAGCGTTTTCACGCCTTCTTGGAGGCAATATTTTGATATCTGCTTGGTGTAAAAAGATTCGTGCCAAAATGGGTTTGATACCAGACCGAGTTGACGCAATAACCCCCAATTGTTATGATACCACGAGCAATCTTCCCTGTCGACATAGCCACGACTGCAAGCCTGTCAATCATGCAATTGAGTTTCTCATATTCACTAACCATTATTCTCCACCACCTGAAGTAGCTTTTCAAATTCCGTATAACCCGCAGATGCATTAATGTGCTTGCCACCGAGAATCAACTCTTTGGAAGCGGAAATGGTGGAGA
This sequence comes from Clostridia bacterium, assembly GCA_026000865.1. GTDB lineage: Bacteria > Bacillota > Clostridia > Oscillospirales > Ruminococcaceae > BNZF01. The sequence continues at coordinate 8,921 of BNZF01000018.1, forward strand.
GATGTCCTGCGACATCTTATTCGGCACATACGGATCGTTATCAGAAAAGAAACACCATGCCTTGTGGAAGTAATCCTTCGCTATGCTTAAGTCTGGATAGACGAAGAATGTCTTGTTAAAATCATCAAATTCTTCAATGTTAATCAGCCCATAGAAAGGTGCGACCAAGTAAAGGTTGTTCACTTTTTTCTTCTCAGCTATGATATAGTTGTGTGCAAACGCTGGACCCAAACTGTGTGCAATTATCGATGTGCCTTCGCCGATGAATTCACCATAGGAATCTATAACAAGAAACGTCAGTTGAACAAGCTGATGTTTCTTCTTTTTCTGAATTTGCGGAAACAAAATTGGAAGAAAAATTAGTTGATATTGCCGTGCAAATTCAAGCGTTGCAAGCGAGAATTACGAGCGTTTCATCCGAACAGAGAATTGGTGTGCTCGAACTTTTCGACAAAATTATTGACTTGCAAGACGAGCAAACGGAAACCAAAAAACGCCTCGGAAGCAGCCGTTTACGGAAAAAGACGTACAAAAAATGCGTGATATTCAGCCGAAACACAAGTCAATTCAAAATCTGCTCGAACCAGAAGTCGCGAGTATTCCGAAGTTTGAAAATTTGCTCGGTAAAGAATTCGGCGTAAATTCGCCGTTTGTTTTGCGAAAAGAGGATTTTCATGAGGGTGATGAAACGCTTGTGCCAGTCATTAATGTGGCGAGACGTGATATTTTGCAAATTAGAAAAGACACGAAAAGTGGTTTATTGGCACGTGGCGAATTTACAAATAAAAATACTGGTATGGCTATAAGCTTTGGAAAAGTAGGAATTGATGACACATTTAATCAATCACTTATTGATACAAAACGTCATATTCCAACTACTGCGAGATTATCTGCACTCTATCAAGCACAAGAATTGATTGAAAATGCGGTAATGCTTGATAGTCAAATTTCAGAATACAATCCACAAAAATCAAAAAACAAATCTCCAAATTCGCTATTCATGCACAGATTATATGTGCCAATAACATGTCAAGGTGGAGATTATCTTGCGCGTTTAGCAGTTGAAGAAATTTATAAAGCTAACAAAAATGGTGATGTAATTACCACCAATAATCGGCTGTATAATCTAAAAGATATAAAAATAACACCTATAAAGTTAGATAAGTGTTTTCAGTCCTTGTGAAGCGATACTGCCGAAGCAGAAACCGCCGAGCCTTTAGGTATTTATATTAGTTTAACACAATTAAAATCACTTGTCAAGCGTTTTGATAAAAATTTTTATGAAAATTTTTCGGCAGTCGGTCGCGAGGACAGAGAAACCGAAATTTACCTCGAAACAAAGTTTGCTGACAGCGTTGAAAGCACGTCAGAAAACGCGGTTTCGACGAATGTTGATGACTTTGTGCAACGCAGTCTTTTTGATGATGTTGTTATCGCCGAAAAAGAGAAAAAATTGCTGAAATTGCAGAAAATGCCCCTGAAATTATCAAAAAAGAAAAGGTTTTTGCAATAAAACACACAACCTCTCTGACCGCGTTTGCCTCACATGAACCCAAAAATGAGTGGTTTAATGATTTTCTTCAAAACCCCGAAAACTATTTCAAAAAAGACGAAAACGGCTTTTATAACAATAATCTCTCGCCCAGTCAAGCCCTCCATTTCAAGCGATATTTGCACGATAGCGGCGTGATTGACGGCTATGGAAATTTGACGATTTTCGGGAAAACAATTGTTGATATGCAAAGTTTTTCTGCGTTCAAAGACAACACCGTGCAAGCGATTATGTATCTAAATCTCGTGCATAATTGCGCACAATTTCGTTGGTATGCACAAAATATTGATGTTGTTCCGACAAGTGAAAAACGACTTATTGAACTGCTCAGAGAGGAAAATCAACCGCCGAAAGCGGCAAAATCAATCATCACTTCACTTAAAAAATTCAGCGAAAGTAATCTCGGTGAGAGTGAATTTTTAGGTGTAATTCCGAACGAAAAACAGAACAGTTATTTCAAAAAACAATTCGATTTTGATACGCCGAAGTAGCTATGCTCGCTGTTTATCAGTACGTCGAACGGGTCAAAAAAGCGACTGATTACAAGCCCGATGCGTTCACGGTCGAACGTCTGTTCGACGCTCAAAATCCCGATACAAAAGACTTTTTGCCCGTTGGTGTCGCCCTTGGGATTTCGATTTATAATGCCAATGAATTTAAGGTGAAACTCAGAGGACTTTCAACAAGATACGGAAATTCGGTGGACAGCGACAAAAATTTGCTCAATTTTTGGGAAACAAACGGTCAAAATCAGTTGAGCATTAACCCGAACAAAATACCCGAAGATGTGGTGTTGGCGTGGCGTGAACGGCTTATCCACGAAGGGAAAATTACGCTTCTAGAGCCAAATTCGGCGGATTTGAATTACGCTGAAAAAGTTGTTACATATGACACATTATACGGTAATTTCCAAGAAGAACAAGAAAATATTTCAGCGGACGGCGTTCAAGAAAGTCAAAAAATACCCGAAACTCACACCGAGCCAAAGGAAAAATACCGTCTATCGCCGAGAAAATATATGAGGAAATATCTTTGAGTGGCGACAAAAAAACGGACTATTATTTGTTCCATGCCAATGATGAAAATATTGTGGAATTATCGCTTTCTACGCTCCCGTTGATAAAGGAAAAAGCGGATAATTACGTTATCTGCGCGGACGTTCGTCACCTTTCGGAAAATCACATGAAAGATTGGAATATTACGTTCATAAAAATGCCACGCGATTTTGGATTACTGCCCGAAATTGTTAAAGAAAAAATTCACGAAATTAAGCCCGAATACGAAATAAAATGGCAGGAAAGTGAAGCGTTCAAGAGAAGTATTAACGATTTTTCAGAACAAAAAGCGGCAACTGAAACTACTGAAAAATCTGATGTGGAAAGTCAAAATGTGACCGTAAATGAAAAAAATGACGGCGATTTTTTCAATGAAATTAAAGAGCCAAAAAAGCCGTTTATTGCCAAAACACGTGCCGAAAAGCTATACGCGGAGTTTACAGAAATGTTCCCGAAACTCGCCGATAAAACGCATGATTACGAGCGTTACGGCAATGAGGGCGACACTTTTGAGCCGTTGTCTGTCGAACATCATCACGGCGAAATGTACTCGTATATGACGTTTTATTTTCAAAATGGCAATCTCATGCGTGACCCCGATTTCACTTTTGAACTCGACCATGAAAACAAAACTTTGAACATTCACGAGTACCAAATAGATGGCGTTCTGGGCACTGGTATGGTCTATAATCTTGTGAATGTTGACGGCATTGTTACGGACGAAAAAATGCTTGCAAGTCTTGAAAAAAACTTTTTGCAAAACCTAAAAAACGTTAAATTTTCAGAGCGACCGCTTACAATTTTTCACGAAAATTCAAAGTTGATGTTGATAAATTTTTAATGCAATCAAAAACTTTTGAGGAGTTTTTGGAGCGTTTGAAAAAAAGCGATTATGAAATTAAGCATGGAAAATACCTTGCGGTTAAGCTGAAATATGGCAAGCAATTTATTCGTTTGAAATCTTTGGGCGAGAATTATTCCGAGCAAGCGTTGAAAAATCGGCTTGCGGAAAAACTTAAATTCCAAGAGCAAGTTAAAAATAAAATCGTTGAAATAAAAATGTCGCCTGTTCAAAATCTTTTGCAATTAGCGATTTTTACGGGTGTTCAAAAATATATAATTGCGTTTGAAAAAAATGCGATTACCATGAAGCCGAAAAACGAACGGCAATATTTCAGTTTTACAAACGATAAAAATCTCGCAAATTTAATGGCTCTAAACAAAAAAATTAACGCCGGAACTTTTTCGCTTGACATTTTGCGAAAAAGTTGTAAAAAAATATCCTAGTGAATGTCGAAAAAGCAGGATTTTTTGAAAAAATGAAGAAAATGCGAAAAGATGATTGATATGGTCAAAAAAGTATGGTATAATATTAGTGTTTAATGTGGTATCAAAAGGACACTTTTTGATACTAATGTAAATAGATAAGGAGATATGGTATAATATCAAAAATAATTGGTATGATTAAATTTATAGGTAGAACGTTGTTCAAGTTCAATTTATTCGTTATGAGGACCACATTATATAAAATTATTTGGTTTGCTGTATATGCTATGTCCCCATATGTTCTTAATTTTGTAAATGTGCATTTTAGAACTGGTGCAAACACATACACTTTCAAAGAAATATTTTCTTATGAAATATTCTGGGCAATAAGTGTCGCAATAATAACTTTTGCACACACGATAATATTAAACACCGTTTTTAAAAAATATAAGTCTAAAATAGAAGATGAAATGAAAAAACTCGGCAAAAGAACACAGAGAATTTTAAAATATGAGGCAATGTGTTTTTTAATACCCATTATAGAAATATTCGTTAACGAAGGCAGTGTTGTTCTATATGGACGAGCACAGAATTTCTTTTTGATTTTATTAGATTGTTTTATTCTTATACCTTGCTTTTGGAATATGTTCATTGTATTAATGGGGTTTGTTGTTGTGTCGGAAAAGGAATTTGAATTTCAGTGCGAGGAATATTTTTACAAAAAAACTGACATTGAAATTTTGTCTACGCCTGAAGAACGCCGTGCTAGATACCAAAGTTATCTTATTGACAAACTTGCACACATTAAATGCCCTGAAACTCAAAAATATGTAAAAGACCTAAAAAAATCTGCGGGGCTTGTATTGGCAGGTTTTGCTACCATTTACCTTTTATTCACTTTGTCAATGGTACTGAACAAGGACCGTAATTTTGTTGGTGAGTTCTTTCTTGAATTTGGAACAAATATTACTAATTTAGAGTATCTTAACACTTTCTTAAAACCTGAAAATCTAATATATCTTGTGTATTTTATACTCTCAATTGTAGTTGGATTAGTATACTACAAATTAATAATACAAGAATATGTGGATTTTTTAAAAACGAAATTTTCTGCTTTTGATAGTCATTCTCAAGAAGACTTGGAAAAGATATATATTTCAAATTCAAAGAATGGCACTTGTAGATTGGCTTCCCCTTTATATTATATAACAACAGGTTTTCTATCAATAATATCAATAGCAGTTGAAGTATTTAAAGCACTGTTATTAAAAAAGATTGATGATTAGTCAAAATTAAAATGTTGAACAACCCATTCTCCCATCCCCCCAAAAAACTTCACAATTTTTCAAAATAATACTTGACATTTGTCATGGTTTATGATGAAATAGTGTTATGAGTTTTATTTTGAAAACAAAGTGACAGACATATGTAAAGTTGTTCACACAGTTCCACGCATTTTTACAAAATGCACAAAAACTGTCCATAAATTTCGTTTAAAAAAACCTAATTCCATTTTAGGCTTTTAGCGAGAAAAAGGCATCTTGGAAATTGAATAATTAGCACATATATTTTATTTGTAAAAACGGGGTATGCTACCCCGAGCGAGAATTATCCACGCCGTCACATCAAATGTAACTAAAAAATAAAGTTGCGAGAAATGGAAATAATTCAAACGAAGTAATATCAAAATTTAGTGGCACTCACGCTTTAACTATACCAACAGGCAGTACAACTTCGGGTGTAGATGTTGTTTTGAATAATTATACAGGCTCGAATTACCAAAAATGGGAATTAATTAAAGTCGCTGAGTATTTCGCTGTTGTTAATAATTATTTTGACAAAGGCTATTATGTAAATTACGGAGAAACATCTGTGGCTTCGATAGCAAAGCTTAATAGTTATATGGACACAATTTCAGCCAGATATTTAACTTTATTAGGTGTGCAAATTAGCAGAAGTAATGCGACTTATTATAATTCCATTATAGACACCTGCAAAAATGGAAATGTAATAAGTAGTAATCTTGATACACTCTGTTCACATGCAGAAAATCACACTGGCTTAGAACAAGTAAAAAGTGCTTTTGAAGACTTTACTACTCCTAGAAACAGTATAACTAGAAAGGTATATTGGACTGGTCACAGGGTAACTACACCAACTTCTGACAATAGAAGTTATTGCTTTGCAAATGATTTCTATATGCTTGAAAAAAGTTCATCTGTCGATAGAGACGTAGATTCGATTGGCATTATGGTGCATGAATTAAATCATACATTTGGTGCACGAGACCATTATCATGAAGAACTTATTAATGATAATGGAACTGCTTATTGTAGGAATAAAAGTATTTGTTCAATATGTGGTTCTAATCCTCGCCCCGCAACTTGCATCATGAATAATTCCCGTGGTCGTGATATTTCTGAAACGGATATACTTTGTGACACTTGTAAAGAAGACATGTTATACTATATATTAAGACATATTAATTAGAAAGGCAGAAATTTATGAAAAAAACATTTACAAGTGTCCTTGTTGGAGTGATTTTAACAGTAAATACCTTTTGTGCGTTTGCTCTTACACCGCCACCAGTTTATTATTTTAACACAGTAAAAGATTTGCAAGAAAAGTTTAATGAAACATTTACTGATGAAAGATTATCTTGGCTTAAAATTTCTTGGCTTTAAGATGAAAAATTTGATAATTTCATTTCTAAAATTAAGACAAATGGCGTTGATGTTCCTTATTATCAGGATATAGAAATTTCGTTATTGGATAACAAAGATTTTTATGGCATAACAATTTTCTCATCTGAAAGTTTTTCGTTACCTTGGATTTGGTATAAATTTAGTGAAAGCACTGGAATGAGAGGGTTACAATTAACGCATATTAATAACGATTTAATCGGAAAATCTGCATCTGAAATAATCCAAGAACTTGCACCCAACTATCCAAATTTGCACAACATTGCTAATTCTACCCAATACAGCGATATTTATGAAATCGAAGTTTATTTTGCAAACCACAGTGAAACGGTTGCATTGATTGAGAAAACATATGAAAACAGAAATTTTATGTTCTTTGTTTATGGAAATGTACTTGCACGCTTAGCCATTTATGATAATGAAGATTTTGATTTTGTTTCTTTTGCAAAAGATTTTTCTCTTAAAAAAGTCAGTATTGACATTGATAAAAACGCATCTACTAATCAGAATAAAATCGCGGATTTAATCAAAATGATAAAATATCAAGCGGGAAATTTAACTCTCAGCAACGCACAAAAACTTAAATATGACTACAACAGTGATGGTGTGATTAATGCTGTTGATTTTTCGATTGCAAAGAGGAATGTGTTAAATTTGGTTTAAGTGTGTAATAATTAAAATAAAGATGGAGCAAAATATATGATTCGGCAGGAGTATACTTAAGCGAAGACCAAGCAGCAGGTCAAATTAGTACAACATTAAGTATGGTCGCAGGACGGAAATATTTTATTGAAATTTATAGTGAAAATTGGCGGTTAGGCACATACACTTTATCATTAATTTAAAAGGAGGTAGTAAAAATGAAAAGAAAATTACAATGCTGTATTTCAATACTAAGCATAGTATCATTACTGTTTTGCAATATAAATATAACCGCTAATGATACTGACAAGTTTTTATTTAGAGAAATTCAGGAATTAGTTAGTAAAGAAACACATAAAATTGCTCTGAATGATTTATATGACGTGCCATATACTGTAAATAGAACAAACAGAGAGACTTTTTGGGAAGATAAAATAAAAATTGGCGCAATTACTGCCGACTCGACTCGACTTAGAAACCGCAAGAGAAATAATATCTAATCATACTGAAACAGGCGATATAATTTTGGCACTAAACAACATTCAAAAATTTCCTGACTCTATAATTCGAAATGGTATGACAGAAGTTAGATATAATTTTGACGGCAACGATGAGCTTGTGTTGTATTTTCATTCGGGATTTGTAGAAAACGAATATATGTTCGATGGTAACAAATATCGCTGTGATGAACATCAATCCTTTGCAGATAATAATTATTACAGCGTTTTGAATTATTTTAGTAGTGATAGCACTTATGGTCATTTTTTGCGCTCTTATGCTTATACTAATATTGCGTATATTTATTATGAAAAAGACGATGAAAAAGAACTTTTATACTCAAAAGATGTCAAACCATATTGGCAAAAAGAATTTGAAATTTTGAAGCAAAGATATGCAGAGGGCGATTTTGAATCTGAACGTTTGGCTTTATGGGAAGACAAACTTGCTATCGGAGAAGTTACAGAAAATTCTTTGCGGCTTGACATTGAAACTGCAAGAAAAATAGTTGCTGAAAATTTTAATTCCAAAGATTTAATTACCGTGTTAAATAATGCTCAAAAACATCCTGATGTATTTGATTCAGGCAGAATGCTTAGTTCTCAAAGAAATTATTTTGCGACTTATAATATCGATAATAACACCCGAATCGTTGTAGAATTAAATTTTTATCAAGAAATACATAACAAAATATACGAAAGTATTGATGAGAATTATGTCTTATACTTGAACTATGAAACTTATAACGGATATAATATTTATGAAGATTATTACCCTGTAGCAACTTCTGAAAATCATTATGCTGTTTCTTTTTACACGCCAAACCACTATGGGGATATTAACTATGCTGAAATGAAAGTTAAACTTTTTGGCGGTGTAGAGAAAATTACGCTGTATAATAATGATACAAAAGAAATTTTATACGATAAAAATGCACCTGTGCAACAGATAAATATTTCTGATTTAGTTATAATGATGAAATATCAAACTGGAGATTTAATTCTTACTATACCACAAAAGCAAAAATATGATTATAACAGCGACGGTTTGATTAATGCTGTTGATTTTGCAATAGCAAAACGCAAATTGCTGAAAGCTTTGCAATAAATATGTTTGGGTCTTGACAAGATAAGAGTGAAAAGATACACTCTAATTGAGGTTAGGACAATGAAAAACAAGTATTGCTATCATACAAAAATTTCTGAGCGAAAATTTCGCGAAATTTTAAGGCTTTTTGCGACTGATTTAACTGCTACGGACACGGCGAATTTAACATCTATATCAAGAAACACAGTTAACAAAATTTATGAAAAATTGCGTTTTAGAATTTTAGAAATTTGTGAAAAAACATCGCCCATTCTGCCTGAAAAAGAAGAATTTGAGGTTGACGAAAGTTATTTCGGACCGCGTCGAGTTAAAGGAAAACGTGGTCGCGGAGCAGGCTCAAAAATCATTGTTTTTGGACTTTACAAACGTGACGGAAAAGTGTATACTGAGATTGTTCCAGACTGTAAATCGGCTACACTAAGCCGAATTATCAGAGGTAGAGCAGACATTGACAGCGTTATTTATAGCGACGGTTGGCGTGGTTATGACGGGTTAGTCGACCTTGGTTTTGAAAAATATTTTAGAGTTAACCATAGCGACAATGAGTTCTCGAAAGGTAACGGAAACCATATTAATGGTATCGAAAGTTTTTGGGGTTATGCTAAGCATCGGCTCGTCAAATTTAAAGGCATACCAAAGGAAAAATTCATTATTTATCTGAAAGAAACTGAGTTTAGATTTAATAATCGTGGCAATGATTTGTATAAAATTTTGTTGTCAGTTTTGCGTAAAAAAACACTCTAATCTTGTTGAGACCCTTTGTTTTTTTTTTCAACGAGTTTGTACTCACCGTCAGCTGGCTCGTCAGTTGTCAACTATCAATTCGCAGAGCTAAACTAAAAATTCAGCAAAATTATGTCTCGTAAACATCCGTCCGCAGGCTCACATGCTTTGTGGCACAAATAGTGTGGCGAACCGTTTACGGAGAGAGGTCCACCATCACTATTATCTATTACCTCTTAACTGTTACCTATTAACTCTTAACTATAAGTAAATAAACACCCAAAACCGCGTTAAATCCTGCTGCTGAAAATACGCTGAAACGCTCAAATATTCCAAAAACAGTTTTTGGAGCAACCCCTGTTCCAATCGCACCTATGAGCATTAACGCAAAGGCAATAGTTGCACAAATCGCGAGCGGAACGTGTTGTCGCTTTTTATATCCACCAATCATAATTAAAATTAATGACGCAATCGAAAGAATAACTACTGCCACAGTGACAACGTAAACGTGCATAACATCTTGAAAAGTTCCCGCGTAACCACTGTTTGACAGAGGAAAAATAGTGTATCCAACACTCGAAATCCAATTCATTATTGTAAAAAAATAAATTCCAAGGCGGGTAGTTTTATTCAGTTTATCTTTAATAAAAACACAAACAAGAGTACAGCAAACAATTCCGCATACACCATAAAGGCTATTCAATTGGTTCCAAAGAGTAAGTGACGGGGCATTAGCGGCACTCAAATCACTGACCGCTCCACTTTTCCAGTCATAATTCGGATACTTTAACGGCGAAAAAATAACCGCCGCTGTATATGATAAAAAACTGATTATTCCTAACAAACCAAGCCAATTTATTAAAGTTTTTTTCACTATTTATTTGCCCTTTTCTAAAACTTATTTTTACTTATTTTTACTTGATTTTAATAGTTTAATAAAAGCGGGTTTATGTGGGGGGCGAAGAGTTTATAGTTTATAGTTAACAATGTATAGTTGTCGCCCTGCGGGCGACGGTCCGCGGGGGTAGTTTAATCGGGCGTTTATTTTAATTTCCGCGTTTTGTGACTAATACATGTGGCTATTATCAATAATAAAACGCGACAGTAAATTAACCACCCAGTCAAACTATCTCGCGAAACGCCAGCGGGAAGTCCCCTGCTTTGTGGCAGAATCAGTGGCTTGTCGTAGTGCTTGCACGTAGACGGGGGAAAAGCCCTCCCCGCACTATTAACTATAAACTCTTAACTATAAACTATCCGACGCCTCTTTAACTTATCTGTAAAAAATAAACAAATTTTCAGATTTTCTTATTGCTTAGCAATTATTTCGTCACACCAAGTGTCAAATTCGGGGTCAAGAATTTGTAAACTCGGATTGGCGAGCACATGTTCAATTGTCTCTTTTATACCAATATCAAAGCGTTTTGTTGCTGTGAAATCAGGGACAATTCGTTTTATTTTTGAGTTGTCAAACACAACAGAATTTGCTTTATCACCGATGAGCGAACCTGTGAAATTTTCATCACTTTGTTTAGCAAGATATTCGGAGGAAATATGCACCGCTTTTAGATTTACTCCAAGAGCGTTTGCGATACAAGAATATATTTGGTTCCAAGTTAAAACTTCATCAGAAGTGATATGAAAACTTTCACCAATAGCTTTTATATTACCAAGCAAACCGCAAAAACCCTTTGCAAAATCAGAATTATGTGTCATAACCCAAGTGCTGGTTCCGTCACCGTGAATTATCACAGGTTTGCCGTCAAGCATACGTTTTGCGACTTGCCAACTGCCGTTTGCACCATGAACCCCGAGAGGTATTGACCGCTCATCATATGTATGTGACGGACGGACTATTGTAATCGGAAAATTATTTTCACGGTACATTTTAAGCAGATATTCTTCACAAGCAATTTTATTTTGCGAATAATCCCAGTAAGGATTTGCAAGCGGAGTACTTTCCGTAATCAAATAATGTGATAACGGTTTTTGATAAACAGAAGCAGAACTTATAAATACAAATTGTTTTGTTCTGCCCGAAAAAAGCCTGTAATCTCTTTCGAGTTGAGCTGGTCTGAAAGCAATAAAATCTGCAACAACGTCAAACTCCATATCTTTAATCAACTCAAAAATACTTGTTTCATCATTAATATCGCCAATTAATTGCACTGCACCTTTCGGAACTTCCCTGTTCCCTCTATTAAGCAAATACAATTCATGACCATCATTTAACACTTTGCGTGATACAGCACTGCTTATAATTCCAGTACCGCCAATAAATAAATATTTCATTTTTCTCCTTTTTTAGTCTGAGCCGCAACACTTACCTCTGCGACTTTTAACAATTACAACTTTTAGAAGCCCTTGCAATTTTTTTTAGCATAAATGATTTGCGACCATTATTTTATTATAAAACTGCAAAACGCGTTCATAAACTAACAATTAAGTTAAACTATCTCGCGAAATGTCCGCCGTCAGGCGGACACCACTAATATAAACTTTTAACATTAACTATAAACTAATCGACGCCACTACAACATTTTTCTTTAAAAAATAAGTTTTTTTGAAAAAATAACTCAAATTCTAGCGAGGAGAAAAAAATCCTCCATAGAAAGATTTTCTGCTCTTAGAGTTGGTGAAATATTTGTTTTATCCAAAATTTCTCTGCCAATTGTGTTTGCAATTTGTTTTCGTCTTTGAGAAAACGCTTTTTTGACTAACTCAAAAAATCTTGATTCTTCCCTTGTTGACAAAACATATTTTTTGTGCATGGATATTTTCACAACGGTACTATCAACATTTGGTGACGGGTAAAATGACCCGCGTGAAACGTCAAAAAGCTTTTTAATCTCGCCATAATAATTAATCGCATAAGTAATCGCCCCACACTCACGTGAGGGGATAGTCGCCGTCAAACGGGCAGCCATTTCTTTTTGTAACATAAAAATTAATTGACAATTTTGGCTAATATTTTCCAAAAAATGCATTATAATCGGTGTCGCAATATAATACGGCAAATTCGCACAAACCACCACTTCACCGCCGTCAAACTCATCAGCAATCAGTTTGTTAATGTCAATTTTAAGAATATCCGCGTTAATAATTTTTGCAGACGGAACGGTTTCGGCGAGTACAGGCAGGAGTTTTTTATCAATCTCAACGCAAACGACTTTTTTAGCAACCTTAACAAGTTCCGCAGTCAAAATTCCAAAACCACCGCCAACCTCAATAACATTCTTGTTGGTCGCAAACTCCGCCATCTTTGGACAAACAGACGGATTAATCAGAAAGTTTTGACCAAGCCCTTTTGAAAAATTAAAGCCATATTTTTGGCATAATTTTTTTATAGTACTAATATTCGTGAGCATTCTTTTCCTCACTATGTTTTAAGGTGTTATTATATCATTATTTTAACTTATTTACAACTTTACTTTCATAGGTAACAGTGAATGGGTAATAGTTTCGCGATATAATTTAACTGAATTAATGTTTAACTTCGCGAACAATAGTTGCAGGTTGCAAATTTGTATTACTAAAAAAGTTGCAAAGGTTTTTTTAAAGTTGTAATTATTAGAAATCACAAAGGTTACTATTACGAATCAAAATAAAAAAACTAAAAAAATTGCAAAGGTTTTTTTAAGTTGTAATTATTAGAAGTCGCAAAGGTGACTATTGTGGCTCAAAATAAAAAAACTAAAAAAGTTGCAAGGATTTTTGAAAGCTGTAATGATTAAAAGTTGCAAAGGCAAATGTTGTGGCTCAAAGGGAAAAGGTGACTATTGCGGCTCAAAGGGAAAAAGAGATTTTATTCGCGTCTCCGCAACCAAGCGTGATGATCAAGTCACCCTGTTTAGCATTTTCTTTTAACCAATTTGTAACGTCATTAAAATTTTTGGTTTTACGTTCGTCAGTGTATTCAATTGTTTCATCTTGTGGAAAATAAACCGATGACGGTATTTTTTCAGCAAGATTTCTGGTATAAATATTTTGTGTGTTGACTTCGCGACCGCCCATAATATCTGTCAAAACAACGACATCTGCGAGAGACAGTGCTTGTGCAAATTCGTCAAGCAACATAGCTGTTCTTGAGAATGTAAATGGTTGAAAAACCGCGATAACTCTTTCATATGGCAAGCTTTTCGCTGTTTTAAGTGTCGCCGTGAGTTCTGTCGGGTGGTGTGCGTAGTCATCAAAAACATGTGCTCCGTTATATTCGCCAATTTTCTCAAAACGTCTGCCAACACCGCCAAAAGTCTCAATGCCCTCTTTAATTTTTTCAAAAGGCAACCCGCAATAATCCGCGACAGCAGCAGCCGCCAAAGCGTTATATACATTATGTTTACCAGGAATATTCAGCGTCACCTCACCCATACGTCGCATATCTTTTACGATACTGAATTTATATTTACCCTCATTAAGTTTGAGTTGATATGAGTAATAATTATTCGTTCCATTGAGACCAAATGTGATAACTTTTTTGCCTAGTTTACGTTCAGCCGAAGCTCTGTCAATTGCTTTAACACTGTTTGCATCGTCACCATTAATGAACATCGCGTGGTAAGAAGTTTCAACAAATTTTGTAAAAGACTTAATGCTATTGTCGATTGTACCAAAATAGTCAAGATGGTCATTGTCAATATTTAGTATAACAGAAATATCGGGCGAAAGTTTCAAAAAGGTATCATTAAATTCGCAGGCTTCAAGGATTAAAGTTTCGCTTTCTCCAACTCTGCCTGAACCGTGCATAGATTTTTCGCCGTCTATGTTAATTTTACCACCGATAACAGCGGAAATGTCAACTCCTGATGTAAGAAAAATTTGTGTTAAAAGGGCGGTAGTTGTTGTTTTACCGTGAGTTCCCGAAATGCAAATCGAGTTTTTATATTGCCTGCTGACCGCACCAAGCAAAATTGACCGCTCAATAACAGTAGCGGTCGAATTATTCGCGGCAACAAGTTCAACATTATCACGCATAATAGCAGCGGAATATACTATCAAATCCGCACCCTTAATATTCTCCGCTTTCTGCCCAAAAAACACCGTTATCCCCAGACCTCGAACAGCTTTAAGCGTATCAGTTTCGTTATTATCCGACCCTGTCAAATAAAAACCTTTCGAGTGCAAAATCTGAGCAAGCGGGTACATTCCAGACCCGCCTATTCCGATAAAATGTATATGTTTTTTTCCGTCTAATATATTCAAATTTTTACTTTGAGCCACAGTCGGAGAGTTAATATTTTATAGTTAACAGTTATGACGGACCTCTCACCGTAAACGGGTCGTTACACTATTTGTGCCACAAAGTACGTGTGCCTGCGGACGGACGTTTTTACGCGAGTTAGCTTAACTTAATCGTTAGTTTACTGTCGCGTTTTAATAGTTCTGCAAAAAACACGTACCTGTATGCTATACACTTTTAACTATAAATTCTCCGAGCCATTGCGACTTTTTTCCCCTTTTTAGTCTGAGCCGCAACACTTGCCAGTGCGACTTTTTTAGTTTGAGCAGCAACACTTGCCTCTGCGACTTTTTTTTAGTCTGAGCCACAACGCTCGCCTTTGCAACTTTTAATAATTACAACTTTGATGAGCCTTTGCAACTTTTTTAGTTTTACTGATTTGCAACCATTTTTTCCTTTGAGCCGCAACACTTACCTCTGCGACTTTTTAGCTTAAATCATTTGCAACCAATGTTCGCGGAGTTAAACAATTAATTACGTTAAATTATGTCGCAAAACTATCAACACACAATAACTACCCAGCGAAAATGTGTTTACTTCACGACACTGGGCAAATATTAACTATTAACCATTACATCTATATCACTCTTACCTAATTGTCTTTAATAATGCAATCTGCGTTTTAGCATCTTTAATAATATTATTCATAATCATGTCAATAGTTTCTTGAAAAGTAAATATTTCTATGTCCAAAAATTCGTCAGCGTCAAGTTTTTGCTTTGATAGAGTTAAACCTTTCGCTAGATATAGCGTAATGATTTCTGTGTTATACGCAGGGGTAGGATAAACCTCACCGAGAAATATAAATTCTTTAGCGGTAAATCCTGTTTCTTCTGTTAGTTCACGCATTCCGCAATCGAGCGGGTTTTCGCCTTTTTCAAGCTTGCCTGCGGGAATTTCATAAATCGCTTCGTTATATGGATAGCGGAACTGTTTAACAAGAATTATCCTGCCGTCGTCAAGCAACGGCACAATCGCCACTCCGCCATTATGATGAACGACCTCGCGAATAGCCATCTCGCCGTTTTCAAGTTCCACAGTATCTTTTGTCAAATTAATTATCCGACCGTTATAAATTTGTTCAGAAGATGTTCGTTTTTCAAATAGGTGCATTTTTATTTTGAGCCACAGTAATTACCTTTGCAATTTTTTTTATTTTTAGCCACAACACTTGCCATTGCAACTTTTATCATTGCAACTTACCTAGAGCCACTGCAACTTTTTTCTCCTTTTTTAGTCTGAGCCGCAACGCTTACCTCAGCGACTTTTAATAATTACAACTTTTTTTATTTTGAGCCGCAACGCTTACCTCAGCGACTTTTAATAATTACAACTTTATAAGAAACCTTGCAACTTTTTTAGTTTTACTGATTTGCAACCATCGTTCGCGAAGTTAAACATTAATTAAGTTAAATTATGTCGCGAAACTATCAACTTTACACTTTTAACTATAAACTTTCCGACGCCTGTCGACGGACGGTTTTACGCGAGTTAGTTTAACTTAATCGCTTGTTATCGGTCGCGTTTTGCGAGTTTACATGGGAATACATACTATCAACTTTACACTATTAACTTTCAACTATCCGACACCCCGCGAAAACATTCCACGTAATGGCACACCATATCTATTTAACTTTTAACTATTAACTAAAAAACGGAGTGGGTGGGATTCGAACCCACGTGGGATTGCTCCCAAACTGATTTCGAGTCAGCCCCGTTATGACCACTTCGATACCACTCCAAAACACCAAAATATTATATCATTGAAGCAGAATGCTGTCAATAAAAAAATATCCTTTGTAGTAAAACACTGCAAAGGATAAATAATTAGGGTCTTGCACAGATTAGAGTGGGGATTCTCTAAAAATTCTCAACAAAATGTGATATAAATCTTGACCACGATTATTAAATCTAAACTCAGTTTCTTTCAGATAAATAATGAATTTTTCCTTTGGTATACCTTTAAATTTGACGAGCCGATGCTTAGCATAACCCAAAAAACTTTCGATACCATTAATGTGGTTTCCGTTGCCTTTTGAAAACTCATTTTCACCATGATTTACCCTAAAATGCCTTTCATAACCCCCGTCAACTAAACCGTCATAACCACGTCAACCATCGCTATAAATAACGCTGTCAATGTCTGCTCTACCTCTGATAATTCGGCTTAGTGTAGCCGATTTACAGTCAGAAACAATCTCAGTATACACTTTTCCATCGCGTTTGTAAAGTCCAAAAACAATGATTTTTGAGCCTGCTCCGCGACCACGTTTTCCTTTAACTCGACGTGATCCAAAATAACTTTCATCGACTTCAAATTCTTCTTTTTCAGGTTGGATTGGTGACATTTTAAGTTGATAATCGAATATTTTTCTGCGAATTTCGTTGTAAATTCTATTGACTGTATTCCTGTTTAGGTTAGTCATTTTTGCGGTGGCTGTAAAATCCAGCACAAAACACTTCAATAATTGGCGAAATTTGTACTCTGAAATCTTAGCGAGTTTTATATCCTTTTTTTTCATAGTTTTGACCTCACTTCGTAGTCTATCATACTACTCTGTTCTAGTCAAGACCCTAATTAATATAATAGAGAATCTTTTCATTTTTTCAGTGTGCCCCCATCAATAAAACAACGTGCTGCTTCTGCATAACTCATAATTTCCTCCATATGCACCACACCTCATTTAGAGGCGTGGTTTTTGAGAATAACTATTTCGCCCAATCAGGGATTATTTCGCCGTTTGTTCTGATGAAAGTGATTTTTTTCAAGTTTAATCCAATATTATCAGTTGAACGTTCGTTAAAAATCAACTCAAATTTTTTCTCTGAAAAAGAACCTCTTCCATGTAATAAAATTGCATCACGTGGATGTTGGTGTTCATTTGGTAATTTGTCAGCATCGTAAATCGTAACACCATAGCCATAATCAAAAGTAAAATCAAGATTATAACTTTTCCCATTGACTTGTAATGCAGAATGACTAATTTTATATTTTTCTCCTGCATAAAAATACATATTACATTCTTTTGCTATCCAAGTTGTATTTTTATAATCATATGGACGTTTACTAACATAAGGGTCACAAGCAGTCAATAGAAAAACAACTAAAAGAATTAGAATTAACATTTTTTTCATTTTGTCACCGCCCAGTATGCACCACGCCTCATCAGAGGCGTGGTTTTTGAGAATAACTATTTCGCCCAATCAGGGATTATTTCGCCGTCTGTTCTGATGAAAGTGATTTTTTTCAAGTTTAACGGAATATTGTCGTTTAAACGACGACCCTCAAAAGATATTATAAATTTCTGTTCTGAAAATTTACAATCAGCATTAAATAGAATTTCAAAATTTTTTATTCTATTTTTATCTATGATTTTTTCGGTATTGAGAATTGCGACAGTTTTACCCATACGAAAATATAATTCAATATTATATATTGTTTCATCAAGTTCCATTTTCCCAAGACATTGACTATTTTGGTCAACATAAAAATACATATTACATTCTTTTGCTATCCAAGTTGTATTTTTATAATCTGGCGGACGTACCTTAGCATAAAAATCAACTGTACAAGAAGACAACAACAATATAATAATTAATATAATAGAGAATCTTTTCATTTTTTCAGCGTGCCTCCGTCAACAAAACAACGTGCTGCAGCTTCATAACTCATATTATAATTAATATCATCACTTTTATCAATAATTATATCAAGGAAACCATCATATACCTTATAATTATTAAAATAACTACTTCTATTAAAAACAACATACTTATTACCAATATACAGTACACACATTGTATGCATACCACTCAAAACATCAGGATTACCTTTTTTGTCTACATCATTGACACAAGTAATGATTGATATTGACCCTTGTGTAATTTGTTTTTCAAAATAACTTGAAGAACCAATTACCTCACTATATTTAATTTTGTGGTCTTTAAGATATCCACCAAATTTAAAAGGGTTAGTACCAAATTTTCCACCAATAATATAAGCAAGATTGTATCGGAGTTCAAATTCGACATCAGCCAAAGTAACATCCAAATTCAATAATTTTATAGCATTATACATTGCTATCACTCCGCAACCTGAATTATCCATATCAGATAGCGTGCCACAAGCCATATCTTTCCAAGGCTCTAAACTTTGTCCGTTTATTAATCCATCTATTGGTATGGTGCTGTTTACTGCATAGTCTGCTATCATTTGCATATATAGAGAAATGGGAAGACCTGTAAAGGGGTTGACAATTGGTACAGAGGGCATTGGGAATGAAGACGAGGGATTTAAGGTGTCATTTATTCTTTTTAATATTTTTTGACGAATTTTATCAGTAGAAAAATCCCTGTTTGAATTATAAATACTAGAATAATTTAGTGCAATTTCATTTAGAATAGGATTTGAGTGAAGTACCATTTTTTCGGTATAATCATCAAATATCCCATCCCCATCACTATCAACCTTAGTAGGGTCAGAATTAATGGTAAAATAGTATTTATATATTTGCAAATTTGATGGTGAAGTATATTTAAAATAAGTTGCTTTAACATTTCTCAAAATTTCTTCACTATCCAACAACCCATCCCCATCAGTATCTTTTTTGTTCGGATTAGTTTTGATAAATTTCCCATTTGATAAAGGAATTCCAGTTGTTTCATAAATATCTGGGAAACCGTCTTCGTCGGTGTCTAATAAACTAACGTTGCTCTCAGTATTTTCCCATTCGCAGATGAAGCCGACATCTAGTATGCTGTTTTCATTTGATT
>BNZF01000019.1 GCA_026000865.1 Clostridia bacterium
GACAAAAAGGATTTTTTGGCGTTCAGAAGTTTGTATAATTCTGCCGTAACTTTGTCGCTTGCGGGAAGATTTGAACTTGGAAGCAACTTAAAATTTTCAGATAATTTGGCAATAGCAGAGAAAAAATGTATACTGAATTTTTTTCTGACTGTAAATCGGCTACACTAAGCCAAATAATAAGAGGTCGTGCTGATATTGACAGCGTTATTTATAGTGATGGTTGGCGTGGTTATGACGGACTTGTTGACGGAGGTTTTGAAAAACACAGAGCCTGTGTCCGCGAAGTTATGCTAAACATAGACTTATGGAATTCAAGGGCATTTGTAAAGAATTTTTTGAGATTTTCTGAAAGAAACTGAATTTAGATTCAATAATCGCGACATTGATTTGTATAAATTTTTGTTCAAAATGTTTAGAAATTCACCGCTGTTATAGTCAAGATCCAATTTTTTTATGACATATCTATTAAAAATCCATGTCAAAAAATTCTTTAAAACTTTTATTAATTCAAAATTTTCGTTTTATGTACACAAATTATAAATCTTTTGGCTATTATGTATAAAAATTGCCTTATAATTTGGTTGTAAATAATAGTTGAAAAGCGAATAAAAATATGCTAGAATTCATAAGTTAAAGTTTTAACAAATTTGGAGGTAAATAAATGGCTGTTGCATTCACAGGCACTCCTGAACAGGAAAAGCAACTTTTGGCTGTCATTGGAGAAATGAAAGAAACAAAAGGTGCGTTGATGCCGATTTTACAAAAAGCACAAGAGATTTACGGTTACTTACCTATTGAAGTACAAAAACTCATCGCGGATAAAACAGATACACCTATCGAAAAAATTTATGGTGTTGTTACGTTTTACTCGCAATTCTCGCTTTATCCGAAAGGAAAATTCCAAGTTTCCATTTGTTTGGGAACAGCTTGCTATGTTAAAGGTGCAGGTGATATTTATGACGAACTTAAAAAGCAGCTCAAAATTGACGGCGGAGGGTGCACAGAGGACGGAAAATATTCTCTTGACGCTTGCCGTTGCATAGGTGCTTGCGGACTTGCCCCAGTTATGATGGTTAATGACGATGTTTATGGCAGGCTCACAACAAAAGAAATCAAGGGTATTTTGGACAAGTACAGTTAATATAGTATAAGCTAACAGCCTAGGACTGTGCAAGTTTTAATCTGTGTATTTGAGAAATATGCCAAAGGTGTTACGTGATTTAGTTTAACGGTATTATGGGCATCTCATGTTCTGAAAGTATGGCAGTCTAACAGTTATGACATTAAAAATGCATGTTGAATAGTAATGTAAAAATACACTATAAAGAGGTGTCCGCTTTGTTGCCTGAAATAGCATTAACAATCCTCGATATAGCACAAAACAGCGTGCGTGCAGAGGCAAGTTTAACTGAAATAACCGTAAATGCTGATACTTCTGCTGATACATTAACTGTTATCATAAAAGATAATGGGTGTGGTATGTCCACCGAACAACTTGAAAGAGTTACGGACCCATTCTTTACAACTCGCACAACCCGTGACATCGGTCTTGGTGTTCCGTTTTTTAAACAAAGTGCTGAAATGACAGGCGGTAAGTTTGATATAATATCAGAATTAGGTGTCGGCACAACAACTACCGCAGTTTATGGATTTTCTCACATTGACCGCATGCCTCTCGGCGATATGGTTTTCACAATCCACACGTTAATTACTTGCAATATTGATAAAGATTTCTTGTTTAACTATCATATAGACGACAATTCTTTTGCTCTTGATACCCGCGAATTTCGTGAGGTTATGGGTGATGTTCCACTGAACGAACCCGAAGTTTCTAATTATATAAAAGAATTTTTAGATGAAAATATCAAAGAAATTGTAGGCGAGCTTGTTATTTAGCAACGGGTGAGTTAAATAGGTTGTTTTTTAAGTTGTTAGGTGATTAGTCGAACAAGTTGTGTTATAAAAGTTATCATTAGACAGTCAAGGTCCACGTTAAGCAGGTTATTATTTAAACGTTATGTTATCTAAAAGGTCATATGTCAAGTCAGACAATCATTATGAGCAATTTTGGTAAATCGCAAATTAAACTGTTAGATTTAGCAAAGATATTGAATAGTTATAAACATTCAGGAAAATTTTGTTTGTGGACTTCACAAAGACTTGTAAAATAAATTCTAAATTAAGGAGAGAATATGAAATCACTCGAAGAATTAAGAGCAATAAAAGAAAAAATGCAATCCCAAGTTAATATGCGTAAACCCGAAGATAAAACTACACGTATTGTTGTTGGAATGGCGACTTGCGGTATAGCAGCAGGTGCAAGACCTGTTTTGAACACTTTTTCAGATTTAATTCAACAAAATAAACTCGACAGCGTTGAAGTTACTCAAACAGGTTGTGTTGGACTTTGTCAATATGAACCAATCGTTGAAGTTTATGAAAAAGACAAAGAGAAAGTTACCTATATCAAAATGGACGCTGAAAGAGCAAAAGAAATTTTTGAAGAACACATTAAAAAAGGCAAAATCGTTCAAAAATATACAATTTCTACCGCATCACTTAAATAGGCGGGCAGGTAGCACCTGCATGCTTTTTCGCGATTTAGTTTAACTAATCGTTAGTTTAACTCCGCGGGCGGTGGTTGCAAATTATTTATGCGGAAAAAGTTGCAAGGGTTTTTAAAAAAAGTGCAGTTAACAGGAAGTTGCAAAGGCAATTACTGTGGCTCAAAATAAAAAAGCTCAAAATATAAAGAGGGAGATAGAGAAAGAATGTTCAGAAGTCAAGTTCTGGTTTGCGGAGGTACGGGGTGTACTAGCGGCGGAAGTACTAAAATTGTTGAAGCACTTCATGCCGAAATCGCAAAAAATAATCTCGAAAACGAAGTTAATATAGTAACGACTGGTTGTTTCGGACTTTGTGCAAACGGTCCGATTGTGCTTGTCTATCCAGAGGGTGTTTTCTATTCACAGGTAAAAGTGGAGAATATTGCAACAATTGTTTCGGAACACCTGTTAAAGGGCAGAATAGTAAAATCTCTTGTTTATGATGAAACTCTTGACAAAGATGCTATTAAGTCACTTAATGAAACAAATTTTTATAAAAAACAACACAGAATTGCTCTGCGTAACTGTGGTGTTATTAATCCCGAGGATATTGATGAATACATAGGTACGGGAGGATATGAGGCTCTCGGCAAGGTGTTAACCTCAATGAAACCCGAAGATGTTATTCAAACAATCCTCGATTCTGGGTTAAGAGGTCGCGGTGGTGGTGGTTTCCCAACAGGTTTGAAATGGAAACTTGCAAGAAATATCGTTCCAAATGCTCCTCAAAAATATGTTTGCTGTAACGCTGACGAGGGTGACCCTGGTGCGTTTATGGATAGGTCTGTTTTAGAGGGCGACCCTCATGCCGTTTTGGAAGCAATGGCTATTGCAGGTTATGCAATCGGTGCGACACAAGGCTATATCTATGTTCGTGCGGAATATCCAATCGCTATTAAACGTCTCGAAATTGCTATTAAGCAAGCAAGAGAATATGGACTTCTCGGCGAAAATATCTTTGAAACTGGTTTTAATTTCGACATTGGATTGAGGCTTGGTGCAGGAGCGTTTGTTTGCGGTGAAGAAACTGCACTTATGACTTCAATTGAGGGGAACCGCGGTGAACCTCGTCCTCGTCCTCCGTTCCCTGCTGAAAAAGGTTTGTTTGACAGCCCGACAATTCTTAATAACGTTGAAACTTATGCCAATGTATGTCAAATCATACTCAACGGTGCTGAGTGGTTTTCGGCAATGGGTACAGAAAAATCCAAAGGTACAAAAGTATTTGCACTTGGCGGTAAAATCAATAACACTGGTCTTGTTGAAATACCAATGGGAACAACTCTGCGTACAGTCATCGAGGAAATCGGTGGCGGTATTCCTGACGGTAAAAAGTTCAAAGCCGCTCAAACAGGTGGACCATCTGGTGGGTGCATACCTCCCGAGCATTTGGATATTGAAATCGACTATGACAACCTTGTTGCTATTGGTTCAATGATGGGTTCGGGTGGACTTATCGTTATGGACGAAGACAACTGTATGGTTGATATTGCTAAATTTTTCCTTGAATTTACAGTTGACGAGTCTTGCGGAAAATGTACTCCATGCCGTATCGGTACACGTCGCATGTATGAGATTCTCGAAAAAATTACAAAAGGTCAAGCTTCAATGGAAGACATTGATAAACTCGAAAAACTCTGTTATCACATCAAAGAAAATTCTCTTTGCGGGTTAGGACAAACTGCTCCAAACCCTGTGCTTTCAACTTTGAGATATTTCAAAGATGAGTACGTTGCTCACATTAAAGATAAAAAATGTCCCGCAGGTGTTTGCAAAGACTTACTCTCTTTCTCAATTATTCCCGAGAAATGTAAAGGTTGTTCTGCTTGTGCAAGAGTTTGCCCTGTTGGTGCAATCACAGGTGAACTCAAAAAGCCTTACACAATTGACACGGACAAATGTATTAAATGCGGTGCGTGCGTTTCTACCTGTAAATTTGGTGCAATTATAAAGAAATAGCATCTCCCGCGGCAGAGTGCCTCCGCTGGCGTTTTCGCGAGCGGGCAACGCCAGCCTGTGTTTTCACGACATAGTTTAATTAAATCGTTAGTTAAAGTTAAAGCGGGCGAAACGTTAAGTTGGCTTTTTGTAGCATAGTTTAATTAAATCATTAGCTGAATTTCGCGGGCGAAACGTTAGTGGCTTTTGTAGCACAGTTTAATTAAATCGTTAGTTAAACTTCGCGGACAATGGTCGCAAATTATTTATGATAAAAAAGTCGCAGAGTTTCATAAAAAGTGCAATGATTAACAGTCGCAAAGGACAAGCATTGCGACTCAAAGAAAAAAATCTTGACAATACACAAAAGTAATATATAATTTGTCAAGTGAGGTCTGAACACAGCGAAAACTGATATATTGGCGGTTACTGCTTGACCCCAAATGGGGGATAGCCTATGTGGAATATTATTGGAATTATCACGCAAATATTTATTGATAACTTCCATATGTTTAATATCATTCTAACAAACCATAGAAAAAGTAATCGCCCCACCCGCAAAAGATGTGGCGATTACTTCTGTAATTAACTAATTTAAGCGGTAGCCGTCAGTTACCACTTATCATTTATTATAATAATTTTATTAATATTGTCAATACTTTTTATAAGTTTATATTAATATTTTTAAATAAAAAAGTCGCAAAGGTTCTTAAAAGTTACGGCGATATATAGTTGCAAAGGTAAATTAAGGCGGCACAAAGAAAAATTATTTAAAATAAAAAAGTCGCAGAGGTAAATTAAGGCAGCTCAAAATAAAAAAGTCGCAAAGGTAAATTAAGGCGGCTCGAAATAAAAAAGTGGCAAAGGTAAATTAAGATAGCTCAAAATAAAAAAGTCGCAAAGGTAATTTAAGGTAGCTCAAAATAAAAAAGTCGCAAAGGTAAATTAAGGCGGCTCAAAATAAAAAAAGGGAAAGGTAAATAAATGGCTGACACATTAAAAATTAAAATCAATGGTATTGCTTGTGAGGTAGAGAAAGGCGTTACTGTGCTTGAAGCTGCTCACCAAAGTAAGATTGAAATACCAACGCTTTGTTATTTGAAAAAAATCAATGAAATTGGGGCCTGTCGCATCTGTATGGTAGAAGTTAGTGAGGGTGGTCGTCCGAAGAGATTAGTCGCTTCTTGCGTTTATCCTGTTACTGACGGCATGGAAATATTCACCAATACTGAGAAAGTTTTACAGTCAAGAAAAAGAACACTTGAACTTATTCTTTCAACTCATGACAGAAAATGTTTGTCTTGTGAGCGTTCTGGTAATTGTGAATTGCAAAAACTCGCAAAAGACTATAAAGTGGACGATGAAGGGTACTATGATGGTGAGAAAGAGCATTATGAAATAGATGAAACTGCCGCTCATATGTACAGAAATAATAATAAATGTGTACTTTGCAGACGTTGTGTTGCGGCTTGTACTGCCAACCAATATGTTGGTGTTATCGGTGCGAATGAGCGTGGTTTTAAAACACATATCGGCTCTAATTTTGACAGAGGTTTAGGCGAAACGTCTTGTGTAAACTGCGGTCAATGTATTGTTATGTGTCCTGTTGGGGCTTTATGCGAAAAAGATGACAGTGACGCTGTTTTGACGGCTATTGCTGACCCTAAAAAACACGTTATTGTTCAAACAGCTCCTTCGGTTCGTGCTGCTTTGGGCGAACTTTTCGGCTATCCTATCGGTACAGATGTTGAAGGAAAAATGGCTGCTGCTTTACGCAGAATAGGCTTTGATAAAGTCTTTGATACAGATTTTTCTGCGGACCTAACAATTATGGAAGAAGCGGCCGAGTTTGTTGAAAGAGTTACAACTGGCGGAGTTTTACCAATGTTCACATCTTGCTCACCTGGTTGGGTAAAATTCTTTGAGGCTTACTATCCCGATTGGCTTGACCATCTTTCAACTTGTAAGTCACCTCAGCAAATGTTTGGTGCGATTGCAAAATCTTACTATGCTGAGAAAAATAATATTGACAAAAATGACATTGTTTCTGTTTCAATAATGCCATGTACCGCAAAGAAATTTGAGCAAAACCGTGATGACCAAGACGCAAATGGTGTGTCTGACGTTGATATAGTTTTGACAACACGCGAACTTGGTAAGTTAATCCAACGTTGCGGTATTAATTTTACCGAACTACCTGATGAAGATTTTGATGCACCTTTGGGTATGTCAACAGGTGCGGGTGTAATTTTTGGTACAAGTGGCGGCGTTATGGAAGCGGCTTTGAGAACGGCTGTTGAGACAATCACAGGTGAAACCCTGCCTAAGCTTGAATTTACAGATGTTCGTCCCACCACTGAAAACACAGAACTTGAATATACGGACGTTACTGGTTCAATCAAGGAAGCAACTTATAAAGTCGGCGACCTTGAAGTTAAAGTCGCAATTGTTTCTGGTTTGAGCAATGCTAAGAAACTCATTGACGATGTTCGTGCAGGCAAGAGAAATTATCATTTTATTGAAATTATGTGCTGTCCTGGTGGCTGTGTAAATGGTGGTGGTCAGCCTCATGTAAGTGGTAATGTGCGTAATTTTACAAATTATCGTCAAAAGAGAGCATCTGTGCTCTATAAAAGTGATGAGGCAAAAACAATTCGCAAGTCTCATGAAAATCCTGCAATTAAAGAGTTATATGCGACTTATCTCGAAAAACCTGGTTCACATAAAGCACACCATCTCCTCCACACAACTTATGTTAAGAGGGATAAAAACCCAGATTAGTGAATTGCGATGTTTATTTTTAACCTAATGTTATTTTGCTAACGCATTCTAATAATATTTATAAAAAAGCCGTTTTTTTTAAAATGGCTTTTTTGTATTTGATATAATTTATTTGGGGTCTTGTTTCATATCATATTTTTAATAGCATTTGTAAAAGCCGCTTTTCTAAGCGACTTTTTTATTTAATATCTACTTCTTTATAATTTTATTGACAAATCGCTGTAATATAAAAATAGTCAACTTATCCCAAAATTGCTTGTTTACAACCTCTCGAAATCTTCCGCACCGTGTTTGCAAAGAGGACAAATGAAGTCTGCGGGAAGAGTATCAGATTCATGTATATAACCGCAAATTTTACATATATAACCTGTTTTCTTCTCTTCAATTGGTTGAGGTTTTGGTTTAACATGGTCAAAATAATAGGCATAGGTCATGCTTGGAACAGAATTTAAAGTAACAGCTTCGGTAACATCAGCAATAAAAACAGTATGTGTACCATAATCATATTGGGTAATAACTTTTGCAGAAATGAATGCATTCACACCAACATTCAGATAAAACAAGCCATTTTCAGAGCGTACAACATCAATGCCATCGAACTTATCTGCATCTTTGCCACTTTGAAAACCGAAATTCTTAAAAGTCGCAAAAACTGCATCATTGCTTAAAACGCTGACGTTAAAAACACCAGTTTTTAAAATTTGATTGTGAGTAAAATTCTGCTTGTTAACAGCAATCATAATTCGCTTGGGATTGTCAGTAACCTGCGTCACGGTATTAATTATGCAACCGTTGTCCTTGTCCGTCTTAGCAGAAAGAACAAACAAACCATAAGTCAACTTGAAAATTGCGTTTTGTTCTATTTTTTGAGAGTGGTCAACAACATCTGCTTTTGGGAAACTTTCGGTAATGTTTTTCGCTAGTTCAAGTATTTCTCCACGCGTCTGCTCACTAACACTGCTGGAAATGGTTACAATATCGCCAACAAACGTAATGTTTTTTTGCTTTTCAAAAATATCTCTCATCAAACCACCGCTGGTAGGTGCCCAAGAGCCGTTTTCCAACAATGCAACAGTTCGATTTTGAATATTATGCTCTGCCAAATCGTTAAGCAAGTTTTCCATATTTATGAAAATTCCTGCATTATAAGTCGTTGCTGCAAAAACAAGATGACTCGCACGGAACGCCTCAGAAACGATGAAACTCGGGTGGGTTACTGAAACGTCATAGACAGCGATGTTTTTGACACCGCGTTCATTAAGTTCGCCTGCCAAAATATATACAGCGTTTTCAGTATTACCATAAACCGAGGAGTATGCGATAACAACGGCATCCTCTTCGGGAGTATAAGTTGCCCATTTCGCGTATTTATCGATAATCCAGCTGATGTTTTTTCGCCAAACAGGACCATGCAATGGTGCGATAATACCGATGTCAAGAGTTAACGCTTTTCGCAAAAGTGACGCAACTTGTGTCCCATATTTCCCAACGATGTTGGTGTAATACCGTCTTGCTTCGGGTAAAAAGTCACGCTCAAAGTTTAACTCGTCCGCGAATATTCCTCCATTTAACGCACCGAATGTTCCAAAAGCATCTGCCGAGAACAATGCCTTTGTAGTACTTTCATATGTTACCATAACCTCAGGCCAGTGAACCATTGGAGCAAAAACAAAATTGAAAATCTTGTCACCAATTGCGAGAGATTCACCGTCTTTCACAACATAAAACTCGGCATCAAGCGTAAAAAACTGATTAATCATGCGAATAGTTCTTTCATTCGCGATAATTTTTACACTAGGGTATCTTTGCAAAAGTTCTTTTAAAGTACCTGAATGGTCAGGTTCCATATGGCTGACAACAACGTAATCAAGCGGTCGACCGTCGAGCAGAAATTCAATATTTTCAAAGAAAACTCCTGAAACCGAACGGTCAACCGTGTCCATCAAAACTGTTTTTTCGCCGTTAAAAAGATAAGAGTTATAACTAACACCTTTGTCGATAGGATAGACATTTTCAAACAACGCCAAACGGTGGTCGCTACCTCCGACATAATACAAATCCTTATGAATTTCTTTTACGTTATACATTTCCCCTCCTAATTCGTAAGGTTACAATTTTTCACAGCACTAATAAAAACGCCTCATAATTAGATTATTTCGCTGAATTGTTCCTTGTTTTGAAGAGGAAATTATCCTCTTCAAATAATCATAAAATGTCTCATACGCTTAGCAAGAAAACTACTACATTAGATTATCTTGCTGAACTGCTCTTTTCCTTGAAGAGTACAAACTTAATTGTTGTATTCCTTTACAGCAATCATAAAACGCCTCATAAATTTAGCAAGAAAACTACTGCATTAGATTATCTTGCTGAACTGCTCTTTTCCTTGAAGAGTACAAACTTAATTGTTGTATTCCTTTACAGCAATCATAAAACGCCTCATACACTTAGCAAACTGCTGTATCAGTCGTCTATCTTAGTAAATTGGTCCTTGCCTTGTCCGCAAAGAGGGCAAACCCAATCATCTGGAATATCTTCAAAAGCTGTTCCCGGTGCAATTCCACCTTCTGCGTCGCCTACCGCAGGGTCGTATTCGTAGCCACAAACTTCACAAGAAAACTTATTCATTTTTCATGCCTCTTTCTGTAAATTCATATTGTTTTTAATTTATGATTTATTGGCGACCTGTTCTGTTCCTTTTGACAGTTTATTTGAATTTTATAAATAAGATAAAATTTATCTTAATCTTTAAACGTGTTTTATTAAAACTATAAAAATAAATTTCAGAACAAGCCGTTGTAAATAATCTCACAACCAATAAACATAACCATTAAATAATAGTATAATTATAACAGTAACTTGTGGATAACTTATGTATTCATTGTAATATTATAATGTACAGAGTGTGAATGCTTCGCATTCACACGTTAATAGTTAACAGGTAACACCTGCATGTGTTGTCTAACTGTATCATTAGCAGAATCAAGCTGATGACAGGCAATGCCTGCATATGTTTTCATGTCATAGTTTAACTTAATCATTTGTTTATATTCCACATTTTGCATATTTACTATAAAACCGCCCTTTGAGGCGGTTTTTTACAAATAATAGTTATAAAACTCGGAATTAAACTAACCATAAATTTAAACTATGACGCGAGCAGGCAACGCTCGCCTGCACATAACATGTGTCCGTGACATTTTCGCGTCATAGTCTAAATGTATGGGTTAGTTAACTCACGCGGGCAAGTAGTTCTACACTGGAATCCCATATGAAAATCATAAACCGCGACCAAGCACTAATGATTAATTTAAACTATGACGTGAAATATCAGCAGGGGGCCCCGTCGCGTGAAGTAAACTAACGGTTAAGTTAAACTATACCCGCGAAAATGCAGGCGGGTGCTACCCGCTAGCCTACAACAACAAAGTTCTTTGAAACATATCCATTTTGCCAGTTATATGACACAACATACCAACCGTCGCTTTCGCCATAAACTTTTACTTCTGCACCGTCTGGAATGCTTGTGATTATTTCACTTGATGTGGAGGGTCTTGCACGCAAATTTAAACCTGAGCCGTCCGTATTGACCCAACCTCTTCTGACTGCTCCCGCATTATTAAACGGAATATCGAAATATTCATCAAGACTTTCAACAATACCTTTTGCGATAGAATTTAGGTTATTTTTAATCCAATTTGCGTCCTCGATATTATCATGATAGCCGATTTCTGCGAGAACTGCGGGTGCTTTTGTTTCTGTAAGTTCGCCGAGAGTAGTCGTTGATAACGCCCTTACTCTGTCTGGTAAAGGGTAAATTGACTTAAATCTTCTCGCCATAATCTCTGCAATTTCTTTACCTTTTGTATCGTTCGGTGCATAATAAAAGTCAACACCTCTGACTTTACCCGCATTTGCTTCACCTGCTGCATTTGTATGTAACGCAATATGAGCGTCATAATAACTCGCATTGCTATCATCAATTGCTCCTCTGACATTTCTTGCAGGGTCATTTCTTGTGTAAGAAATACCGCTTGCTCTAAGATAAGGCTCAATCCTGTCCGCAAGCAAATTCATATATTGTTCTTCTGTACCGCCATTAACATAAGTATTCCACTCCTGTGTTGATGGGCTTAAAAATATTCTTGGCATTTTTTATACTCTCCTTTGCATTTATTTTTTTATACATAATATTGCAAAGGACTACAAAATGTTACAAAAAGTGTGATTATTCATAGTTAAAATATAAATTTAGTTTATTGCAATGTTAAAGTAAAAAAACATTACTTGTTTTTTACATAACTAAAAGTTTATTAATACAAACACACCGCCTGAATTTTTCAGACGGTGTATGTTTAAATTTATTTAATCTACAATTATACCAGTTGCATTTCCGTTAGCATCTGTTGGAACGAGTTCTTGTTTTACTATTACATTTCCTTCACTATCTATAATTGTTTCTTTTTTTATCAGAGGGTCACCTGATATAACGATTTCATGTTGTATATTAATTCCACCTGCATCTACTGTTGTAACAGGAGCGTCTGTTGTTGGAAGGTCTGATTCGGGTTCATAATTTAAATAACCATTAACAATTTTAAGAACTTCTTCTTGTGAAATGTCAGCAGTTGAAATTGTATATTGCACGTCGTTTTTGTAAAATGTTACGAGGTAGCAATCAGCACCAATTTTTGAGTTATATTGATGTGCGATAAGGAAGTCATTTCCATTTATTGACGAATAATTTATAACAAAATCTGCACCATTTTTACCATCATTATCTATTGGAAGAAAATCAGGATTTCCAATGGTTTCTATCCAATATCCAGGATAATCTAGCTGTGTTGCTTTGCTAAGTTGAACTTTTAAAGCAAAGGTGTTAGAACTCTTGTCAGGATTAACAGCTTTTCTATCAGCAAAGACGAACGGATTGACGTCATAAACGATTTTGTCTTCTTTATTATAAATCACTTGAAATTTATCATATTCCGGATTTGTTTCGCCAACAGTAGGAAGTAGAATAACACTTTCGGGTAAATATAATGGCATAACTTGTTCTTTTGATAAACCATAGTAATCTAAAAGTTGGGCTTCTGTCAGATTTTTAATTTCTATGTCATTCTGGTCAAAATACTGTGCTGCACCATATGCAAAGCTTATATCAAACCCATCTGGAAGTTCAATGATACTGATACCACCACTTGTAACTTCCGAGCTAACAACAGGTTCTGTTACGGTAGCAGTTTCAGAGTCATATACTGTTTCGCCGTCAGACCCACTATAAAGATGTAAAGAGCCGTTGCCATTTTCTTTTTTCCAGTTCGGAACAGTGATTATTGTTGTTGCAACCAACGCTAAAACTGCACAAGCCGCGATAACACTTTTATATCCATAACCTCTGTGTTTATTTGTTGATACTCCGCTGTTAACAATTTCTGTGATTTTATTTTCTTTCATTACTATATCTCCATTCTGTGATTGGTTTTCCAAGGGATAAATTTCCTCTATAAACTTTGTGTCGATTTCTGATAAAAGATTTTGAAAATCTATTGCTCTCATAACAACCCCTCACTTTCTAAAACTTTTTTGAGTTTTTTACGTAACCTAAATAGGATTTGTTTAACGTTACTTTCTGAAAAATTTTCAGCATTTGCAATTTCAAGAATTTCTTCATTGCCATAATATCTTCTCAAAAAAATAGCCCTTTGTTCTTTCGGTAAATTTTCAAGAAATTTATTGATAATCGGCAAGAGTTCATCTTTTTCAACATCAACCGTGCTGATAACATCTTGGATTTCTTCAAGAGGCGTGGTATTAATTGTTCGCTTGTTTTTATCAAGCCGATTGAGTGCTTTGTTGCGAGTTATTTTCCCCACAAAAGCCTGCATATTTACAACATCAGGAGGAATACCTGTTTCATACAGTTTCATAAGTGTATCATTGACAACTTCTTCACTATCCTCATTGTTCCTCAAAATACCAAACGCTATCTTATACAGAAATCGGCCGTATTTCTGCTGTATTTCAGAAATTGCGTTTTCTTTTTGTTCGCTGAATATTTGGGTAATATTGTTGTTGATAATAATCTTAAATCACCGCTTCTCATTGTAATTTTTTTGAACAATAACTCTTGCCTTCAAAAATCATGTCTTCACTCATATAGACAGAATTTTTGTACTTGTGGTTACACATTTCGCTAAAAACTTTTACTTTGCCGTTAAAAATTCTTGCCATGAAGTTAAATTTGTAAATCGTGCCTTCACTTATATAGACAGAATTTTTGTGCTTGGGGTTACATATTTCGCTAAAAACTTTCACTTTGCCATTAAAAAGTCTTACCATGAAGTTAAATTTGTAAATCGTGCCTTCACTCATATAGACAGAATTTTTGTGTACGAGGTTACATATTTCACTGATTTTTTTAAAAACCAAAACCCGTCCAAAAAGAACGGGTTCAAATTGAAGTCACAAAAGATACTAAGAAAATAGTGGTCGGTCAAAGTTGCTGAAAATGCAGACCAAAGATACCTGTCAGTTATTATTCAGCATAGTAGTAATCGCATTTTTACGGTTATTAAGGAAAGACCTTATTTTATCAATTTCCTCGTTGAAATGCTGTGCAGGAGTTGACCATTGTAACACCCAAGCAGGTCCCCAACGCATAGTATTGTCGTAAATCAAAGGTGAATATTCGCCTACCATTTTAGTGAGCAGATCAGTAGAATTTGTGGCGGACAATTCATTGTTAATCATATCGGTCATAGCAGTTATAAATTTTTGTTTGAACGTTGGATTTTTCCAAAGAGCGGACAAAAGCGGAGAGTTTTGCAGAGCAAACTTCAAACTATCAAAATTAGTAGCAGTTTCCGCACTATCATAAAGCCCCAGTGAATATTCCGTATCATACATCATCCAACGCCATTTTCCGTCCATCCATGGATTAGTAGCATCAATAGTTCTTGAACGCCAAGCACGCTGATTGTTTTGGTTATTCATCCAGTCAGCATTGGCAATAAATACTTCCGCACAACAATATTCAATGAAGTTATTAATATCCATCATTCCAGAGATTGTCGCATAGTTTGCAACGTTAGACAAGTCATTGTTTTTTGCATAATTCACCAAAGTGGTGTAAAAATTAATATCTGTTGCAACACCATTGTCAACTTCCCGACCGCTTTCAATTATAATAACTTCATCAGCGGGAACACCATAGTGATTTTCAATATATTTGTCGTCATAATCTTGTATCAGAGAATATAGTCCCCAATATTCGCCGTTGATGAACACAACAACAGGTCGGCTGTCTTGGGTATCAAAAGAGCGGTTTTCAACGAGTTCTTGAACAAAAGGGTCACGCAGTTTAGCATAATCTGCGTCATTTGCACCGTTTCTCAAAACAAAACTGTTAAATTTCGTGATTGGAGTTGTACCGTCACCATTAGCAGTTAAACCAGGGAGCAAATCATATTTTACATTTTTTGCACCATAATCGCCTCTTGCATAGAATTTCATACTTTTTTGCTGATAGGTACGTGAAGCATTACCTGTTACACGTACTCCAATGTTTTGGGTAAATCCTAAAACATTACCTGTGTCGATAAAGTCAAACTGAACTTCGCGTTCCCATTCTCTTCCTCTTTGAGAATAGTTACCAGGAATTGTCCAAGAATCCGCAGTCGCGGCGTTATGAGTTTTTGCCCAATCGTCAAAAGATTTACCAAGAACAAATATACCGTTATCATATCCAAAGAGATTATCAGCGTCAGTCACAACAGAAATTACAGGTACATCATTATATTTAGTTGCTTGGTTTATTCCAACAAAATAGGTTTTAGCGGTATCTTTGCTGTAATTGCCCTCATCAAAGTCAAAAGCAAAAGCACGAACAACAGTTCCTTTCGCGACATTGCTGTTATCAGGCGTGTGCAAATCATTGCCGTAAGCCATATCTTTGTTGTTGGCATATTTCATTTGGTCATTATTTCTGTTCACAACAGAAATAGTCGAAGTGTATTTTGCAGAGTCAGTTGTCGGTGTTGTAGTATCAGTTGTGTAGTAAATTCTGTCATTAGTGTTTGTGGCACTTAATTCTAAGTTAAAACTGTTATCATAAAAACCTGTTTCATTTGAAAACTCTGGAACAGGTGTTGCAGAATAGTTGTTCACAATAACACCTGTGTCATTTGATTTTCCAGGTGTCGGCGAAAGCCATTTCCATAAATCGCTTGCATCTTTATATCTGCCATATACTATATCATCGTCAATCGCAACGAAAGTTATACTGTCAACAATTTCACCCTCAGGAGTAGATAAAACAACGCTCTCGCCGTCTTTTGAAAAAGCAAATGCAGTTGTTTCATCGGAAACAAATACAACTTTATATTCACCATTTTTTATTATCGTACCCTCAGGAAAAGAGTATTTCGTCGGCTTTTTAAGGCTATCGGATAGGAAATAACCTGCTAGGTCAATATCTTCACCTGTGTTGTTAAAAAGTTCAACCCAGTCGCTGTAAAGACTATTTTCATCAATCATAATGTTGACATTTGACGGACAAACTTCATTAATCAGCAAAGCATTTTTAGAGGTAAGCGAGAATTGTCTTGTAACCGCTTGCTGAATAATATTGACATCTCTTATCGAAAAAGTAGTTGAATAGTTAATGTCAGCAATATTTGACGGTTGTCTGTCAAAAAGAAACGTTCTTTTATAACAAGCATAGTCCAGTCCGCTAATCACACCGTCCTCATTAATATCGCCTCTGGGGAAATTTTCTGCACTTTCAGCGGTAATATTTTTTTGAAAACCAAATGGTAATGCAATAATAACGGCAATACCAAGGGCGATAATTTTTTTCAACATGTCAGATTTTCCTTTTTTTCAAACTTTTTAGCCTTTTATTAACTTTTTAGCCTTTTATTAACTTTTTAGTCTTTTATTAACTTTTTAGTCTTTTATTAACTTTTTAGTCTTTTTAATTTTTTTGATAGTGTCAATAGATTTTAACTCATAATTATTTGTGATGTTTTTTAGAAAACGCCCTTTGGATTATTAAGACGGGGGTGCTTCTGCCCAGCTTATCGGGTACTAGGTAATGTAATAATCAACGCTGTTGTTCGTATTGTCGCAGTGACCGAAATTCTTACTTGCAAAAACCATAAAAAATATCTGTCTAATACACGATTATCAAAGGTATCCTATAAAATAGACTTATTCTAAAACTTCTAAAACTT
This sequence comes from Clostridia bacterium, assembly GCA_026000865.1. Classification (GTDB taxonomy): domain Bacteria; phylum Bacillota; class Clostridia; order Oscillospirales; family Ruminococcaceae; genus BNZF01. The sequence continues at coordinate 16,562 of BNZF01000019.1, forward strand.
ATTTTTGTAATTTTTGTAATTAAGGGGGGTACGGGGGCTCGCCTCCGATAAGCGGGCAGAGCCCGCAACCCGCCCTTTCTATTTACATTAAAATATATACTGTAAGCTTTATAGTATTAACTTTCAACTATCAAACGCCACACATCAAAACAGATTATGTTAAATAATAGGATGGTGAGCAAGTCTATTTTATCAATACTGTTAAAAAAAACAGGGCTTAAAAAGTGATTTGCATTATTAAATGTATCCTATAAAATAAACTTATTCTAAACCTTAATAACCTATCTTTTTTTGTATTACTCCAACGTTAAAAAATAAAGACGGGTGTAGTGTACAATAGTCTGCTTAGTCCAGTGGACTTTTACAGTACCGACTAGCCACTTTTTAGAGAGAATGACCTCAACATTTACAAGTTAAACTATTAGACTTCCTTGGAAACTCGTATAAATACAAAATATTACCACTAATAAATGGCGAAATTAAGGGAGAATTTCTACTGGAATATTATGTTTCCGAGTAAGTCTATTTATGAAATAAAGTTTTATAACATGTCTAATATAGAGGAAATTAATTAAATTTTTCTCTATCCAAATATTTAATAACTTCTTTAACAGGGTCAGCGGCCATTCCCATACGACTGAAAAATTCAGTAACAGCACAGTATCCCGATTTTTTCTCACGGCTTGTAATCGCGGCAACTTCAAGGATAATCGCAATGTTTCTGCCTGTTCTGACAGGTACTGTCATTGACGGTACTTTTACATCAAGCACGTTTGTGTATTCTCTTCCGTTACCGAGTCTTTCAAAAGTTTTGTGAGTATGATTTTCGTTCCATTCTTCAAGGTGAACAATTAAATCGATTTTAATATCGTCTTTAACAGAAGATGAACCGAAAGTATGTGCAATATTAAGCAAACCAACTCCCCGCAATTCCATAACATGGCGGAGATTATCTGGTGCAGACCCAACAAGGGTAATATTTGAAACTTTGCGGATTTCAACGGCATCGTCCGCGATAAGTCTGTGACCACGGCGAATTAATTCAATCGCCACCTCACTTTTACCAACACCGCTTTCGCCTGTAATCAGCACGCCTTCGCCCGCAATTTCCATAAGCGTCCCGTGACGCTGAATAAGCGGACCGAGTTGCAGATTAAGAAAAGCAATCAACGCTCCCGCAAAAGTTGAAGTACTTTCTAATGTGCTCACAATTGGAATTTCATATGTTTTTGCCGCATCAAGCATTTCGGGGAATGTTTCGAGTTCTCTCGCAACGACAAGACATTTAATTTTTCTTCTGAAAAGTTCTTCAATATGGTCTCTTCGTTTTGGAAGAGAAAGGCTTTCTAAGTATGCGTGTTCCATTTTACCCAAAATTTGTATGCGATTAGGGTTAAAGTAGTCATAAAAACCTGCAAGTTGCAGTCCTGGACGGTTAATGTCATTATCATCAACAAAGACTTCACTGGGATTAATGGGCGTGTATACAATATCTAGCGAGAATTTTTTTATTATTTTATCAAGAGTTATAGAAGCTTTCATAGAACACCATCTTTCTAATTATAGATATAACATTTTAACATCTCTTTGCTGAAACGTCAAGCAAAATTAGTAACTAAACAAAAAACTTATAATATTATGTACTGTAATCTTTTTCAGTAAAGAATTATAGCTGATTAATTTTTTAGATTACTTGAATTTTTTACTTGAATTTTGCAAGATTTTTTTATGTCTGACAAAAAAACTTGCAAAATCACGCGGTGTAATACGATTTTCAAGTTTCGGTTATATCGCAATTCCACTTGACATATAGGTGTGGGGATTCTCGCTGTATGGCGAGGGGGCACGCTCGGAATTACATATGAAACAAGGTTTCCAACGGACTTTGCACGGCGTATACGCCGTGTTTGAAATCATCAAGCAAATTTCAAGGAAATCTGTTATGAAAGAGCTGAACGTTTGTTGAACTGTTACTCTTAAAGAAAAATGACTAAAATATGCGAAAAATATGCTAGTGCAGTTCAACATGACTGCAAAGAAATACATATAAAAACAAGGAGAAAATAATGAAACCAAAACTTGGCTGGTGTGTGACCGCATCTTTTTGTACATTTGAAAAAACAATACTGGAAATGGACGTGATTTCAGAAATCTATGATATAATTCCGATAATGTCTTTTAATTCAGTTAATATTGACAGCAGATATGGCAAAGCTAGCGAACATATTAGGAAAATCACGGATATTTGTGGCAGAGAACCTATTATAACAATTGAGGACGCAGAACCAATCGGTCCAAAAAACATGACAGATATAATGTTAATTGCACCCTGCACAGGCAATACTCTTGCAAAACTCGCCCACAGTATTACCGACACACCTGTGACAATGGCGATAAAATCGCATTTACGCAATAACAAGCCTGTTGTCATAGCACTCAGTACGAACGACGCACTCGCGGGTACAATGAAAAACATCGCCGAAATTGCTAACATTAAAAACTATTATTTTGTGCCGTTAGTGCAAGACGATATAATCAGTAAACCAACCTCTCTCTCCGCAGACCTTGACAAAATTGAAAGTGCGTTAGAATTTGCCACTCTTGGAACACAATTAAGGCCTATGATAGTATAGCACAGATTAGAAAGAATTTTTCACCTCAAAATCTATTCAAAGAGCCAAACCAATATTTTTTGCAAAAAGTATTGACAGCTATATTTATCTATGATAAAATATTTTGCGTTGTTGATACCTAGGTGTGGCTCAGGTGGTAGAGTGCTACCTTGGGGTGGTAGAGGCCGTGGGTTCAAGTCCCGCCACTTAGAGATTATGCAAAACAAATTATTAGAATGGCTGAACTTTGTGGTTGAGCCATTCTTATGTATTTTGGAAAATTATGTAAATATAAAATATTACCACTAATAAATGGAGAAATTAAGGAATAATTCCCACTGGAATATTATGCTTTGTGCAGTTTCCTAGGAAGTATACTATTTGATCTTTTTCCCATTTAATTGCATATTTTATATGAATTTTGTGAAAACATACAAATAACATTACTTTTTTCAACAAAACACGAAAATATTCTTAAAAATCATTGCTTTTTTATGAATATATATTATAATTTTTAAGGGTGTTAGCAGACTCGTACTAGACTGTACTAAAACTATTTTTTTGTAATTTTTGTAAGTATAGGTTAGTTTTGCAAATATTTATTTTGAAAAAGGAAATATGCGAGTAGCTGTAATAGGTTCAAGGAGTATAGCGAAAATTGATATTGAGAGATTTTTACCTGAAAAAATAAGTGAAATTGTAAGCGGCGGTGCAATAGGCATCGATAGTTTGGCAAAAGAATATGCGGTTAATAGTGGATTAAAATTCACAGAATTTCTCCCTGAATATAATAAATATGGATGCAACGCTCCGCTTAAACGCAATGATAGCATAGTTGAATATGCCGAATTTTTAGTTATACTTTGGGATGGTCAATCGCGTGGAACGGCATATGTTATCAAAAAATGTGAGGAACTAAACAAGACCCATAAAATTTATATCGTTTCTAACAATCAATATACTGCATTAGAAATTCCGACTGAAAATTAGTTTGATTGGGTTATGTTTTGTGTAAAAATATTTTATATCCTATATAATACCTGTTCTAAAACCCTTTTTCATTAGTTTTTTGTAAGTAATGCGAATCACCTTTAAAATTTGCAATAGAACTAAACTCCTAAAACTTATTTTTATAGTTTTTGTAAGTAAAGGGTGTGCGGAGTATATCCCCCGATAAGCGGGCAGAGCCCGCAAACCAGTTGTAATCTTTATACTATACTATTAAAAATAGGTTTTAAAAGATGTTTCGCATAAGTAAGAGGAGAGTTAATAGTTGAAAGTTAATAGTTAATAGTTATGGTGTGACGCTACGCGTCACGTTTACGCGATATAGTTTAACTGTATGATGATTAGTTTACTGTCGCGTTTTGATAGTTTAAATAGAAATATATGCTTTCAACATCAACTATAAACTTTGTGCACCCCACCCTTTCTATTTATATTCCATGAGTTTCCCATAAAAAATTTGTTTTCCCTAAAAAAATTTTACAAATAATTATGATTTTTAATAACAAGTTTAGTGTAAATTTATTGGAGAAGTCAATGATATTAAGAATTGCAATTTGTGATGACATGAAAGATACATGTATTGAAATTCAAGATATGTGTAAGAAATGCTGTAAAGATAATAATATAACTTTACATTGCAGTTTATTTTATTCGGGCGAAGAAATTGTAGATGCCATAAAAGGTAATGCTGAATATGACCTTATATTTTTAGATATACAACTTGCAAACCTATCTGGTGTAGATGTTGGCATTATAATTCGGGAACAGTTAAAAGATAATCTTGTTCAAATTGTTTATATATCCACCGAAAAGAATTATGCACTTGATTTGTTTCCCATAAGACCATTTCATTTTCTTATAAAACCAATTAGTTATATGAATATCTTCTATATCATAAATAAATATCAAGACTTATTTATGCACAAAAAGGATTATTTTGAGTTTATGTCTAATTATACTGAACAAAAAGTCAGAATAGCCAATATTATTTTTTTTGAGCGAAAATTGCATAAAACAGTAATAACTACGACCGCAGGCTTTTTTGAGTGTTCCAGAAGCATAAATGACATAGCCGAAGAACCTTTCGTAATTGATGCATTTTTGCGTACACACGGTTCTTATCTTATAAACAAAATGCATATTGTCGCATATAGACCAGACAATTTGATAGTAACAAACAATATTAATATTCCCATAAGCAGAAAATATAAAATTGAAATCAGCAACACTTTACTGACTAAACTTGATAATTAAGGTTGTATTATGAAAAATATTCTTCATCTAATTTCTAATGTATTTCAGATTTATGTGTTTTATAAATTTGGTAAGATTTTTTTCAATAAACTAAAAGTAAAAAAATTTAATCTGTTTTTTTCATATGTCGGATTTTTTGTAATAAACAATATCTGTTTTTATGTTTTCCATAATCCAATAATAAACGTACTCACAAATATAGTCCCATATTTTATGATTTTTCTGCTTTATGAAGGACGATTATTACTTAAAATAACCGCACCTATAATTATTTATGGTACGGCAATGTTTTGTGACGGAATATTTTATAAGTTGTCACATATTATACCGATAAACAAAATTATGTTTTCATCGGGAGTTGCAACGGTTTTATTCTTTTATTTTATATCGCTGTTGGTAACAAAGATTATCGGCACAAAAAAAGGTGAATTTGGCAAGGATGATTTTGTATATCTGATAACTTTGACATTTATACCGCTTGGAAGTATTGTAATAGGAAATATTGCACTAAAAAGCTATGATTTGAAAGGTATTATGGCTTGCGTCATTTTGTTTGCGATAAATATCATTGTCTTTTATCTTTATGATACAATGTTAAAATCCCAAATTGCAATTAGAGAGAATGTCTTTTTAGGTCAACAACAAAAATATTATCAGTCTCAACTTGAAACAATCAAACAAAATCAAGATAAAATTAATTTTCTGAAACATGATATTAAAAAGCATAATCAACAGATAAGAAAATATGCGACAATGGAGAAAATTTCTGTTTTGCTTGAATATTTATCCGATGTTGAAAATCTTGTCGAGGAAACTGAAACGTTTATAATGACTGGTAATGATGATTTTGACAGTCTTGTGAATTATAAGCTTGCACTAGCAAATGCACTTGGTGCAAAAGTTACAGTTACGACAAATTTGTCAGAAAATATATTTATTAAATCCATTGATTTAAACATTATTATAGGTAATCTGCTTGATAATGCTATCGAAGCACTAGAAAATGCTATGGATAAATTGATTTATTTGAGAATTGAATGTGGAAGTCAAATTTTTTCACTTGCATGCAAAAACACGTACAGCAAATTGCCGAAAGAAGGTCAAAAAACCACAAAAAGCGATATTGTCAATCATGGTTTTGGATTAAAAAGTATGAAATTAGCAATCCGAAAATATGGCGGATTAATAGAAATAAGCAATGACGAAAAATATTTTTCTACGAAAATATTGCTTTATAACATGGAATAGTGTTTTGAAAATATCCCCAAAAAATATATACATTTTATATAAATATACAATTTTTAAATAGCACTTTTTCTTAAATTATTCATATCAAAGACGATTATGTTTAAACATAATCGTCTTATTTTTTGTAGTTACCAATTATTGCCAAAATATTGCGCACTATTACTAAGTTGCTATAACCGTTTCGATTGAAATTTGCTTGCAAATTTCAATACTCGGCGTATACGCCGAGTGCGTGTGGAACACGCCGAAACTTGTTGCATACGTAATTTCGAGCGTGCCTTTGTCACGCTCCCTCGCCTGCGGCGAGGCCCCACATTATAAATGTCAAGTGAAATTACTATATAAGTAATGTTGGACCATATTTAATGTAAAATCTATATTACTGTCTTGTGTTTCAAATCATGGTATGATATAATCCTATCTTGGTTCTATATTTTTATTTTAGGAGAACTATACTGAATGACTAAAACTATTTTTGTCGTGGACGACAATGGCACAAATCTTGTTGCGGCGAAGCAAGCTTTACAGGACACATACAAAGTTATGGCTGTTCTTTCTGCCACCAAAATGTTTAAATTATTAGAGAAGATAACACCCGATTTAATTTTGCTCGATATTGATATGCCAGAAATGAACGGTTTCGAGGCAATCGAAGAACTCAAAAAGTCCGTTCAATTTAAAGATATTCCTGTAATATTTCTGACAGCAAATATCAATGCCGAACTCGAAGCAAGAGGTTTTGAACTTGGAGCAGTTGATTATGTTAACAAACCTTTTTCTCAAATCGTGCTTTTAAGGCGTTTGGAAATGCATTTGAATTTGGATTCACTTGTTAAACAGCGAACAGCCGAGGTTGAAACGTTGCGTAATGGTATCATTAGCGTACTCGCGGAGGTCGTCGAGGAACGTGACCAAGTTACAGGTGGGCATATTCACAGGACACAAAAATATCTTGAAATTTTGTTAAACGCCGTAAAAGAACGCGGAGTTTACGCCGAGCAAACAAAAGATTGGGATTTGTCGTTCGTTCTGCCATCAGCACAATTGCACGACATCGGCAAAATTGTTATATCCGACTTGGTACTCAATAAGCCCGAAAAATTGACGGAGGAGGAATTTTTGATGATTAAAACTCACTCAGCAGAGGGTGAGAGGATTATTGATAAAATTGCACGTGAGGTCGGTGAACATAACGATGCTTTTTTGACTTATGCAAGAATTTTTGCTGGAACACACCATGAAAAATGGAACGGAACAGGATACCCTCTCGGTTTATCAGGCGAAGATATTCCGCTTGAAGGGCGTGCTCTGGCGATTGCAGATGTTTATGATGCACTGACAAACGAACGCCCATATAAAAAAGCGTTCTCACATGAGTCTGCTGTTGAAATTATCAAAAATGATAGCGGAACGGCGTTTGACCCAAAAATTGTTGAGGTTTTTTTAGAAGTCGCGGAAGATTTTTGGTCTTATAGTATGATTGGTAAATAAACACCATTACCGAATTACCCAAACACATCAAGATATGTTGGTATCAAGAAAATCAGTTAGGAAATATTTTATGAAGCATAAAAAGAAGAAACTTGGCTCGCAGGTGCCGTTGATGATGCTCATTATTTCGTGTGTCGCCGTGTTGGGTTTGATTATATACACAAACAACATCATCGGCTTGTTAATGCAATCTATGAACGATGCCGTAGAGTCACGCCTTATCGCAGTCGCACAAAGGGGTGCATGCCTTGTCAGCTCCGAGGAACTGGACAATTACCGCGTCCCAGCCGACATGGAAAACCCTGAATATCAAACTTTAAAGCACAAGATTTCTGATTATTCAAAAGAAGTTGACGCTCTTTACATATATTACCTCCGCTTGACAGATGATAAAAAAGGAATGCAATATATAGTAGACAACGTATGGAACCCAGAGGAAATAGATGGTCTTGATTCCGAAATAATGCCCATTGAAGATGCGTTGGGCGAGGAAATCGCTTTTGCGGGCACCACCGCCTGTTATGGGTTAGGCACCTATGCTCCAGATTGGGAAGGTATTGTGTCCGCATTCGCACCAGTGTTTGACGATAACGGAATTGTAACAGCGATTTGCGGAGTGGACATAGAAGACACGCAGATTATGCAAGTCCGTGAAATGTATACCTTTCTTGTGTATTTTATGATTTTAGCGATTTTAGTAGCTTTTGGAAGCGGATTTTTAAGCCTTAAGAGATATCGGTCCGAGGCACGCCGTGCAGAGGAAGCCAACAAAAGCAAATCTAAATTCTTGGCAACAATGTCTCACGAAATCCGCACACCAATGAACGCGATTATCGGTGTTTCGCAAATTCAGCTTATGGATAAAACTTTGCCTGATAAAATTGCGGATGGTTTTTTGCGTATTCAAACATCAGGCAACAGTTTACTTAGCATTATCAATGATATTTTAGATTTTTCTAAAATCGAAAGCGGAAAATTGGATATTAATGCCGAAAATTATGATTTACCAAGTTTAATTAACGACGCGGTCCAGCTTAATATTCTTCGTATTGCAAGCAAACCAATCGAATTTTTGCTTGACGTTAACCCCGAAAATTTTGCCAATTTATATGGCGACAATTTGAGAATTAAGCAAATTATTAACAATATTTTGTCAAATGCGTTCAAATATACTGCCAGTGGTTCTGTGACTATGTATGTAACTAGCAAGCGTGTCTCCGAAACAGTTTTTCTCACTTTTAGCGTTTCAGACACGGGGCAAGGTATGTCACAAGAAAATGTGAATAAACTTTTTGATGAGTATTCACGTTTTGACGAAGGTTCAAACAAAACGATAGAGGGTACAGGTCTTGGCATGAGCATCACCCGTCGTCTTGTGGAAATGATGAACGGCAAAATCGAAGTTGAAAGCGAACTTGGCAAAGGCACCACCTTTACAGTAACAATCGAACAGGGTTATTTGGACGATGTGATTATCGGCACGGAGCTTGCAGATAAGCTGAGTAAATTTGAATTTGCAGCGAGTAAAGCACAAAAAGCCGCGAACTTTGTTTATACAAATATGTCTTATGGTAAGGTGCTGATTGTTGACGACGTGGGGACAAATTTGTTTGTTGCAAGCGGACTTTTATTACCTTACGGGCTTAATATTGAAACTGCGTCGAGTGGATTTGAAGCTTTGGAGAAAGTGAAAAACGGCGCGGTTTATGATATAATTTTTATGGACCATATGATGCCGCAAATGGACGGAATTGAAACGACAGTTAAAATCCGCGAGCTTGATTATAAGTATCCGATTGTTGCATTGACGGCAAATGCAATTGCAGGAAATGATAAAATTTTCAAAGCAAATGGTTTTGATGATTTTATTTCAAAACCAATAGATTTGCGTCAATTGGACGCGGTTGTAAAAACATTTGTAAGAGATAGGCACAAAGACAAGGTTGTGACGGAAACCGCTGTTTTAGCACCGCAAAAACAGAAATATTTTAACGAACAACTATTGAGGATTTTCAAAAAAGACGCGGCAAATGCAATTATAACTCTCCGCGAAACGGCAGATAATGGTAACTTGTTATTGTTTACAACAACCGCACACGCGATGAAATCTGCCTGTGCAAATGTTGGTAAAAAAGAAATATCTGAACTTGCAAAAGAACTTGAATTTGCAGGCAAAAGAGGGGATAAAACGTTTATTGAAACCAATGTATCTTTGCTAATTGAAAAACTCAGCGAACTTGTTGATGAAGAAACATCACAAAACACCGATGATGTTATTGAGGATAACTCTTTGCTTGCGGAAAAATTGAAACTCATAAAACAATCTGCCGTAGAGTATGATGATACCGCCGCGAATGCAGTAATAACGGAACTTCGTAAATCAAACTGGAAAAATGAAACCTTCACATTTCTTGATGAACTTGAATCACTCTTGATGTTCAGCGAGTTCGATGAGGCAAGTGAAGCGATAGATGAGTGGGTGGGTAAGTTTATATAATTTAAAACCCATAAATCTTTTGGGAGAAACAATAGACTTCCTCGAAAACTGCACAAAGGTATAATATCCGAGCAAAAATCATCCCTTAATTTCGCAATTTATTAAAGCCTGTTCACACTAAATTATTATTAGACCTAAACTCATAATTTTTTAGGTTCCATACTTTGGAATATAAATAGAAAGGGCGGATTGTGAATACGCCCCTGCACATAGGAATATAGGTACTATAACAGTCCGCTGGACTAAGCGAATACTGGGTGACCGAACCCACTCACTTACAAAAAAACCATAAAAAGTAAGTTCAGGTCTATTATATATCATATTTGTATTTTTGCAATGATTTTGTAGATTTTTTACACATTTAAACAATAACAAAAAAAGCCCTTTTAAGGGCTTTTTTTATTTGAAATGCTTTCAGTTGTGTGGTAAAATTTCCTTAAAAGATTTATCTCCTAATTATTATTAGACCTATCCACTAAACTACTATTTAGCAGAATTTATTTTGGTGTATGGCGTCGGAGAGTTTATAACCGTTTCAATTGAAATTTGCTTGCAAATTTCAATACTCGGCGTATACGCCGAAACTTGTTGCATACGTAATTTCGAGCGTGCCGCCTTCACGCTCCCTCACCTGCGGCGAGGCCCCAACATTATAAATGTCAAGTAAAATTACTATATAGTTAAAAGTTAAAAGTGTAAAATCTTTTTTTACCGTAAAACGTGGAATTAAACTAACAATTCAGTAAAATTATGTCGCGAAAGTATATGCGGACATTGTCCGTCGCGGAATTAAACTAACCATAAAGTTAAACTATGACGCGAAAGTATATGCGGACATAGCATATGTTATAATGTTTCCATACCACCAAAGTGTATGGAATGAAGAAATTCCTACTGTAACGGTAGGAATTTTTTCATTGAAAGGAGGCAGGTGTGCGAGTAGAAGATGTAAACTTGGTGACACATTTACTAAAAATCTATTGCGACAAGTATAAGACAATATTTTACACTTGTCCGAGTTGTAAAAATGAAATTGATATTAAGGATAAAATATCGGAGTATTGCCCGTTTTGCGGAGAAAAATTAACTTCTGAAAAAGAAAATTAAGGGGGAAATATGGACAGCACAAATAATTTACGTCCTCCAAAGTATAAAAATCACAGTAGCATTCCTGATGACGAACTTGAACAGCATTTGTATAGCGTTGCTCAAAATT
>BNZF01000020.1 GCA_026000865.1 Clostridia bacterium
GTTTTGAGATGTTAAATACTTTACCGCTTGAAAAGATATAAGCTTGCTGTTCATAATCCGTGTTAACTCTCATAACGCAACGCACAACAAATTCACGCTCATCAAGTTGTGAAGATTGCAGCTTGCTGTCAAGAGGTTTCACAAAATAACGCATTATAACAGGTTCATCAGTGATTTCTGGTATTTGTCTTGTCGGAATTTCACCAAAGTTACGAATATAAAAATGTTCTTCAAGAAATTTTTCGACTTTGAATTTAATATCTCTTGCCTGTTCGCCAAGATAAAATATATGAAACGCATAGTAATCGGCATAGTCAGGATAAATACCATAACCCGCAAAACCGCCGCCCAAACCGTTAGAACGGTCGTGCATAACTTCTATGCTGTTGATTATTCTTTGACCATTGATAGGTTTTCCGCTTTCAGAAAATATGCCCGAAATCGCACAACCTGAGGGTATTCTGATATTGCCTTCCATTAATTTTTTCGGGACTGTATTCGGCAAAGTATTTAACATCTCAAAACTCCTTGTTGCGGGGCCAACCCGCTGGTATTTTCACGAGTTAATTTAGCAGGACCTACCCGCTGGTATTTTCGCGAGTTAATTTAATTTGATTTTTAATTTAACTTCGCGTTTTATTCTTTAAATATAAGTTTTATTCTTTATAATATAAAAGCGAATATAACAATGGTAAAATTTGTATTTTGAAAGAAAAATATTAAAAAATCGTTATCTAATTTATGGTATTATTTCTGACAAAATCGATTTTTAACGCATATTTTGTAAAATAACGCACAAAAAATCTTGAAAAACGACATAGTTTTTCAAATATACTGTATTTTAGCATAGATAAATATACTTGTCAATGCTTTTTTATTAATTAGAAATGTTTCAAAAAATTATTTTAATTCACCGTTTTAATATAAAGTGAGGACGCGGTACATTGATTTTAAAGATTTTTAAAAAAAGTCCGTTGTAAATAAAACATATAATATTACTGTAAGTAAAATTATTTCGTTAAAATTTACAAAAAACATGGTCATAAATAAGAGTATCTGCTAAATTATTTATTTTCTCTTAACATTTACGAAAAAATATGGTAGTATATCACTCATTATATTGGAGTTTATACATATCGAACTTGTACTAAAACTTAGTTTTTTGTAGTTTTTTGTAAGTAAGGGGCAAGTTGAAAACTGATAGTGTAAAGTTTATGACGTTTAAATACAGGCAGGTGTTACCTGCACAAGTCTATTATAAAATGGTGATTAAAATGCCGAAGAGCGTAAAAAATATTTGCGTAATAGTGTCTGACATAAACAATGAATATCAGAATAATATTCTAAAAGGCGTAAAAAAATATGCTAATGAGAGCGAAATAAATATCAGTGTGTTTGTGGCATTCAGAAGTTATTATTCCAATAATAAAAATGACGCAGGCGAGTATAACATATATAACCTTATCAATTTTGAGAAATTTGACGGGGTTATTCTTGTTACAAATACCATTGTTAATGACATAACACAGGATAGCATTTTTTCGAGAATACGTGCATTAAGTCTGCCTGCTGTTTCGCTTAATTATGACGTTGAAGATTTTTATACTATCGACATTGACAATGAAAAAGCAATGGAAAATATGATTGAACACATAGTTGATTATCATAAATGCAAAACTGTGAACTATATCAGCGGTCCTTATGATAATCCTGACGCTTTGCTGCGTCTAAAAGCGTTCCGAAGTGTTATGTCAAGACATAAAATAAGTGTTGATGAACGCCGAATTTTTCAAGGCAGGTTTTTGGGAGAGGACGGTCCGTTGGCTGTTAAGGCATTTTTGACATCGGGTTTGCCATTGCCTGAGGCGATTGTTTGTGCAAATGATGAGATGGCTTTGACGACCATTCATGAACTTGAAAGACAAGGATTTCATGTTCCCGAGGATGTTTTGGTTACAGGATTTGACAATATTTATGCAGCGAGAACAAATTCGCCAAAAATTTCATCGGTTGAATGTCCGCTGTTTTTGAGCGGTTATCATGCCTGTAAAAAGATTGTCAATCATTATGCTGGAGTACAGCAACCACGGTCGGAAACTCTTTCAACTTTGCCGATATTTACGGAAAGTTGTAATTGTAAAAGCGAATATGACGAAAATATTGAAAATTTTAAACGCAAAAACTTTTTGAACATACAAATGTACCGCAATGGTATTGACTTAGTCAATCGTATGAGTAATGACATAACCGAGAGCGAGACATATGATTTTACAATTGACGTTTTGAAACGATATATAGTTGCAATAAATTGTGACAGTTGCTTTATTTGTTTAAATGTTGATAAGGAAAATGTCGGAGAAAAATCTGTAAATACAAAAATTCATATGAAAAAAGAATATATTGTTGAGGGTTTTTCGCAACAAATGCAAGTTGCAATTGCATATATTGACGGTGAATTTGTCAAATTGCCGAATTTTCGCACATCTGAACTCCTGCCTGTGCCTTTTAGTGAAGATGATGGAGCAATGTATTTTTTTGCACCTATCCATTATCAAGACAGGGCGCTTGGATATTGTGTAATTTGTAATTCCACATTTCCTGTTGAAAGTCAAATTTTCAGTAATTGGTTGTTGAATTTTGGCATTGCTTTTGAAAATATTCGCAAACTTTCTGCCTTGACAGACGTTATTGATGAGTTGGATAAACTATACATAACCGACCAACTTTGCGGGATTTATAACCGCCATGGCTTCGAGAAATTTACCAAACGACTTTATCAGCAGTGTATCGCTAACAATTGGCTGACTATGGTTATGTTCATAGATTTGGACGGTTTGAAGTATATTAATGATACTTTTGGACATAATCACGGTGATATTGCGATTAGTAAAATGGCTTCTGAGGTTGACCGACTTTGCCGAAATGGTGAGGTTTGTGCAAGACTTGGCGGTGATGAGTACGTTATTTTTGCTGCGGACTATACTAAACAAAGTGCAGATTTTATAATAAATGAAATTCAACGTCGTCTTGATGAATTTAACGAAACGTCTGGTTTGCCGTATAAAATAGGCGGTTCAATAGGTTATTGCCTTGAATATCCGACGGTAGATATTCCTCTTGACAAATTAATTAAAATTGCTGATGATAATATGTTTGAAAACAAGAAAATGCGTAAGAAAATGGGTCTTGCAAAAGACCGTGGTCAGGGATAATACTTACAAGTATATTCATTATACAAGCTGTATAATGAATATACTTTATCGGTGGGTATGCTGTATACAAGTGATAAAATAGTAAGTTAGTTTATGCATATGGCATAACACGTTTACCTACCGCCCGTTGCTAATAAATGGGATTAAAACTGAAAGTTTTAATAGTTATGGAGTATAAAAATGACAATTTATAAAAATAAAAAAATAGCATTTATTGGTACAGGGATTTCAAATAATGCATTGATACGGCAATGTCTAGCGGACGGTAATGATGTTACAATTCTTTCAAAAAAAGGCGATATTCCGCAAGAATTTTCCAAAATTAAATCTGTAATAGAGGAGAAATATATTGATAATTTAACAGATTTTGATATAATAATACGCTCTCCAGGCATGTATTTTAATAACCCAAATTTGACAAAGGCAAGAAAAAACGGTGTAATTATAACCTCTGAAACAGAGATTTTTTTTAACTTTTGCAAATGCAAAATTATAGCCATAACAGGTTCTGATGGTAAGACCACCACTACTAATTTAATCACAGAAATGTTAAAAGCACAAGGTATTAAGGCTCATATGGGTGGCAATTGTGGCAAAGAGCTTTTTTCTTTGCTTGATGTTATAAATAATGATGACATAGCAGTTGTTGAATTGTCAAGTTTTCAGTTGCTTTCTTTGCGTTATTCACCATATATAGCGGTTATAACAAATGTAACGCCCAACCACTTGGATGTTCACGGTGCTATGGAAGAGTATATTGAAGCAAAGAAAAATATTTTTTTGCATCAAAAAGAGGATTCAATAACTGTTTTGAATTATGATAATAAAATTACAAACAATTTCACCTATTTTATTCGAGGAACTGCAAGGCACTTTTCAATAAAAAATAAGGTATTTAATGGGGCATACTTATCCGATAATGGCTATTTATGTTATAATAATTTTGATAAAAATGAAATAATTATGCATAAATCTCAAATAAAATTGCCAGGTATGCACAATATTGAAAACTATCTGGCTGCAATTTCTGCCGTATATGGTATTGTTTCAACAGAAAATATTGTGCAAATTGCCGAAAATTTTGGTGGAGTTGAACATAGAATTGAATTTGTGCGTGAAATTAATGGTGTAAAGTGGTATAATGATAGTATAGCAACTACACCTACGCGTGTTTTGGCTGGATTAAAATCTTTTGAACAAAAATTAATTGTTATCGCGGGTGGATATGATAAAAAAATTCCGTTTGAATCGATGGCTGAAACTGTAAATGAAAAGGTAAAACACTTGATTTTATTCGGTCAAACAGCAGAAAAAATCGAAAATTCTATTAGAAATGCACAAAATTTCGGTGAAATATTTATGCATAGAGTAGAAAATCTTGAACAAGCTGTTGACAAAGCCAATGAATTGTCTGAAAATGGAGATATTATTACTCTTTCACCTGCTTGTGCCGCTTTTGATATGTTTAAAAATTTTGAAGAAAGAGGAGAATTTTACAAAAAAATAGTTAATAAATTATAGTAAAAATATATAAATATGACAAAATATACCGTTATTGAACTGTTAAAAGAACTGAGTAATGGAAATACTGAGCAAGCAAAAATTTATGCAAAAGAACAATTGGCACTATATATGGATACTGTAATTGAAAAAGAGACATATATAGAAGCATATAATAATTCTGAGAAAAAGAAAATTTTGATCGATGCTCACGTTGACCAAATTGGGCTTATTGTTACTCATATTGAGGACAATGGACTTTTGAAATTTGCCAGTGTTGGTGGAGTTGACCCAGCAATTTTACCTGCAAGTGAAGTTTTTGTTTATGGAAATGAAAAAATTAGTGGTGTAATAACTTCAATTCCTCCGCATTTATCAAAAAATGATAAGAAAAAAGTAAAAAAAATCGAGGATTTATATATTGATTGCGGATTTTCAAATAAAGATGAAGCGTTGACAAAAGTTAATTTAGGTGATATAATTACTTTTTCCAGTGATTTCAAAATGCTGAATGAAAATATCGCGTTAGGCAAATCTTTTGATGACCGTTCGGGAATTGTTGCCATTTTATATGCGTTGGATAAGTTAAAAAATGCAAAAAAATGTAAAAATTTAGTTATAATTTTGAGTGATTTAGAGGAAATTGGCGAAATAGGTGCGAAAATTGCTGCAAAAAATGCTGATGCCGACATTGCAATTGCAGTTGATGTAAGTTTCGCAAAATCCACGGATGAGCCAAAAGAAAAATGTGGCAAACTTGGAAAAGGACCAATGCTTGGTATATCTCCGACGCTCAATAAAAATATTACTAAATGTATAATAAATGCTGCCAGAAAAAACAATATTCCACATCAATTGGAAGTAATGGCCAGTCTTACTTCGACAAATGCTGACCAGTATTCTGGCATTGGAATACCGTCCGCAACAGTTTCAATTCCATTGCGATATATGCATTCTCCGTGTGAAATGCTTAATGTTAACGATGTCATCAATACTGGTGAATTGCTCGCTGATTACATTATGTATAATTTTTAAGGATTAAAATGTTTGAATTTTTAGAAAAATTTTGGAATTTTGACAAAAAAATAGTTAAACTTGCAGAAAAAATTAATGCAGATTGCACAGAAAAATTTGTTGAAATTGAACAAATTTCTGCTTATAATAATGCAAAAGTTTTATCCGCATTTATCAAAAACAAAGTTTCTGCTCAATCTTTGATTGGTTCAACTGGATATGGTTATGGGGACTTTGGCAAGGATACCATTGATAGTGTTTTTGCCACAATTTTTGGATGTAAAGACGCTCTTGTTCGTCACAATTTTGTTTCTGGAACACACGCTATTTCAACCGTCTTATTTGGACTTTTGCGTCCTGGTGATAGTGTTGTATCTGTTACTGGAAAACCGTATGATACTTTATACAACATTATTGGAGATAATGAAATCGATGGCTCCTTAAAAAATTTTGGTATTGATTGGTTTAATTATGATGTCGTTGACAAAAATAATATTAAATTTTATAATAGATTAAAAAATGCAAAAATTGCGTATATTCAACGTTCAAAAGGGTATTCACTTAGACCCGCATACACTGTTTTTGAAATAGAAAAAATTATACAAAATGTAAAAAATATAAATGAAAATATAATCATTGTTGTTGACAATTGTTACGGGGAATTTGTTCAAAATATTGAACCCACAGAGGTTGGTGCTGACATTGTAGTTGGTTCTCTTATAAAAAACCCAGGTGGTGGAATTGCACGGACAGGCGGATATATATGTGGCAAATCTGATTTAATCACTAAATGTGCTAATCGTTTGACAGTTATTGGCATGGGTAAGGAAATCGGTTGTACTCTTGACACGAACCGTGAAATATTACTCGGAGTATATAATTCGCCGAATGTTGTCGCAAATGCTAGAAAAATCGGTTTGTTCACGGCAAAACTTTTCGCTGAATTAGGTTATGAAACTTTTCCAAAATTTGATGAACAAACAGGAGATATAGTAGTTGCAATTAAATTTGGACACAAGGAATTGTTAGTCACTTTTTGTCAAGGAATACAAGCTTGCTCTCCCATTGACTCATATGTCACTCCTATACCTTGGGCGATGCCCGGCTATAATTGTGATGTAATTATGGCGGCTGGGGCGTTTACAAATGGCTCGTCGATTGAGTTGAGTGCAGATGCACCTTTGCGAGAGCCTTATGCGGTATGGTTGCAAGGCGGCACCAATTATACAAATGGTATAATTGGTGTTTTGAATGCGACAAATATTTTGTTGCAAAAAGGATTTATAAAGATATGAAAGATGGTTTTGTGAAAATCGCTTGCTGCACTCCTGAAATCAAAGTTGCCGATTGCGATTTTAATACAAATAGTATAATACACAATGTAATAATCGCTCATGAACATGGAGCAAAAATCATCGCATTTCCTGAGCTTTGCGTAACTGGTTACACCTGCGGTGACTTGTTTTTGCAAGATTGTTTGCTCCAAAATGCCAAAAAATCCATAGAAAAAATACTAGAAAACACCACTAATTTGGATATTATTTCTATTGTTGGCTGTCCGTTTTTGTTTGAACATAAACTATTTAATTGTGCTGTTGTGATTTTTAACAACAAGATATTGGGTATTGTCCCAAAAATTCATATTCCTAATTACACTGAATTTTATGAATTGAGACATTTTTCTCCTTGGCCTATTGACGAGATTTTTTATTATAATTTCTCATCACAAAATTATAGAATTGCAGTTGGACAGCAAAAATTCCGCTGTAAAGATTTCTCAGATTTTACTTTTGGTATAGAAATTTGTGAAGATTTATGGGTTGCTGACAGTCCATCGGTAAAATTAGCTCAATTAAATGCCAATATTATCTTTAATTTATCTGCGAGCAACGAAATAATTGGCAAAAAAGAATATAGAAAAACACTAATAAACGCTAAATCAGGCTCGCTTTGCTGTGCTTATGCTTATGTCAATGCGGGTAATTCTGAAAGCTCAACAGATTTGGTTTTTTCTGGGCATAGCTTAATATCTGAAAATGCATCTATTATCGCTGAAAGCGAGTTATATACTAATAGTATAATTTATGCTGATATAGATGTGAAAAAACTTGCCTTTGAACGCAGACGTATGAACACATTTTCCCACACACTAAATATAGAGTGTGGAAAATTCGAAATGCAGTTGACCGAAACTCGTATTGAGCGATTTATATCCCCCACCCCATTTGTGCCTTCTGCTAACACTGACCGCAAAGAACGTTGTGAAGATATTCTGAATTTGCAAGTTTCGGGTCTTAATACACGCCTTAAAAATATCAACTGTAAGTCTGTTGTTATTGGCATATCTGGTGGATTGGATAGTACTCTTGCACTTCTTATAGTTATTAGAACTTTCAAAAAAATGGATTTTGATTTCAAAAACATCATCGCTGTTACTATGCCCTGCTTTGGCACAACTTCAAGAACTTACGATAATGCAAGAAAATTAGCGAATTCTTTTGGTGTTACTTTGCTTGATATTGATATTGCTGATTCTGTTATACAACATTTTAAAGATATTTCCCACAACAAAGATACACTAGATATAGTGTTTGAAAATTCACAAGCTAGAGAAAGAACGCAAGTTTTAATGGACTTAGCAAACAAATATAATGCTCTTGTTATCGGAACGGGTGACCTTTCTGAAATGGCGTTGGGCTGGTCAACATACAATGGTGACCATATGTCAATGTATGCCGTCAATTGTTCTGTTCCAAAAACACTTATCCGACATTTAGTAGCTGTTGAGGCTGAAAACAATACTGATAGTATAAAATCTGTTTTGATTGATATATTGGACACGCCTGTTTCGCCTGAATTGTTACCTCCAAAAGATAGCGAAATTTCACAAGAAACTGAAAAAATTGTTGGTCCATATGAATTGCATGATTTTTTCCTATACTATATGTTACGTTGGGGATTTTCTCCAAGCAAGATTTTTAGACTTGCAAAAATTGCATTTGCAGAAAGTTATACTGATAGTATAATTGTTGACTGGCTAAAAGTTTTCTATAGGAGATTTTTTGCCAATCAATTTAAGCGTTCTTGTGTTCCTGATGGTCCAAAAATTGG
Source organism: Clostridia bacterium (assembly GCA_026000865.1). Lineage (GTDB taxonomy): Bacteria > Bacillota > Clostridia > Oscillospirales > Ruminococcaceae > BNZF01. The sequence goes on from BNZF01000020.1 coordinate 8,838, forward strand.
TACAGTTTCGCTCTCTCCGCGCGGTGACTGGCGTATGCCGTCCGATGTGACTGCTAGTATTTGGATAAAAGATTTAGAAAATTTATAAAAAAATGGCTCTGTAATATACAGAGCTACATTTTTTATGAATAATTTTTATGTTACGTAAAAGCAGTCGCCCATATGATTTTTTTCTCGGGAATACCTAATTTAATGAGGCTGGATTTTATATCCTCAGCAATTTTTTGATAAAGTACAGCCACTAAGATATAATCAAAATTAAGTTCTAAAAGTTCGTTTGGAGATATAATTGGATAGCCTTCTTTTTTGAGTTTTTCAGCGTTAGAATCTGCCCAAGCGACGATATTGAAAGGCATATTTTCCAGTATTTGTAGGTAAAAATCTATCCCCTTAATGCCTGCACCATAAAGTACGATTTTATCGTTTGTGTTTAAATTCAATGACGGCAATATATAATTTGGCTTAACTGCTAAATAAGGTTTTTCAAAGAATTTTTTTATAAACCCTGGATTAAAAAATTCATTATTTCTCAAAAAATCCGCATTATAATAGTAGTATTTGTTTTCTTTGTACAAGCGATTTATCCAACGCTGTATTACCAATTGTTTCAAGTTAATGTCGTCTTGCTTATTTGCACCATATAATGCATGAATAATCCCATAGCAAGCACGGTCATAGAATCCTTGAATTAAATTATCATAACCGTTGGTTTCAATGAAGTCCAAAATCTTCTCACATTCTGTTAAATAAGGAAAATTATCACAGGCGACAGCTGATATTTGTGAAAGCTGATTAGGAACGTCCAAGTTATAATGTACCATTTTTTTAGGTATATAATGGATTTTTTCTGCGACAGCGATTGCACAATATGAGAAATACATATCATTATGTTTGCGAATTTCTTGAAATTTAAGTGAGTGTTTTTCTATAAAATCACGTCTAAAAATTTTATCCCAAGGAAAACCTGAACCGATAACAAACGTGTATTCAGGCACATCAGAAGGTGAAAAAACGCCGCTTGGCAATGAGATATTTTTTCGATAAGAGAAATAATTTTCAGCAAGCAATCGCCCGTCAAATGCAGAAATAGCATCTGCGTCAAAAATTACGATATCTGCGTCAAATTTTTTAGCTGAATTATAGGCGGTCTCTAACATATTAAGTTCAAATAAATCGTCGCTGTCAAGAAACGATAAATATTCGCCTTTTGCAATCGCAAGCCCAGCATTACGTGCTGCACCAGCGGTTTTATTTTGCTGTGTTAAAACTTTCATACGCAAGTCTTTATCAGAATATTCACGCAAAATGTCAAGTGACAAGTCCGTAGAGCCATCGTCTACCGCGATAATTTCAATCTCACGCAAAGTCTGATTTAAAATACAATCAAAAGTCCTACGCATATATTTTTCCGCGTTATATACGGGAATTATTACTGAAACAAGTGGATTCATTTTTTAACTCCAATATTTTTTCTAAGTTCAACCAGTTTTATTTTAATAAATTCACCGAAAATATCCTCAAAAAAACTATTATATTTGATGATATTTTCTACTAAATCGAAATCTTTCTCTGTTTTTAAAATATTATTGTAATTATCAATATATATTTTTGTTTTATCATAATTTTTCTCGTCAAGAACATGTTTAATTTTTACAGCACTTTGTGGCAATTCATATTCTTTCATAGGCAAAATTTTACCATTACTTGCTTTCCCACGTACATCATTTAACGCATCATCAAGAGCGTTGAAGTTTGCAAGCAAAATTTCGGGCTTATCACGGTTCACGGCAAGAGTTCTGAACATTCGCAATATGATAGATTTAACAAATTTTTCAAAATCGCTGTCATTCAGATAAGTTGTAAAATAGCGAATTTTGTTGCGTAAAAAATAATAAGTGGTAAACGGAGTGTAGTTAAAAATCGAGTGATTATGCCAAACTTTTGAGCTTTTTTCAGCATAAACTTTGTATCCAGCAAGTAAAATTTCTTTTGACAATGACATATCGTCCCAATATAGAAAAAAGTCCTTATTAATTGCACCAGTTTTTTGCAATGTTTCGAGCCTATACATCGCACTACATGCGGCAACGTAGTCACATTCTAAATATTTTATCAAGTTTTTGTCAGCTTTTTTATCCTTAAAATTGGCTTTTGGAGTAAAATTTTCAAGGTCAATATTCGCACCATAATCCTGTATTATGTCAGGCTTGTCCATACGCAAAATTAATGAACCGCAAACGCCCGCATCAATATGTTTTTCCATAAATTCATAGAGCGAACTAATCGCATTTTTGTCAATCACGACGTCATTATCGAGCAGGTGGATATATTTGTAACCTTTTTCCATGGCATATTCCATACCGCGGTTGAATCCACCACTGCCACCGAGGTTTTCATCGTTAACAAGCAAAGTGAGCCTGTCAGCAAATTGTTCGTTAATTTCCTGTACAGAGCCATCATTTGAAGCATTATCAACAACTATTAAGTCAAAATTAGTAAAATTTGATGCAAATACAGATTTTATGCAATTAAGCACAAAATTTTTTTTATTATAATTGCAAATAACGACAGCGACAGATTTCATATATTCTCGTTTCTTGGTTTTTTAACAATAAAAAATTTTCATATAATTTGTAATTTTTCATAAAATTTATGCCTCTTGTAATATTTTATTACTGTAAATTTCACCAAATCGTTCAAAAAATTTGTTGGGATAAATAAGCAATTCTGCGTTTTTCTGCAAAGTTTTCTCATCCCAGTTCCACCACTGAACTCGCTCTAAAACCTCAATTTGCTCAGGAGTATATCGATAACGTTGAACTTTCGCAGGGACTCCATAAACTATGGCATAAGGTGGAACATCGTGATTTACAACTGCCCCAGCACCGATAATAGCTCCATTTCCGATTTTTTTACATTTAGACGCGTTAATGAACACATTTGCACCAATCCAAACGTCATTGCCGATAACAAGTTTTTGAAAAGGCGGCTGTTCAATTTCCATTTTTCGTATATAATCTGCCAAAACACCAAGTACTCCTGAGGTAGTAATTCTATTTAATGCATGATTGCCCTGGATATAAAGTGTAATATTTAATGAACAAAAACGCCCAATACTCTCAATAAACCTAAATTCTAATTCGCCCAAAAAACTGCCTTTACCAATTGAAGTCCCTTGATAAGTCACATCATTATGTAAAGTAGGGTCGCAGTAGTCCGCACTAATTTGAAAGCCAAAAGAGTTCAGATGACTGGAAATATTCGTTGTATCTTTGGAAGTAAGTACCACAATATAGTAATTATCAGGCGTTGCCCCACCCGAGCAAAATATTCCCAAATCATAAACGGGATAACCGTGAAAAGTTTCATCTTTTACAGCCTTGGTTTTGACAAAAAAATCAATTGGCCCAACTTTTTCAGAGACATTTCTGTAATATCTCTCTGACATTTTTCCAGTTCCAAAAATAATTAATTTTCTGCCATTAATATTTTCTTTTATGGTTTTAATATTAGCAAAAAGTGCTACCATTTTCTCCTCGCATTTATACATTAATTTAAAATTTTACTGTAAAATATATTTAATTTTTATTCCATATCATATCCGCCGTCAACAGAAATAATTGCCCCGTTGATATAATTATTATTTATAATACTAAGGCACATATCCGCGATTTCTTCGGGCAAACCAAACCTTTTTAAAGCAATTTTATTTTCTATTTTTTCACGTAGCCAATCTGGCTTTTCTTTTTGCCATTCAGTATCAATAAATCCAGGACAGACGACGTTTACACGAATATTCCGAGGTGCAAATTCTTTAACCAAACTCTGCGCAAGCATATTTACAGCCGCTTTTGAAACGCCGTAAGGTATCGAAGTTGCGTGAGGTTTGAGTGACATTGCAGAACTTATAAAAACTATCGACCCGTTATCATTAACACCAAGTTTTTGGGTAATAAAAAACGGAATATTTACAGTAGTGTCCATGACTTTTTGCCAGTCAGAGTAATCAATTTCTTGCATGGATTTTCGACAAGTCATACCAACATTTAATACAACAACATCAAGTTTATTTTGTATATTAGAAACAATAGTATTAAGTCCGTCAATAGTTGACAAATCAGCAATTATATATTGTGAGTTATCTATTGAAATAGGGATATCACCTCTGCCATTTGTATAGACAAAATAGCCATTTTCGCTTAATTTTTTTGCAATCGAAAAGCCCATCCCGCGAGTTGAACCAGTCACAAGTGCGTATTTCATGTGATGCTTTTCCCTGTAAGATAATTGGCAATATCTCTGTCTTTGAAACCATTTAATATGCTTTCTAATATTTTTTCTTCATTCATTCCTGCAAGACGTGAATAAAAGAAAATGCTTCTAAGGCGAGTGTACGCGTGAATAGGCAGAATTTCGAGAAATTCTGTGAAATTATTTTGCTTATAATAATCCGCGAGTGACTGAAACGTGTCAGCGTAAACAGTCGCTAAATTGCCTTTATTTGCAACGGTATATACGTTAGAATTACTACGTTGAAAATAATTATACAACCCTTCTGGTATAAAAGCAATCCTCTTGACATACGGCAATAATTTGAAGTTAAAAAGAGTATCATCTCCGAGTTTATATTGCTCAAATCTAACATCAGAATTTTTCACTAAATCAGTTTTATAAAGCCTTGTCCAAATATAATTATTAGGTTTTGAACAAGCACAAAATCTTGTGAAATAAGCATAAATATCATCATAAATATTTACTGTTTGTTCTCTCATTTTTGAATAATTATTCTCAATATGGTCATCATAAACTAGGTTATAATTACATGCGGAAACGTCAGCATTATTATCTTTTAAAGCTTTGTATAATTTTTCATAAATAGTCAGTTCGAGATAGTCATCACTGTCAACAAAACCGATAAATTTACCAGTTGATGCGGATATTCCTGCGTTTCTCGCGACAGATACCCCAGCATTTTTTTGGTCGATATATACTATTCTTGTATCTCTTAAATATTTTTCGATAAGCCTGGGGGTACTGTCGGTCGAACCATCATTTATAACAATAATTTCGAGATTTTCATATGTTTGATTAAGCACACTTTCCAAACATTTTTCAATGTATTTTTCAACATTATAACAGGGAATAACAATAGAAATTTTACTCATTTACAACACCTCTATATTCTAAAATGCGGTTATAATCTTCAATAAAGTCAACTTCTGCCCAAAAATGTCCCGCAATATCTTTTGCCCAAATTTCTCGCTCTGAACGCATATCATAGAGAATTTGTTCCCACCAATTGTTGCATTTTTGCTTTTCAATCATATCCATAAGCCGTTCTTTGCATTTTGAAATCATATCACCCTGAATCATTGCAAGTCCCACATATTCACAGTTTGCACCCTGACACTCAGTTCCTTTTCCACAACTTATGACTTTTTCGTCTTGAACATTAAAGAGATAATCGCCAAATTCCACCCTGCTACTGTCACATAGCATAACACAATCTCTCTCATCTTTCAACAAAAGTGAGAGTAAATTGCTTTCCCAAAAAACGTCAGCATTGCCGAGAATAATGGCGTCGCCGCAAAGTTCATCTTTTGCAAACCAAAGGGATGCAAGGCTATTTGTTATTGAATAGAAAAAATTTTCATGAAATTTAACGTCAAGACCGACCAAACTATTCATAATTTGACGCTTATTAAAACCAACGACAATATGCACCTCAACGTCATAATTTAAAAGCATTTGAACGGTGTGACGTATTAGCGAAATTCCGCCAATATCAAGCGTACACTTGCATTTATCGCTTATCTCACGGCTAATTCTTGTCCCTCTGCCCGCCGCCATTAAAATCGCTTTTGTCATATTATTACTTCTTTTCTTCGGATTTTTATCACATATATAATATTAGTTAACTGTTTTTTGTCAAGTAGTCTGATATATAATCATAAATTTTTCCGCCTGATGAAACTTCCTGTCTTTGCTCAATAACAGTATTTTGTGTTATGATGAAGTCAAGAAATTTTTGCAAATTTAAAAAGTCAGTTTCAAAAATAATGTCGTTTGCATTTTTGAAAAGAGCATTTCTATCAAGCGGTATTTCGTCAATTTTTAGTATGTGAACAGTTTTTTTATTAGTTTTAACATTATATTCAACCAACTCATTTTTAAGCCATTTGAATGCAAAAATACTATCATTAAAAACTTTAGGAGCGATATATTTAATTCTAAAAAAGTTTTTTTGATTAAGTTCAATTTCAAATTCTTCTGCAATCGAAACTACATTTGTCTTGACATTTATTTTATAAGCATGTGTACTATTTCTAGGTAAAAGCCACAGAAAATCGTCAAAATAAACAGCGTCAAATCCGTGAAAAGCGTCGTCTTTATAAATTTCCGTAAATTCTTTTATTATACCTTTTTCTGGATTCCATTTAGTGAGCGGTTCAGTTGTGCCAATTGTTGGAATTAGCCAAAAATTCTCGCCGTCATATTTAATTCCACTAAATTTTGTATTGTTTGAATTAATTCTGTGAATTTTAGAATGTTTTTTTACCAAATCAAATTGAATAACTGCGTTGATATTAACGCTTGACAGCCAAATAGAATTTTGGACAATTTGTGACATGTTAAAATAAGTCAATGATTTATCAATGGATTTAAGCAGCTTTATTGGTTCATTATAATATTTTATTTCACCTGTTAAGGTGTTCAATTCCGCAATTGAGTTGTATGATAAAGGTGTAAAATATACAAATTCATTATACACATTAACAGATAGAAATGCAGATAAATCAATGCTTTTTGGGGCAAAATAATATTTTGAAAATTCATTTTTTTCTAAATCAAATGATGCAATTTCATTAGCAAACAAAGGTGCAAAATATAATTGTTTACCTATTTGTGCTATATCATTATAGAAAATATGACCACTTCTTGGCAAATATTCTTTTTCATTTGGAAAATAACTAACAATATCAGTTGTTTTTGTTGTCTTATCATAACACAAAAGAAAATTATAATTCATGGGAATAAAATATATTTTTTCTCCAATTACAAAATAACTTCTTGTTTTTAAATTATATGATTTTTTATCATAATTCAAAATTTCATAGTTTTGCATCATCAATGGTTTGCCAGTTTCTTTGTATAGCTCATGAGCAGAACTATGGTCGCCGTAATAAGCGTCACTCCAAATAATTGCACGATGAAATTCTGAGGTATCGTCAAAAATACCGTAATTTTCACGCTTATATTTCGCAATAATTTCTTTGTAATCGTCAACAATTTCTGGACGCATACTGTCAAGAGTTTGCAAGGTTAGCGGGTGCGGACGCCACCATAAAACAACATCATCACGCTCTTTGAATGTATTTAAAACAAAATTCAATTTTTCTAGAAAAACCTCATTATTATTCAAAATTCCAGCAATTGTTGTGTTATAAAAAACAACTTTTTTTTGAGTGTCGTCAGCTTTTTTTATTAATTTTAACCACTCATCGGGCAGATTAAAATAATCTTTTTTCGCATTTTTTATCGCATCAAATTTCGGGCTACCAAGGGCAACAAACTTATTCTGTGCTCTACCAAATTGTGTGCCAAATTCTTTGCTAAAAATGTTAATATATTGCTCACAAACATTTTCATTTTCTAAAAAAACTTTGTTGGCATAAACCGTCCCTGGTGAGGTTATAAAGTGCTTTTCGATATAATTATTAGAGTTGTTTTGATGCACAAAATATGGAATATAACATAAACAATCTGTAAATTCTCTAAGCCTTTTACAAAAAAAGTTAGGGTGAACAGTCGTGATAAAATTGCTTTCATCATATGGGTTCATGACAAAAATTGCGTCAGGTCTACGTTCTTCTAAGGTATATTTACGCCAATCTGTCAAGTCAAAATGCGACGGATATTCATTTATACCTTCCCATTTTACGTCTTTAAATTTACCATCTGTGTCTCTTTCAAAATATGGAATAGGAACAAAATAAGCATCACAAAAAGGGTCAGCTTTTGCGGCAAGATACACTGTTTCAAGGCAATCTGCCATTGACGCTTTATAGCAAAAAAACACAATTTCTATTCTATCAACTTTTAATTCTAATTTTGCTTGATAGTTTACTTTTTTGATTATTTTTTGAAGTTCTGCGGCATCACTGATTTCAAGTTTTTCTGAAAAATCTTTAAGTATTTTGACAGTTTGCGTTTGCGACCCTGCCATTTTTTCGATATAATTGCAAATCGAGGAAACAAACTCTTTTATATCATTATAAAGAGAAATATTAGAGTTTTTTTTCAATTCTCCAACAGCCTCTAAAAGAATATCCAGTTGTTCTTTGATTTTTTCTTTGTGAAGTTTCCTCATTTTTTTGTCCTTGCATTAATATTTTAATGCGAATCTCCCTTTAAAATTTTCAATAGAACTGAACTTATTTTTATAGTTTTTGTAAGTAATGGGGGCGGGGGATCGCCCCCGATAAGCTTGCAGAGCTGCAACCCATTGTAACATTTATACTATACTACTAAAAAATAGGTTTTAAAAGGTGATTCGGATATTTTAGTTATTTTATAAGTATAAAAGACATAAATTAATATGTGTGGTTTTCACAAAATACACATACAAAACTATTATCGTCATTTTATTTGAAAGGTAAACATTATGTTTTTAGTTGTAGGCGGAGATTTACGTCAAATTTATACTGCGAAGAAGCTATCGGAAGTAGACACAGTAGAAATTTTGGGGTTTAATAACAATATCAGCATTCCAAATGTTGTCAAAAATTGGAGCAATAACAAGGCAGACGTTATAATATTGCCATTACCCGTGACGTTAGACGGAATAGAAGTCAATGCAAAATTTTCCAATGAAAGCATAGCTTTGTCGAGTTTGCCGACTATGCTAAAAGAAAATGGCGTTATTTTCGGAGGTAAAGTCACAGGTTTGGAGAAAATTTTTCGTAAAACTAAAATAATCGATTATTTTGACAGAGAAGAATTAAGTGTGTTAAACGCCGTACCAACCGCCGAGGGAGCGATACAAATTGCTATGGAAAACACCGCCGAAACTCTTTTTGGACAAAATATTTTAATCACAGGTTTTGGCAGAATAGCAAAAGTTTTGAGCAAAATTTTAGTCTCAATGGGTGCAAAAGTTAGTATATCCGCTCGAAAATGCAGCGATTTAGCATGGGCGGAAATTTTCGGATGTATACCAATAAAACAAGAGAGTTTTGCCAAAGAAATAGGCAAATTTAATCTGATTTTTAACACAGTACCCGCTTGTATTTTTACAGAAAATATATTAAAAAAAGTCGATTCAAATACTCTGATAATTGACCTTGCTTCAAAACCAGGTGGAGTTGACTTTACTATTGCACAAACAATTGGCATAAAAGTTATTTGGGCATTGAGTTTGCCAGGGAAAGTCGCACCAATCACCTCGGGTGAAATTATCGCTAATACTATTTTGAATATTATTGACGAGATTAAATGTTGAGAAATATCGTTTTATCTTGGAATGGCAAACATCACTGTATCTGTAAAAACCTTTGGAAAGTGACGCAGATAAATGTCATAATCTAAATTCAAAGACTTTACCCACATTGGAAGTTCCCATATATCAGAAAATCTATGATACGTGGATATTGCGAGCGATGGTCTTTGCTTTTTTATTGTTTGTAATGCTCCAAGTAAAAGTGGCATTTCGTGCCCTTCAACATCAGCTTTGATAAATGAAACTTTTTTATCTTTGAAAATTTCGTCTATTGTAAACAATGATATATTTACAGAATTAGGCATATTATTTTGAAGTACGCGAGTAATTTCTTTGCCTGAATTTTCTGTCATTTGAATTGTTCCGTTTGTTTCGCCAACAGCACAGTTCATAGTCGTGATTTCATCTTTTATAGCCAATGAGTTAACATATGAAACAAGCTGTTCATATGATTTAACGTCAGGTTCAATTGCTGTGTAGTGATAATTTGTTTCTTTTGCAAATTTAGCAACCCAATTTTTCAAAATATCGCCATCATATGCTCCAACATCACAGAAATTGCTATAATCAATAATTTCAGCTAAATCATCTGGGAAATACATAACAGAGTCATGTATTGCTGAAAAATCATTGTTATAAAGATAATACCATTGAAAATTCATATCATAAACTAATCGTGACTTTTTATCAGCTAGCAAACTAAAACCGTCAAATGCTCTTTGTGGAAGATTATCAAGTTGAGAGGTTATTCCGAAATCACATAACCATAACCATTCATTTGTTGAGGCGGGAAAAATCCAATCATTAACGCCGTAATGTTTGCAGGTATTAATCATATCTTGTATATGTGTACTGCAAAGCATAACAAATCTTGTATTTGTTTCAGATAAGCTATCTAAACTTCTAATTGGTACTCCATGGTAATATGTGCCTGTTAAGTTTGAGTCTTTGTCCACAATCCAGTCTATGTTTACATTCTCTGCGAGCAGAGTATCGCAAATAAATTTACCCAAAACAGCACAGCCATATAAAATAATACCTCTATCAGAAAGATTTTGTTTAGAAATTGTGGGATAATGAGAAACTATTCGAGTGTTGAAATATTCAGTAACGCGGGAGCGAAATTCATTTTCTGTATACTCATTTGCGGACGGGGGGAATTTGGTAAAACTATTCATTAAACAATTTCTCCTCAATTTTAATACAAATATAATGATAAATTTTGATATGTTCTTCTTGAATTTTGTGAGTAACAGTTTCGCGGCTTTTTATAAGCAAATCAAAAAGTTCGTTCATTTTACCGCCGTCACTTCCAGTCATACCTATGGTAAAAACACCAATTTTTTTTGCAATTTCACTGGCAAAAAGCACGTTTTTTGAGTTGCCAGAAGTGCTTATTCCAATGAAAACATCGCCTTTGTCGGCATATCCAAAAACCTGTTGAGCATATACAAAATCAGCTCCTAGGTCATTTGCAATTGCCGATATTAGTGTTGATTGAGCGGTCAAGTCGATAGCTCGCAATGGTGTTTGCAAGTGTTCGCTTATGGCGGTCGGACGTTTAAGGATAAAACCTTTCATTAATTCGCCGACGATATGTCCAGAATCTGCAGCACTTCCGCCGTTACCGCAAACAAGCACTTTTCCGCCGTTGCGATAGCAGTTTACAATTATATCAACTGTTTGTTTTATTATATTATTCATAACTTACCATTGCGGGTGCTACCCGCCTGCATTTTCGCGAGCGGGTAGCCCGCTGGCATTTTCGCGACATAGTTAAAAACAAGATAAGTGTATATTCGCGATTTGGCCGTTAAATTATATTGCTTTATCTTGCACTTATTTATAACAATTTAATATATAATCTGTATATTATTAATCAGAAATTTTCATATTTTCTGCGACTTCTTCTTCGCTTAAAAAGGGAAATTGGTTTTCAAGTCTTGACGAACGCATTGAACCATCAGGTAAAACCTGTGTTGCTGTTCGCGGAGAAACAAGGCAGTCTCCCTCAACAAAAACCTCACAAATAATTGGTTCGTGTAAGTTTATTATTTCCTCAACTGTCTTATCTAAACTCGAAAAATCGTTTAAAGAAAAATATTTTAAACCATATGCAGTACTTAATTTTTCTAGATTTGGCAGATATAATCCACTGTTTTCGTCACAACCAACATAATTACCTGTAAAATAATTATTTTGCATATTTCGTATTGAAGCATAGCCGTTATTGCTGACAACGAATATTTTGATAGGCAATTTGCGTGCCACAATGACTGCAAGTTCTTGAATATTAAGCTGCATACCGCCGTCACCCGCAACGCAAACAACGTCTTTGCCACCTGCAAAATACATACCGATTGCATTCGGAATTTCAAAACCCATCGAGCCCAAACCATGGTTTGAACGGACAGTTTGGTTTTGTTTTACTTCATATGCTTGAAAGAAAATTTCTGCTGTTGTTCCCGCACTGCACGGTGCAACGAACGCACCTTCCTGCAAATATTTTGAAATAGATTTTACCAATGCAACAGTTGTGAGTTTATTTTCTTCTGAAACTATCGGATATTTTTCTTTCCAAACAGCTATTTGATTTTTCCATTTTGAAACATTTATTTGAAAATCATATTTTAATAATTGTGAAACAACATCGGTAACATCGGCTATAATTGGCACAATATTCGTTGAACCGTCCAATTTTGCGATTTCTGTTTCGTCAATATCAACAACTATTTTTGTTGCTTTTTCAGCCCACTGTGAACGGTCATAACCAGTAATCGAAAAGTCAAGCCTTGTTCCTAAACAGAGTAGAAAGTCAGCGTTTTGCATTGCTAAATTTCCGTGCCTGTCGCCCATTCCACCTGCACGTCCCGCATATAACTCGTGAGAATTGGGTATATAATCCATTGCTTTCCAAGTCGGAATTATGGGGATATTTAACTTTTCGGTGAGTTCTAAAAATTCGTTTTTACAGTCACTCAAACCATTGCCAGCGATAATCACAGGGTGTTTTGAATTATTTAAAGCAATTATAATAGGTGTTACGTCAGCAGTCAAGTTTTTTTCTACTGGAACATATCCCTCCAAAGTGGAAATGTCAATATCTGCACCTTGAATGTCAAGCGGAATATCGAGCCAAACAGGACCTTTTCTTCCGCTTGTCATTAAAGACCAAGCTTTTTCAAGTTCATATTTTACTTGATTTTTGTCTGTAAGCATAACAGCATATTTAGTTATTGGTGTAACAATTGATACAATATCTGCTTCTTGCGAGCCAAGTGAGCGCACCCCGTAGCGACTTTTGAGGTCGTCGGTTTTAACTTGTCCTGATAGAAAAAACACAGGCGAGCTGTCTAAATATGCTGCAAGACAACCTGTTACGGCGTTTGTTCCGCCTGGTCCTGTTGTTACCAAAGCGACACCAGCTTTACCGCTTGTGTTAGCATAACTTTCGGCGGCAATTGCAATTGATTGCTCGTGCAAAAGTGATATTGCCTCAAAATCAGATTTTCCTAATGAATCCAAAAGGTGCATACAACCGCCACCCGGCAGATAGAATACTGTGGAAATATCGTGACTTTTTAAAAATTCAAATACATAATCAGAAATTTTTATGGCTCCGACTTCCTTTCAATTGTTTTTCAGTAGCTTAACTAAAAAAAACTGTTTTGTTAGAATTGAATATGGTTACAAACTTAACTTTATTTACTAAGAACAAGCGATATTCTCCCCCGCCCTTTGAGTTTTATAAAAACCAAAAAAATTCTATAATAGACTTGTTCTAAAACTTAATAATCCATCTTTTTTGTATTGCTCTAACATTTAAAAAATAAAGACGAGTGTGGGGTGCGACAGTATTCGCTTAGCCCAGTGGACTGTTATAGTACCTCGCTCCACTTTTTAGAGATAATATCCTAAATATTTCCAAGTTAAACTATTTATAGAATGAGGTTTTAGAACAGGTCTAATAAGTATAATTAAATTTTCAATTTTCCTGCAATTAATTTATCTATAACTTCGAGCAAAACACCGTACCCGCCTTTTGTTTCAGTTACATAATTTGCGGCGGTTCGTGCAGTTAATGTTCCGTCACTTGGGGCAATTCCGAGACCAACGGCGTCAAGTGCGGGCGCGTCACGGTCACTGTCGCCGATATAAATAATCTCATCAAGGGTTAAATTGTACTCTTTTGATATTTTATGCATCGCGGCGAGTTTGTCTTTTTCCCCGCTATATATTTTTTTAACATCAAATCGTTTGGCAAGAATTTTGACCATATCGCCATTCTCACCAGTAACAAAAGCAAAATCATATCCGCTTCGGCGTCCGACACCTATTGCGTCTAAATCGCGATAACAAATAGTTTTTTTTTCTTCGCTGTTTATATTGAGAGTAACACGACCATCAGTCAAAACACCGTCAACATCAGTAAAAATCATTTTCATAGCAGACCTGTTCTAAAACTTTTTTTATAGTTAATAGTTAATAATGCGAATCACCTTTTAAATCCTATTTTTTTAATAGTAGAGTATAAATATTAAAACGGGGTTGCGGCTCTGCCCGCTTATCGGGGGCTTTAAACCGCAACTCATTTTTTTTTAAAATTATTATAATTTATCGGCTATACCTTATGTAGGCACTTTACGCATCTTAATTTTGGCAAAATCGTTTAATATAACAAATTTTAAAAGGTGATTCGTATTAATAGTTAATAGATACTGTATTGTCAGTTTAACTTTTATTATTGATAATAGCTGTGTAGCAGTTGCGTAACCGTGAGTCAAACTAACAGTCCATTAACTATAAACTTTCAACTCTTCTCAATTTCTGTTTGACTGCAATTTCGTCAGGCAGAATATTTATTTCACCACTTCCGAGAGCAATTTCAACTAATCTTATGTTATCAATCATGTCCTTCATTTCACTTGGAATAATTGAAGCTTTGTGGTCACTTCCCCACATATTACGGTCAAGAGTAAAATGTCTCTCAACTGCTAACGCTCCTAACCCAACCGCAACAGCAGATAAAACACTGTCAACTTCATGACCAGAATAACCGACAGGTACATCATAACGATTTTTCAAGGTGTTAATTGCGTTCAAATTCACTTTTTGCGGTGGCAAAGGATATAACGATTGACAATGAAACAAGAGTAAATTCTCTTTTCCAAGCAGAGCAACTGCTTTGTCAATTTCTTCAAGAGTACTCATTCCTGTTGAGAGTAATATTGGCTTGCCAGTTGCTTTTATCTTTTCGAGCAAGCCTTTGTCCGTTAAACTTGCCGCCGCAATTTTATAACAAGGAACATCAAATTTTTCAAGAAAATCAACCGATTGTTCGTCCCAAGGTGACGCGAACCAAAGAATATCGATTTCTTTGCAAAAACGGTCAATTTCGGAATATTCTTCAAAACCAAATTCCAAACCGCGTTTAAGGTCGCCGTTAGTTTTTCCAAACGGACTTTCTCGCAGATTTTCGAGTTCAGCAGAAGTATAAACTACGTCAACGGTGCGTTTTTGAAATTTTACAGCATCACAACCTGCATCTTTTGCAGCAGAAATAAGCTTTTTAGCAATTTCAATATCTCCATTATGATTTATGCCGATTTCAGCTATGATAAAAGTTTTTGAACTAATTTCAAAATTTGATATTTTCATTTTTAAGTATCTCCATAATTCCTTTTTCTATCGAAGTAGGCGTCCAATTTGGAATTTCCGTTCTCAGGCGGTCGTTGTTTCCTGTATATTCTAAGGCAAGTCCGTCTTTTTGAAAAACTATTGGCAAATCTGAACCCAATTGTTTACAAATTTCAAAAGCAATGTCGCCGATTAATATTGATTTTCCGCTTGTAAGGTTATAAAAATTATGCTGTGGTGTGTTATTAATAAAATAATCAAAAACAGGAATTATGTCTTTTACATAAAGAAAATCAAAAAAAACATTTTGTCTAAGAGTTATTTTGACACCGTCTTTAATGTTTTGAAGAATGCTTGGAATTAGCTTAAATGGCGGGTCAGTGTTGCCATAGCAACCAAATAACCGCAGATTATAAATATTGTTATATTTAGCGGAATTATCGGAATTAGCAGAATTAGTAGACAGTTCACTCATAATAAATCTTGCCAGACCATAAGAATCTTTTGGTAAGACACAGCCAAATTCTTCTTCTTTTATATTTTGAATGGCTCTATGTTTACCATATTCAGCTCCCGAGCCGATATAAATCATTTTGCCGTATAAATCATAACAATTTGCCAAAGACATAAAAGCTCGCAGAGATAACTCAAAAATGTCATCACTCTTGTCTTTTCCGCTTTGCCCTGTGGGTGTTGCAGTATTGATTATAACATCATAGTTGCCTTTTTCAATATATTGTTTTACTTCGTCGCTATCAGTTAAATCTAGCTGTTCTCTTTTTGGACTGTCAACACAATATTTTTCTTTAAAAAATGATAGTATGTTTTGGGATATAAATCCCGTTGACCCTAACCATAGAATTTTTTTCATAATATTAATCCAGCGGTCAATGCCTGCATATATTTTCGCAACTTATTTTAAAATAACAATAGCAATTAACCGTGAGCGGATAAACACTTCGTGTCCCGTCTACGCGTAAACGCTAAGACAAGGCTCTGATTCTGTCACAAAGCAAGGAGCCATAACCGCATATATTTTTGCAACTTATTTTAAAATAACAATAACAATTAGCCACGAGCGGGCAATGTCCGCATATATTTTCGTAGCTTA